>NZ_JACVEE010000003.1:738783-1108175 GCF_015355755.1 Nocardia sp. XZ_19_385
CGGCCAGCGCGATGGCCTGCCACAACACGAGCGCCGCGCGTGGAACCCGGTAGGGCCAGGTCGAGCGACTCAGCAGAGCTGGAGCAGGCCCCGCGAGAAGCAATGCGAGTCCGGCGAATACCGGCGCGGTTGCGTTCATCGACTCAGCTCACTGCGTTGTGGGGCCTGGACGCGAGGAGTCTACTTCCCCTCGTTGTCTTCGAGCTTAGCGAGTGCTTCACGCAGGGCGTCGGCTTCGTCACGTCCGACCTGCTCAACGAAGTGCACGAGTGCTGCTGCGCGGCTGCCCTTTTCCTCGGCCTGCTGCAGCGCGTCGAACATCAGGCTCGCCACGAGCTCGTCGCGGGTGTGCACCGGGGCGTACCGATGGGCCCGGTCGTCGCGGCGCTGAACCACCAGATTCTTCTTCGCCAGACGCTGCAGCACCGTCATGATCGTGGTGTAGGCGAGCTCACGACGTGCGGCCAATGCCTCGTGCACCTGCCGTACCGTTTGCGGTTCGTCGCTGGACCACAGCTGGTCCATGACCGCTTTCTCGAGTTCACCAAGTCCTGCCATCCCACAAGTTTACGGACTCAACGACACAATTGCGTACTACACGATGTCGTAACTGCCTGATTGCTGTGTGGGATTCGTCATAGCCGGAGCAAGACTGTATTACTTAGTGGTCGTGGACGCCAAAACATGGCGGGTACCGATCGGCACGATCATCGGGCGCCCGGAGACCGGATCCTCGAGCACCGTCGCGCTGAGCCCGAACACCTCCCGCAACAACTCGGCACTGATGATGTCGGCGGGCGGGCCCTGCGCGATGATCTGCCCCGACCGCATGACGATCAACTGATCGCTGTAGCGGATGGCCAGATTCAGGTCGTGCAGCACCATCACCACGGTGCGGCCCATGTCGTCGTGCAGGCGGTCGACCAGATCGAGCACTTCGATCGAGTGCGCGAGGTCGAGGTAGGTGGTCGGCTCGTCGAGCAACAGGATGTCGGTGCCCTGCGCCAGCGCCATCGAGATCCAGGCCCGCTGGCGCTGACCGCCGGAGAGTTCGTCGAGCGGCCGGTCGGCGAGATCGGCGATGCCGGTCTGTTCGAGCGCGAGCAGCACCTCGGCCTCGTCGGTCGCCGACCACTGCCGGATCCAGGACTGATGCGGATGCCGGCCGCGGGCCACGAGATCGCCGACGGTCAGGCCCTCGGGCGCGACCGGGGTCTGCGGCAGCATGCCGACGACGCGCGCCACATCCTTGGTCTTCATCGACGAGATCGCCTTGCCGTCCAGCACGACCCGGCCCTGATGCGGCTTGAGCAGCCGGCCCAGCGAGCGCAGCAGCGTCGACTTGCCGCAGCCGTTGGGCCCGATGACGGTGGTGACGACGGCGGGGGCGATCTCGAGGGTGAGCCCGTCGACGATGACGCTGTCGCCATAGCCGAGGGTGACATCCTCGGCGGCTAGTCGGTGAGCGGCGTTCGCGGTGGTCATGACAGGGTCGCCTTCCGGTTCATACGCACGAGCAGATACAACAGGAACGGTCCACCACAGGCAGCGGTGACGATGCCGGCGGGCAGATCGACGGGAAACAGCGTCCGGGCCGCCACATCCGCGCCCACCACACCGATGGCGCCGACGAGCGCCGAGCCGATGAGCGGTTCGCCGGGAGTACGTAACAGGCGCCGCGCGATCTGCGGGGCGGCCAGCGCCACGAACGCGATCGGCCCGACCGCGGCGGTCGCCACCGAGGCCGCGACCACGGCCGCACCGATCAGCAGCGCCTGCTGGGATTGGATCCGCACACCGAGCATCCGGGTGGTCTCGGTGCCGAGCCGCAGCGCCGCCAAGGTACGGGCCGAAACTACCGCCACCACAACAACAAGCGCCAGCGCGAGCGCGGTCGGCACCAGCTTCGCCTTGTCGACGGCGTTGAGCGACCCGGTCAGCCACTGCTGCGCCCGCATCGCGTCCAGCAGGGACGCGCGGGCCACCAGCCAGCTCAGTGCGGCGACCATGACCGCGTTCACGCCGATGCCGATGAGCACCAGCCGCAAACCGGTGGCGCCACTTTCGCCGGTGCGACTGCGTCCCCAGGCGAGCAGATAGATCACCGCCGCGGTGAGCAGACCGCAGACGAGCGCCGCCAGCGGCGCACCGACGGTGGCCGCGAAACCCGTTGTCGCGCCGGTCCCCACGATCACGGCGACCGCACCGACACTTGCCCCGGTGGTGATACCGAGCATGTCCGGGCTGGCCAGCGGATTATGCAGAATCGATTGCGTGATCGCGCCCGAAATCCCCAGCGCCGCCCCGACGAGCACCGCGGTGAGCGCGCGCGGCAGACGCGAATCCAAGATGATGAACCGCTGCGAACGCGTTCCGCCGCCGGTGAGCACGTCCAGCACCCGGCTCAGCGGGATCTGCGAATCACCTTGCGCCACATCCCAGCAGAACGCGGCAAACAGCACGACCGCCAAGATCACGACGATCAGGACCATCCCCGGCCGCCACACCAGCGACATCGGGCCCAGGCGCATCGCGGGCCGAACCCGTTCCAGAGTCGCGCCGTCTACCCGCCCGATCTTCCCGCCATCCCGCTTGATCTTCCCGCGATCCCGCTTGATCTCCGCGCGATCCCGCTTGATCTCCGCGCGATCCCGCTTGATCTCCGCGCGATCCCGCCGGATCTCCCCGTCACCCCGGCGAACGCCGGGATCCACGCCTACACGTGAATCGCTCACAGGCTCACCAACTTCCGCCGGCGCACATACGCGATGAAGAATGGTGCCCCGATAGCCGCGAGCATAACGCCGACCTGGAGCTCGCCCGGCCGGTTGACGACCCGCCCCGCGGTATCGGCGACCAGTAACAACAGCCCGCCGAACAGCCCGGAATAAGGAATCAGCCAGCGGAAATCTGGCCCGGTGACCATGCGCGCGAGATGCGGCACGACCAGCCCGAGGAAGATGATCGGCCCCACCGCGGCAGTAGCCGCGCCACACAGCAACACGACCGCCGTGAGCCCCAGCGCCCGGCTGCGCCCGATGTGCACGCCGAGCCCGCGCGCCACCTCGTCACCGAGGGTCAGCAGATTCAGCCCCGGCCCGGCGGCGACCGCCAGCACCAACCCGATCACCAGGAACGGCAGCACCTGCCAGAACACCTGGGCATCGCGCCCGGCGACATCGCCGACCACCCAGAATCGGTAGGTGTCCAGCGCCGCGGGATCCAGCAGCACAACGGCATTCGTCATGGCCTGCAGGAACGCCGCCACGGCCGCTCCGGCCAGCACCAGGCTGAGCGGACCGGCCTTGCCGCCGCCCAGGGACGCCGCCCCGAAGACCACCAGGCCGGCGAGCAGCGCCCCCGCGAACGCGAACGCGATGTACTGCTGCGGAGCGGTGAAGCTGAACACGTAGATGCTCAGCGCTGCGAGAAAGGCCGCGCCCGAGTTCAATCCGAGCAACCCCGCGTCGGAGAGCGGATTACGGGTGTAACCCTGGATCAGCGCGCCGGTGATGCCCAGCGCCATTCCACAGACCAGCGCGAGCGCGGTGCGGGGCAGCCGGAGTTCGCGCACGATCTCTTCCGCCGTCGACTGAGCCGGGCACTGGAACGGCCCGCCCGCGCAGGTCAACGCGTTGTGCAGAGCGTCGTAAACCGCAGCGGGGGACAGCGACCGGGTCCCGATGGCAACGCTCGCGAGCACCGCGATGCAGAGCAGCGCGGCGCTGAGGAGAAGTCCGATAAGGCGACGTCGCCTGATCGTGCCAAGGGCTGTCACTGGGTCGAACTTCTCCTGACTGATTCCACACTCACTCTTGCTAGGTCTGGTAAGGCTAACCTATGTTCGGTGTCGACCCACAACGGAGCCGACACCGAGGAGGTTCGATGCTCGAGCCCATGACCATCCGTTCGCAGCAGCCGTTCGACCGCGCCTGCACCCGATTGCGCGCACTGCAACCGGAGCATCCGCGTGTCTACGCCGTTGCCGACATGGCTGATCAGGGCAAGCGGCGCTGGTGGCAGCTGTCCGCCGGGCTGGTCGAGGGCCGCATCGAGCTGATGTACCGGCGGCACGCCGCGGAGATGATCAGCGCCGACATCGCGGCGGAAGTCGTTGCGACAGCGTTGATTCACGCGGTGATCGGCCGGGTGAGCGCGCTGCTGATGGCCGAGGGCCGGGCCTGGGATCCGGGGCTGGAGAACCTCTGGATCCACAACGACAACGACGGCGGCATCGACTGGGCGGGCTTGGTGGACACCACGATTCGCGTCCTGCCGGGCGATCGGCTGGCGGGCGAACCCGGCGTGGTGACCTTCCCGTGCGAGCAGGCGATGTACGTGTGGCTGGCGCATCGCTGTGCCTCCTCGCTGACGTTGATCCAGCACGCGCTGGGGCGGTGTACCGGTCTGGGTGCGCGCCGGTTCTGGGCGCTGGTCGGTGAATCCATTGTGGGGGCAAGCACTTACGTGCCCGAACTCGCCCGTACCAGCCCTGTCGAGGCGGCCCGGCACGGCCAGGGTCTGCTGATGGCGCTGGAGGAACGCGGGTTGCCGGTGCGGCGCAGCCCGTCCGTGGTTCCTGACGCTTGCCAACTTAGGTAAGCCTGACCTATACTCGATTTCGGCGTTCGGATCGAGCGGGAGTCCCGAGGGCTGCGGTCGACTCCCCGTTCCTTGCCGCGGCGGGCTCCACCTTCGGGTGGTGCCCGCCGCTCTGTATCCATGGGCGCCGCCGTGTCTCAAATGGCCGGGTTTAGGCTTTGCCGCATGACCGATAAACCGCTCGCGCCCACCTCGATCGGCGAACTCACTCCTGAGATGATGACCAAGTACAGCGAGGGCACCTTCACCGATCTGATCGGCTTGCGCTTCACCGAGGTCGGCCCCGACCGGGTCTGTGGTGAATGGGTAGTGAAGCCGCACCTGTACCAGCCCGCGGGTATTCAGAACGGCGGCGTGCTGTGCACCGTCATCGAATCGCTGGCCAGCACGGGCGGGCAGTTCTGGTACGGCGACCAGGGCAACGTCGTCGGCGTCAACAACAACACCGACTTCCTGCGCGCCGCCAGCGACGGCACCCTGCGCGCCGAAGCCACCCCGATCCATCGCGGACGATCGCAGCAGCTGTGGCAGGTCGTGGTCACCGACGAACAGGACCGGCTGATCGCGCGCGGCCAGGTGCGGCTGGCGAATCTGCCCAAGCGCAGCTGAAACGGACGTGCCAGAATGTCCGTCACCCAATCCCTTCCGACCGGCGAGGAGCCCGGATGCGACTGTCACCGCATGAGCAGGAGCGGCTGCTGCTCAGCTACGCGGCCGAACTGGCGCGGCGCAGGCAGGCCCGCGGGCTGAAGCTCAACCATCCCGAAGCGGTCGCGCTGATCACCGATCACGTGCTCGAAGGGGCGCGCGACGGGCGGACGGTCGCCGAACTCATGTCCTCGGGGCGCACGGTGCTCGCGCGGGCCGACGTGATGGTGGGTGTGCCGGAGATGATCCACGACGTGCAGGTCGAGGCCACGTTCCCGGACGGCACCAAGCTCGTCACCGTTCACAATCCGATCGGATAGCCGCAGTGATTCCCGGTGAATACCTCTGTGCCGAAGGCACTATCGAGCTGAACGCGGGCGCCGAACGCATCGCCCTCGAGGTCGTCAACACCGGCGACCGGCCGGTGCAGGTCGGCAGTCACGTGCATTTCCCGCAGTCCAACGCCGCCCTGGAATTCGACCGCGCCGCCGCCTACGGGCATCGCCTCGACATTCCGGCCGGCACCGCCGTTCGCTTCGAACCCGGTCTCGCCCAGCGGGTTTCGCTGGTTCCGCTGGGCGGCACCCGTGAGGTCTACGGCATCAGCGCGAATCCCCCGGGCCGTCTCGATGGGTAGCGGCCCCAACCCCGAGGCAGGCCATGAGTGAATTGACCCGCGCCCGCTACGCCGAACTGTTCGGCCCCACTACGGGCGATCGAATTCGCTTGGCGGACACCGACCTGTTGATCGAGATCACCGAAGACCGTTCCGGCGGACCGGGTCTCGCGGGTGAGGAAGCCGTGTTCGGCGGCGGCAAGGTGCTGCGCGAGTCCATGGGGCAGTCCCGCGCCACGCGCGCCGAGGGCGCCCCGGACACCGTCATCACCGGCGTCGTGATCGTCGATCACTGGGGAATCATCAAGGCAGACCTGGGTATTCGCGACGGCCGCATCTGCGCCATCGGCAAGGCGGGCAACCCCGACACCATGTCCGGCGTGCATCCGGATCTGGTCGTCGGCCCGTCCACGGAGATCATCGCGGGCAATGGTCGCATCGTCACCGCCGGCGCCATCGACTGCCACGTGCACTTCATCTGCCCGCAGCTGATGGAGGAAGCGCTCGGCGGCGGCATCACCACGCTCATCGGCGGCGGCACCGGGCCGGCCGAGGGCAGCAAGGCCACCACCGTCACGCCCGGCTCCTGGCATCTGGCCCGGATGCTCGAGGCGCTGGACGGCTGGCCGATGAACATCGTGTTGCTCGGCAAGGGCAACACTGTCAGCGCCGACTCCATGTGGGAGCAATTGCGCGGCGGCGCAGCGGGTTTCAAATTGCACGAGGACTGGGGTTCCACCCCGGCCGCGATCGATGCGTGCCTGCGCGTGGCCGACGCCAGCGGCGTTCAGGTGGCACTGCACTCCGACACCTTGAACGAGGCCGGGTTCGTCGAGGACACGCTCGGGGCAATCGCCGGCCGCGGCATCCACGCCTATCACACCGAAGGCGCGGGCGGCGGGCACGCACCCGACATCATCACTGTCGCTTCCTATCTCAACGTGCTGCCCAGCTCCACCAACCCGACCCGCCCGCACACCGTCAACACCCTCGACGAGCACCTGGACATGCTCATGGTGTGCCACCACCTCAGCGCCTCCATCCCGGAGGACCTGGCCTTCGCCGAAAGCCGTATCCGCCCTTCGACAATCGCCGCCGAAGACCTGCTGCACGACCTCGGGGCGATCTCCATGATCGGCAGCGACTCCCAGGCCATGGGCCGCATCGGTGAAGTCGTGATGCGCACCTGGCAGACCGCGCACGTCATGAAGAAGCGGCGCGGCGCCCTGCCCGGCGACGGCGCCGCCGACAATGCCCGCGTACAGCGCTACATCGCGAAGTACACGATCGCGCCCGCCGTCGCGCACGGTCTCGACCACGAGGTCGGCTCCATCGAGGTCGGCAAACTCGCCGACCTCGTGCTGTGGGAACCGGCCTTCTTCGGCGTCCGCCCGCACGCGGTCCTCAAGGGCGGCATGATCGCCTGGGCCGCGATGGGCGACGCCAACGCCTCCATCCCCACCCCGCAACCGGTGCTCCCGCGCCCCATGTTCGGCGCCGCCCCGGTCGCCGCGGCCGCCACCTCCCTGCACTTCGTCTCCGAACACGCCATCGACGACGGCCTCGCCGACCGCCTGAACCTGCGCCGGAAACTGGCGCCGGTCAAGAACGTTCGCGGCGTCACCAAAGCCGACATGCCGCACAACGACGCCATGCCCCACATCGAAGTCGACCCCGACACCTTCACCGTCCGCATCGACGGCGAAGTCTGGACCGAACAACCCGCCACCGAACTCCCCATGGCACAGCGGTACTTCTTGTTCTGAACCGCCGGAAAGTCATTGATACGCAACGGCTATCGAGGTAATGTCGCTCTCCTGTTCGAGTTGCGCCTGATCGGCTAGAAGGGGAGACAGATGCCATCCGTTGAAGATCGACTGACCACACTCGAGACGAAGTTCGACCAAGCCGACCTGCCGGGGTTGCGTCGGCGGTTGGACGCTAACCACGACAAAGTGTTAGAAGAGTTCGGCCACGTCCATGCCGACTCGACCGAGATCAAGGACACTCTCGGCGCGCACACGCAGACCTTGGACCGTCTCGAGAAGTCGGTCGGCGCGCACACGCAGACCTTGGACGGTCTCGAGAAGACTGTGGGCGCGCATACGACGAGCTTGGACCGGCTCGAGAAGACTGTGGGCGCGCATACGACGACCTTGGACCGGCTCGAGAAGACTGTCGGCGCGCACTCGACCACGTTGGACTCGCATACCCAGACCCTGGACTCGCATACCAAGACCCTGGACTCGCATACCAAGACGTTGGACTCGCACACGAAGACGTTGGACGAGCACACGAAACTGTTGCACGAGATTTTGGATCGGCTGCCGCCGAAATAGGGCGTATCGGGCGGGTGGGTTGTTGTCGTAGCGCAGGGCGAAACTGCTGGTAGGGCGGGTGCCCTGCGTTGCGGGTGGCGGGGGTTGATCGGTGGCGGAGGTGGCGGCGGGATGGGCCGACCAGCAGATCGCCGAGCCCGCGTCGCAAGCCGCACTGGCCGACGTGCTCAGCAAGGTCAACCTCAAAATGGCCGACGTCGTCGAGGAGTCCGCAACGTCCTCGGTGGAAAATCGCCGCCATCCTGATCGCCTCCGCGGGCACCGCCTCACCCGCCCTCATCGCCCGCGCGATGTTCGGCATCTCCGGCGCCACCCTCACGGTCTCCCGCGTCCTACTGCTGCTGGTCAAGGAACTGGTGTCCATCGGCGCCCTCGCCGACGACGTAACCAAGGCGATCCTCGGCGTCTACCAGGTGCAGAACGAAGCAGCGAAGGCATAGCGCATACTCGCCTGATCAAAGGGGAACCGGAACGGGCCGGGATGCGTCCTAGACTGTGGGGCAAGTATGACGGCCTGGAGTGGAGGCATGGTGGGACGACGGACGACGGCGACGATAGCGGCGCTGGCCGGGGTAGTGCTGGTGGCCTCGGGGTGTGGGTCGAAGACCGACGGGAAGGCTGGGCCGACCACCACGGACACGTCGGCGGCTACGGCGGCACTGTGGGATCCGTGCGTGCAGATCTCGGAGGCCGCGCTGAAGCAGATCGGGGTGGATCCAGCAACGAAGGAATCGGGCGTAGCGGGGGTAGAGGAACCCGGATGGAAGGTATGTAGCTGGAACAACAGCGACTTCAACCTGGGAGTCTTTTCCACAGTCCGAACCGTTGAAGAGTTCAAAAAGAAGCCTGACAACACCGACTTCGCCGACGTCACGATCGGCGGTCGCACCGGATTGCGTTTTCGGCAGACCTTCGACAAGGACGATAAGATCTGCGACCTGCTCTTCTCCACCGCCCAAGGCACGGTTGATATAACGGTGTCCAATCGAGTCTCATCCAAGAACAAGGTTTCGCCGTGCGAACGCGCCGGGACAGCGGCTGAGATCCTAATGCCGGGCGTGCCGCGCTGATCCGGAGGAACAATTCATGACTATTAACGAGGAGAAGACCCGGTGGAGCCATCTCGCCAGTGAGGCGAAGGCTGGCCGACTGTATCTCGATCAAGCGGTAGCGAAGGATTGCCGAGATGCCTGCAACAAACAGATCGCACTGTACGAAGGTCTGATCGACGATCTCGAATTCATGAAGAGGGTCTCCGGTTTCGGAAACTTCGAGTGCGCCGACAAACTTGCAGAAATGTTGGGGCAAAAGGCATTTGGCGGTGATGGCGACGTCTATACCGCACTCAAGGAACACATCAGCGTGATCGAGCTCATCCGCGACACCATCCAGGTCTCCGTCGACAAGTACGAGGCCCAGGACAAAGTCAACGCGGGCGAACAAGACAAGCTGTTGAACTGAACGGGGGGACGACAAGTGGGTCTGCTATTTGCGGGTATCGCCTCCGCGCTGTGGGAGTCGAGCAAGTCCGGTCCGCCGGATGTCGGCAAGGACGAGAGTCCCGAGGCAACGATGGCGCGCAACAGGGTTCAGGAACTGGTGAGCGGTAGCGGCCTCGACTTTCAAGGGTCGAAGGTGCCGGAATCCAGTTATAAGAATCCGGAGGGAATGGACGACCTGTACGCCCGAGTGCAGGCCATGGAGCCTGACACGGTCAAGAGACTGCACGACCGCTGGGAAGGTCTGCGTAACCAGCTCAACGACGGCTTCGTCAATTTCGGGTTGGAGATGACCAAGGCCATCGAAGCCAAATGGCAAGGCGAAGCGGCGAATTCAGCGGCTACGGGCATCACTGACTACGTCAAGAAGTCCAGCACCTTCGTCGATTCGGTCGCACTGGTCTCGGAGAAAGTGAAGCTGGTCCGCTCCGCCATCGACCTCACCAAGCCCAATGTGCAGCAAGCCCCCGACTCCACCCTGACCAGCAACATTGCCAGCTGGGTCCCAGGCCCGACCTGGAAGCTGAACGAGCATCGGGAAGAGTCGTACCAAACCGCGGCCGCGAATATCGTGAAGAACGTCTTCTACCCGGCCGTCAAGGAAGCCGACGACAAGGTTCCGCTGGTCCCCAAGCCGTACAACCCGGTGCAGCAGAACACCGACATCCCAGGCCCTGTGGTGCCCAAGTCGTCCGACGGCGCGCAGCCTCCATCCAGCGCCCCCTCGGCACCCAAGAACACGGAAGAACCGAAGGCCGAGGAAAAGCCGGAAACCACGCAGCCTCCGTCTTCGGATCCCAGCACCGCACCGCAGAATTCGGACGATCCGTCGACGAAACCGGCCACGACCGACATGCCGACCACCCCGGCGTCCACTGTCCCGACCGTCGCCGAGACCCCGAAATCGACTGACCCGAAGCTGAATACGGGTGTACCGGGAACCAGCCCGGGTTCGGGTGTCCCCGGTTCCGGGGTACCCGGTTCGGGCGTCCCGGGCTCCGGCACTCCCGGCTCCGGCACACCCGGCTCCGCGAACCCCGGTGCGGGAAAGACGATCTCGGGCACCCCGGGCACCGCCGCTGCCGCCGCGCAGGGCGCGAATCGCGCCGCCGCGGCCCGCGCCGGTACGTCCGGCATGCCGGGCATGGGCGGCATGGGTGGCGCCCGCGGCCAGGGCGACGACGACAAGGAACACCAGACCAAGGATTATCTGATCAACCAGGAGAACGGCGAGATCCTGACGGGCTTGGATCCGGAGCATCGCGTGAAGACGGTTCCGCCGGTGATCGGCGAATGAGCAAGCGGGAGTGGACGTTCACACCGTTGGCGTTCAAGGTGCTGTGGCGTGCGGCCGATCGGGATGTACTGCCGTATCCGCTGCAGTATCGGTCGACCGCGGACACGATCGCCGACTATGACAAGGCGTGGAAAGCCGAAGCCGCCGCGCTGCATAAGCATTTCGACGAGTCCATGTTCGGGGCGCTGCGGATCCTTGCGGAACCGGAGGCGCGGATCGAGGTCGCGGGCAAGCTGGGCCGCGACAAGCTGCGGGTGCACGCGGCGGTGCACTATCAGCATGCGGTGCTGCTGGTGCAGGAGCCGACCGACGCCCCGGATCGCGGCGGCAAGGTCCGGATGACAATGCTCCCGGCGCACGAGGTTTCGCGCCGGGTGCTGGGTCAGCTGCCGAATACGGCGCGGGGGAGCGGCGAGGGGATCGAGGTGTCGCGCCACGATCTGGACGAGGACGGCCCGTTCCGCGGTTTCCACGACGACGCTCCGGTGTCGCCGCGCAAACTCGCCGCCCGGTTCTTCGAGCGCCCGCGGGGCGCGGTGGTGCATGTCGCGGTTTACGCGGGTCCGGCCTGGGACAATCGGCCCGCGCCGTCGCGTGGTTTCCACATCATGGACTATCCGGATGGCCGCTACGTCGTCCGCAACGGCGGCACCCTCAAGGCGTCACCCGCCGATCGCGCGCTGCTGGCGGCCGACCTGGATCGCATCCTGGCCATCACGGTGGACGCGCACCGGGAGGAGTCCGATCCCGCCTACCGCACCCGGGTGTGACCGAAAGCTCAACCGGGCGTGGTGATCTCAGGAGGCGGGGCAATGAACCCGGTTCAGCATCGTCCCAGGCGCCGGCCGCTCGAGGCAATACTGAAATCCCGTGCGGGCCTTGGGGAATCAGCGCGTGGGCCGGATGGCGTCCAGGACGATGTCGGCGATACCGCGCATGCCGGTGACGGTGGGGTGGTAGGGGATCAGGGTCTCGGTGGCGAGGATCGGGTCGAACCAGCGCACGCCCTCGGGTGCGCACATGTCGTGGCCCGCGGCGCGCGTCCGGGTGTCGATGTAGGTCGCGCCGTTGGCGGCGGCGCCGGCTGCGACCACGGTGTTGAGGCGGTCGAACGCGCGCTGCACGGTCGCGGCGTCGGAGGGGCGCAGCCCGACGAGTTCGGGGCAGCCGCCGTCGCGGACATACAAAGGCCAGCCGTCGACGAACACCTTCGCATTCGGCGCGAGCACCGAAATCTGGCGCAGTGCAGCGGAATACGACTGGGCGATGCCGTCGATATCGCCATCCCAGGCCGGGTCGGCGCACGGCCGCGCGCCGGCGGTGTGACAGTTCAGCACATACTTGGTCATGTTCGTGTCGTTGGCGCCGATATGCACCGTCACCAGCTTGGTGTTCGGCCCGAGCGCATCGAATTGCGGTGCGACACCGGCCCCTTGGGCGGTGCTGAGATCCTTGATCTTGGCCGAACTGCAGGTCCGATCATCCAGCCGCACCCCGAGCCCCTCGGCCACCAGCTTCGGCGTATTCGCCGTCGACCGGATACACATCAGCGGCGCACTCGCATCGAACTTCTGCACCCCGGTTGTCGCCGCACCTGAATCCCCGAGCGCCACGTACTCCGCCCCGCCATCGGCCGGCGCGGCCATTGCCGTCGGCATGGAAGCTGTTGGCGCCAAATACAACAGCCCCGCCGCCACCGCTGCCGAACCCCACAGCTTCCGCCTGCCGCTCATCCTGTTGCTCCACTCCGCATCGAGCGCCCAAAGTGAGACGCATTGGTTCCGCTTTCGGCACCGTACTACTCCGGGCCGCCGCCCGGCACCGATTCGCCCAACTCATGAACCATTCCTCCCCGGCGCGACCGGAAACCGAACCGCGGGCGAGTTATGAGGTGGGCTGTTTGGAGATCACCCGTACGAGGTGCCAGGTGAGGGAGGGAGCGTCGGCGGGCGGGTTGACCCAGGGCCGCTCTTCGACGAGCAAGTGGTAGGTGTAGCCGGGCTGGTAGTCGAAGCCGTCGATGCCGAAGTAGTGCAGCTCCCAAGGGGCATTCGGGTCGGTTCGGACCTGGAGGCACTGCATGGGTGCTACGCCGGTGCAGGGGACTTCCTTGTCGGCGACGTCGATCTCGAATTGCTTGTTCGCGGGGTTGGAAGGGGTGCTGGTAGCCGAAGGGGTGGTGCTGGCCGCGGCATCGCCGGTCGACTGGTCCGCGGTGCAGCCCGCCAGCGGCAGGACGGCGAGTGCGGCGGCGAGAACGAGCATTCCGAGGCGCATGGCCGCGAATATGCCACAGGTTTGCCGATGGACCCGGGATCCCTCGCCCCTGGCGTTGCCGACCATCGGGGCGGGCGGGACAACTGGTCGACACGGCCGAGTGTGACGCCGCGGTGGCAGACTGGCCCTCATGACGAGTGCTGACTGGGCTGAAGTGGACAGCTACCTGGTAGACCAACTGGTGCGAGACCCGGAGACCGCCGCCGTGCTGGCGGAGAACGCGAAGGCCGGACTCCCCGAGATCGATGTGTCCGCGCCCCAAGGCAAGTTCCTGTACCTGCTGGCGCGATCGGCCGGGGCGCGGCGGGTGCTGGAGGTCGGCACGCTCGGCGGATACAGCACGGTGTGGCTGGCCCGGGCGGTCGGGAAGGCCGGGCAGGTGCTGACCCTGGAATACGAGCCGAAGCATGCCGAGGTGGCGCGGCAGAACCTGGACCGGGCCGGCGTCGGCGACCGGGTCGAGATCCGGGTCGGCGCCGCCCTGGACACCCTGCCGATGCTGGCCGAGGAGAATTCGGAGCCGTTCGATCTGGTGTTCCTGGACGCCGACAAGGTCAACAACCCGCACTACGTGCGATGGGCGCTGCGGCTGACCCGCCCCGGCTCGGTGATCATCGTCGACAACGTGGTCCGCCAGGGCGGTCTCGCCGACGCGAACTCGACCGATCCCGCGATCCGCGGCGGCCGCGAGGTCGTCGAATTGCTGTCCGCCGAACCGCGTTTGGACGCCACCGTGGTGCAGACCGTCGGTTCGAAGGGCTGGGACGGGTTCGCCTACGCCCTGGTCGTCGACTAGGACTGCCGGAGCCGCGCCTCGAATCCGTCACAGAGCGTGGACAATCCGGCGTAGAGCAGGTCCTCCTGGGTGAGGTCGCTGACGCCCGCCCCGATCAGATCCGCGAGCGAATCCGGCACCGGGGTGGTCGGGCTCCCCTCCAGCAGGGCGCGCAGCCCGTTGGTTTCCTCGGGTTGAATCTTCTTGCGCTCCAGTAGATCCGAGCTGATGTGGGGGAGTGTCGCGCCGGAGATGAAGTTCCATACCGAGAACGACATCTGCATCGCCTCCCGTGGGGGGACCCCCAGCTCGCGGAAGCCCTCGACCAGCCACGCCAGGCAGGCCAGCCCGTGCGGGCCGAAGCTGTAGCGCGGCATGGCGAAGGTCAGTAGCACCCAGGGATGCTGCTGGTAGAGCGCCCAATCGATCTCGGCGGCGATGCGGACGCGGTCGCGCCAGGTCCAGCCCATGCCCGCGGTGGGCGGGTAGGGGTTGCGCCGGGCGACCTCGTCGGTCATCAGCGCGATCAGTTCGTCCTTGTTGGCCACGTGCCGGTACAGCGACATGGCGCCCACGCCCATCCGCTCGGCGATGCGCCGCATGGACACGGCGTCCAAGCCCTCGGTGTCGGCGATGGTGATCGCGGTGTCCACGATCGCGGCTCGGGTCAGTTTCGGCTCGGTCATCCCATGTCTCGTTGTTCGTTCCGGACCAGCATGCGTACACTGTACCCTTGGTCGTGCGTACGCCGTACGCGAGCAGCGAGAGGAATCCTTCGATGACACAGGTGCAGTCGCCCGCCGGCACGCGGCGGGCGTGGCTCGGATTGGCGGTATTGCTGCTACCGGTGCTGCTGGTGTCGATGGATGTCTCGGTGTTGTTCCTGGCCATGCCCACGCTGACGGTCGACCTGGACCCGTCCGCCACCCAGGCGCTGTGGATCCTCGACATCTACGGCTTCCTGATCGCCGGCCTGCTCATCACCATGGGCAACCTCGGCGACCGGATCGGGCGGCGCAAGATCCTGCTGGTCGGTGCGGCCATGTTCGGAATCGCGTCGGTGCTGGCCGCGCTCGCGCCGAGCGCCCCGGTGCTCATCGTGGCCCGCGCGCTGATGGGTGTCGGCGGCGCGACCCTGCTGCCATCCAGCCTCGCGCTCATCTCCAACCTTTTCCCCGACGCCCGGCAGCGCGCCGCGGCGATCGGTGTGTGGACCGCGTTCTTCGCGGGCGGCTCCGCGGTCGGGCCGATCATCGGCGGACTGCTGCTGCACCACTTCTGGTGGGGTTCGGTGTTTCTGATCAACCTGCCGGTGCTGCTGGTGTTGCTCGCCCTCGGGCCGATCCTGTTGCCCGAGCATCGCTCGAGTGCGCTGGGCCCGCTGGATCTGCCGAGCGTCGCGCTGTCCATCGGCGGCATCCTGCCGCTGATCTACGCGGTCAAACACGCCGCGGCGGAAGGGATCGACGCCGAAGCCCTCGTGCTGGCGCTGGTCGGTGTGGTGGTGCTCACCCTGTTCGTGCGGCGCCAGACCCATTTGACCGAACCGCTGCTGGACCTGCGCTTGTTCACCCGGCCCGCGTTCTGCGTGGCCATCGGCTCCAGCCTCACCGGCATGATGTCGCTGGCCGCCATGGGCTACCTGACCAGCATGTACTTGCAGTCGGTCACCGGGCGCGACCCGCTCGCCGCGGCGCTGCTCGGTATCCCGAGCGCGGTGGCGGTGTTCATCTTCTCGATGACCGGTGCCCGGCTGGCCCGCAAGATCGGCGTGCGGGCGACGTTCGTGCTGGCGCTACTGCTGGCCGCGGTCGGCAACCTGATGCTGCTCGGTATCGGCGTGCACGGCGGAATCGCCTGGTACATCGCGGGATCCACCATCGCGGGCATCGGCTACGGTCTCGCCTTCACCTTGGTGTCCGATGTCGCGGTGTCCTCGGTCCCGGCCGAACGGGCGGGCTCGGCGGTCGGTATCTCCGAAACCAGCTTCGAACTCGGCAACGCCCTCGGTCTGGCGCTGCTGGGATCGCTTGCGGCGCTGGTCTTCCGCAACGGCGGCGACTACGCCGAGACCCTCGGCGAAACCTTGCACAAGGCCGGCAACGACGCCGCGCTGGCCGAGAGTGCCCGCGAATCCTTCGTCGACGGAATGCATCTCGCGACCACGGTGGGCGCGGTCATTCTGCTGGCGATGGCGATCGTGGCCCGGGTGGCGATGCGCAAGAACACCATCCTCTCCGACGCCCCCGCACACTGATCAGCGGCAAAAACACGCGCGGGGCAATACATTTGACGAGTGACTGAGACGCAGCCCACTGCCAACGGGCGACCGCTCGCCGAACGGGTCGCCACCCGTCTGCTGTACCCGACCACGCGACCGCGCGAAAAATCCCTGCGCGACGCGGTTTCCGGGCGGGTCGTGCTGATCACCGGCGCCTCGCACGGCATCGGCAAAGCCAGCGCCCGCAAACTCGGTGCGGCCGGCGCGGTGGTGCTGCTGGTCGCGCGTTCGACGGACGATCTGGAGGCGGTGGCGGCCGATATCCGCGCCGCGGGCGGCACGGCCCACGTCTACCCCGCCGACCTCACCGAATTCGACGCGGTCGAAACCCTCGCCCGCGACCTGCTCACCGAGCACGGCCACATCGATGTCGTCATCAACAACGCGGGCAAATCGATTCGCCGCCCGATCCACGAATCCTACGACCGCTTCCACGATTTCACCCGCACGATGGACATCAACTATCTGGGCCCGGTCCGCCTGCTGCTGACTCTGATCCCGCACATGCGCGACCGGAAGCAGGGCCACATCGTGAACGTGTCCACCTGGGGCGTGCTCATGCCGCCCACTCCACGCTGGTCTGCCTACAGTTCCTCGAAGGGCGCCTTCGACACCTGGCTACGTACGGTCGCCACCGAAATAGCGAGTGACGGCGTAACCACCACCTCCATTTACATGCCGCTGGTCCACACCCGCATGAGCGCTCCCACCGACTTCAGCAATCTTCCCGGCCTCACCGTCGACGAAGCCTCCGATCTCATCTGCCACGCCGTCACCGCCCGCCCCCGCGAAATCGCGCCCTGGTGGCAGGCGCCATTCCTGGCCTGGACCGACCTCAGCCGCAGCCAGGCCGCCCGCTTCATGGAACGAGCTTTCCGCCGCGGGCGGGTGTAGTCCGAACCCGCGGCCGGAACACGCCATATAGCGGGTCGACGAGGCTCACAGTCCGACCGGCGCGCAGTCGCGACACGCCGGAGCATAGGATCGTGCGGTGCACAAGAGTTCCGCGACAAATTTGGCGATGTTATTCGCCCTCGCGGATTCGCGGCTGCCGATCGGCGGCCATGTGCATTCCGGCGGAGTCGAGGAAGCGGTCGCGTCGGGGCTGGTGCGGGACGTGCGCACAGTTGAGCTCTATCTGCGCCGCCGGATCCGGACCTCCGGGTTGGTGGCCGCGTCACTGGCCGCCGCCGTGTGCGCAGGCGAACTCACGGTGCGGCGCGCCGAGCTCGAAGCCGATGCCCGAACGCCTTCGCCTGCCGCGCGCACCGCATCGCGGGCGCAGGGGCGCGGGCTGCTGCGTTTGGCGAAAACCTTGTGGCCGCAACAGGATTGGGCCGACGTGGGTACCCGGCCGCACCTGTCCACGGTCTTCGGGTCGGTCGGCGCGGCCTGCGAAGTCAGCCCGGAGGAGATCGCGGGCGTCGTCGTCTACACCACGCTGACCGGCGCCGCGACCGCCGCGCAACGCCTGCTCGCACTCGACCCGGCCGCCATCGCCCTGTGCACGGTCCGGCTGGCCGACCTCTGCGACCGCACCGCGGCAGCGGCCGTCACCGGCCTCGCAGCCCTGTCGGACCCACTGCAGGACGTGCTCGCCGAGCGCCACCTGCACCGCGACATGCCGCTGTTCGCAAGCTGAATTGTTCACCGAGAGAAGGAGATTGCCACCATGCCCCCGCACCTGATCGACGGCGAACCGCACGATTATTCCCATGATCGTCCGAAGCGGCAGCGCACGCCGGGGGAGGCGCTGCGGATCGGCATCGGCGGCCCGGTCGGCTCCGGGAAGACCGCGCTCACGGCCGCGCTGTGCCGCCAGCTGCGCGAGGAACTATCCATCGCCGTGCTGACCAACGACATCTACACCACCGAGGACGCCGACTTCCTGCGCCGTCACGCGGTGCTTCCGGACGAGCGGATCACCGCGGTGCAGACCGGCGGCTGCCCGCACACCGCCATCCGCGACGACATCACCGCGAACTTGGACGCGATCGACGACCTGATCGCCGCGAACCCGCCGCTGGACCTGATCCTGGTCGAATCCGGCGGCGACAACCTGACCGCGACCTTCTCCTCCGGCCTCATCGACGTGCAGATCTTCGTGGTCGACGTGGCCGGTGGCGACAAGGTGCCGCGCAAAGGCGGCCCCGGCGTGACCTTCTCGGACCTGCTGGTGATCAACAAGACCGACCTCGCGCCGCTGGTCGGCGCCGACCTCGGCGTGATGGAACGCGACGCCGCCAAGGTCCGCGAGAACCGCCCCACCGCGCTCATCTCGCTCACCGACGACCCGGCCGCGACCCCGGTCCTGGCCTGGGTCCGCGAACAGCTCCGGGTGATCGCCCACGCCGACTCGCACGCCGCCGAATCCGCAGTTGCGCACTGAGTTACGCATCGTGGCGGCCGTCGGGTCGCTACCGGAGATCCACGCCGTCGGCGGGCTGAGCGCCCGCCGCACGGCGCCGGATCAGGTGCACATGATCGGCACCGCCGCCACCCCCCTCGGCGGCGACGAACTCGACATCCGCATCGTCGTGGGCGCCGGCGCGCGGCTCACGGTGCGCTCGGTCGCGGCGACCATCGCGCTGCCCAGTGCGGCGACGCCGTTGTCGTCGGCGCACTGGCACTTCGAGATCGGCGAAGACGCGGAACTGGATTTCGATCCGGAGCCGACCATCATCGCCGGGGGCGCGCAGCACCACGCGCTCAGCACGGTGCGATTGGCCTCGAACGCGCGCGTCCGGATCCGGGAACGCGTCCAAATCGGCCGGACCGGCGAGAACAGTGGTGCATGGCGCGGTGATCTGATCGCCGATGTCGGCGACATCCCGCTGCTGCGCCACCGCCTGCACCTCGGAAGCGACTCGGCGACCGACGATCCCATCTCCGCACCGCGCGCCCTCGACAGCGAACTCCGCTATCCGGACGCTCGCACCGCCGAAGCCCACGGCCTCGACGGCGTGCTCCTTCCGCTCGCCGCGGGCGGGAGCCTGTATACCCACATCGCCCACACGCTGGCCGCGGAACGCGCGCCGAACACCGCTGCCGCCGTGCAGTAGCCGCCCGGTAACGAACGATCATGTTCCACAAACACAAAAGGTGGGTACCCGACGCCGTTGTCGGATTCCCACCACTTGTGTTGTCAACACTGCCGGAGGCGAAGCGTGCTCAGTCTCCGACGACCCGGGACGGTGCGTTGTACGCGTTGACCGCGCCGACCACACCGCCGGCCGCGGCACCGACCACCGCTGCGGGAACGGCGATCACGGCCGCGCCCATCGCGGCACCGAGTACCGGTCCGGCGAAGATCCCGACCGGGACGAACGGCGCACCGACCACCAGGCCGACGACTCCGCCGACGAGCGCGGAGGTGAGCGCGACCGGTGCTGCGGCGGAAGCGCCCGCGAGCGCGCCGAGAGCCGCGGTACCGACCGTCTGCCCGGCGATGCGGTCCGACCGGCTGCGTTCCATGCCGACCGAATCGAGGAACGTCGCCAGATTCGCCTCGGCGACCGCCGAGTTGTCGTTGATCTGGATCGCCTGTTCTTCGTTGATCCAGTCCGGCGCGGGCAGCGTGACATCACCGAACCGGAACTGCCCGGGCGGCGGTGCGATCGGCGGCACGGGGGCCACCGGGACCGGCGGGTGCAGCACGCCCACGGGCGCGAGGTACCGCTTGTCCGGGAGCGGGCGCGACCACTGCAGCGAGCTGCGGGTGTTGTCCGGGATGTCGAGGCCCTCATAGGGCGCCGCATTCGGGACATCAGCCGCGGGCCACTGCGCGTTCTGTGTGGTGCCGGCCTCGGTGGGCTCGGCGTTCGCGGTACCGGAACCGACCAGCGCGAGCACCAGCGGAACCGCGCCCGCGGCGACCACCGGGCCGATCTTGGACGGCGGGGCCGGAGCTCTGTGTTTCCCTGTGGGCATCAATCGCCTTTCCTCATAGATGTGCATGTTCGACGTCCCACATTCGGATCCGCTCGGGCTGCGGATTGGTCGATCTAGAAGCTCATTTCCCAACGCTGTATAGCCACGCGTTTGCTGGTGATCTGAAACAACTGCGGCCGGGCCGATTCGCTGATCTCGCGAATCCGGCCCGGCCGCAACAGTTGCCGTGGTGGTAAAGCGCCTAGCTGGCTTGGTGTTCCGCGGTTGCGCGGCCCGGTGCCCGGCCGTTGCCGGGCGGCGCCCCGAGAGCGGCCGCGAGTTCGTCGGCCTCTTCCTCGTCGGAGTTGACCTGCTCCAGCGCCAAGCGTGCGAACACCCACTGCTCGGTGGCCGCCATCTGGCCGCGAGTGCGGCCGAGGAAGGACACGAACCACTGGATGACGGTGATCAGCCGGCTGCGGTAGCCGACCAGGTAGTACAGGTGCAGGCCCAGCCAGGCCAGCCAGGCGAGGAATCCGCCGAACTCCAGCTTGCCGACCTGGCACACGGCGTTGAACCGCGAGATCGTCGCCATCGAGCCCTTGTTGAAGTACTTGAACGGCTTACGGTCTTCGGGCCGTGCGCCCTTGAGTCCGGCGTTGATCGCCTTGGCCGCATAGGTGGCGCCCTGGATCGCGCCCTGCGCCATACCGGGCACGTCGGGCACCGCCATCAGGTCGCCGACGACGAAGACGTTGGGGTGGCCCTTGATGGTGAGGTCGGGCTCGACGATGACCCGCCCGGCGCGGTCGACCTTGGTGCCCTCGGAGCGCTCGGCGAGCATCTTGCCCAGCGGGCTGCCCTGCACACCGGCCGACCACACCTTGGTCGAGGACTCGATGCGCCGGATGGTCCCGTCGGAATCCTTCACCGTCACGCCGTGCGCGTCGACATCGGTGACCATGGCGTTGAGCTGGATCTCCACGCCCATCTTCTCCAGCTTGCGCTGGGCCTGGCCGCCGAGCTTGGGGCCCATCGGGCCGAGCACCGCGCCCGCGCCCTCGACCAGGATCACCCGGGCATCGCGCGGATCGATGTTGCGGAAGGTGCCTTCCAGCGTGCGGTCGGCGAGTTCGGCGATCTGACCGGCCAATTCGACGCCGGTCGGGCCGGCGCCGATCACCGTGAAGGTGAGCAGCCGGTCCCGCATCTCCTGGGTGGTCGCCAGCTCGGCGCCCTCGAACGCGCCGAGGATGCGCCCGCGTAGTTCGAGCGCGTCGTCGATGGTCTTCATGCCGGGCGCGTAGGTGGCGAACTTGTCGTTGCCGAAGTAGGACTGCTGTGCGCCGGTCGCCACGATCAGGCTGTCGAACGGGGTGACCGTCGCCTGGTTCAGCAGATTCGAGGTGACGGTCTTGTTCTGCAGGTCGATATCGACGACATCGCCGAGCAGCACCTGCGCGTTGCGCTGCTTGCGCAGCACCAAGCGGGTGGCGGGGGCGATCTCGCCGACCGACAGGATGCCTGTGGCCACCTGGTACAGCAATGGCTGGAACAGGTGGGTGGAGGTCTTGGAGATCAGGGTCACGTCGACGTCGGCGCGCTTGAGGTGCTTGGTGCCGAACAGGCCACCGAAGCCCGAACCGATCACCACCACCTTGTGACGACGGTTCTCGACAGCTTCTGTGCTCATCGCCGGTGCTCCTCGAAAGACCTGGGGTTCGTCCCCCGCGAACGGTTACTGACCAAGCTCAACCGTAGTCGGTTGTGCGTGAACCCGATCCACTGGGCGCTTGAACAGAATACGATGAACACCCTCGTTCCTGGAGGTTTGGCATGGTGGCCGACGGTCGTGTCTCGGAGAACACCGCACTCATCGACATCCCGGACGAACATTTGATCGACCGCGTGTTGCGCCGTATCCCGGAGCGACCGCGCGTCCTCGCCTCCCCACCGTCCGCCAGCGACGCCACCGCTGTACACGGCGACATCGGACTCCCGTACCTGGGCCGGGCGCTGCAATACCTGCGCTGGGGCCCGGCGGAAATGATGGAACGGCACCGCCGCTACGGCCCCGTGTCGATGTCGCGATCGCTCGGCGTCGAACGGGTGCTGGTCACCGGCCCGGAGGCGATCGACCAGGTCCTGGGCATCCGCCGCCGGGACTTCGGCCAGGGCTGGAACTACTTCATCGAGCCCTTCTTCGGGCGCGGTCTGCTGCTCCTCGAATTCGACGAGCACATGTTCCACCGGCGGATCATGCAACAGGCGTTCACCCGCGACCGCCTCGAAGCCCATCTGAGCGCACTGGTTCCGGCGGCACGGTCCGCGGTACGGCAATGGGTGCCCGCGGATGCGGCGAGCGAGACCGTCAGCCTGTACCCGACGATCAAGAACCTGACCTTGGATATCGCGGGCGAGACATTCATGGCCGCCGACGTCGGCTCCCGGCGCCGCGAACTCATCGATGCTTTCATCGCGTGCACACATGCAGGCCTTGCCACCATCCGGCACTCGGTGCCGGGCGGCCGCTGGCGGGCCGGTCTACGCGGCCGCCAGGTCCTCGAGCAGTACTTCACCGAAATGCTCCCGGAGAAACGACGCGGGAACTCACCAGACTTCTTCTCCGGCCTGTGCCATGCCCGCAGCGAGGACGGCGAGGTCTTCAGCGACGCCGACGTCGTCAACCACATGATCTTCCTGATCATGGCCGCCCACGACACCACCACGACCACAGCCACCGCCGTCGCCTACTACCTGGGCAAACACCCCGAATGGCAGCAGCGAGTCCGCGCCGAGGTGCTGGCGTCGGGCGAAGCCTCGACCATCACCGACCTCGACGGCCTACGCGACCTCGACCTGGTGATCAAGGAAAGCCTCCGCCTGATGCCCCCGGTCCCCGCCTTCGTCCGCCGAGCCGTCCGCGACACCGAGATCCTCGGCCACTACATCCCCGCCGGCACCCCCGTCGACCTGGCCTACCACGTCAACCACCTACTGCCCGACCTGTGGACCCGCCCAGAACAATTCGACCCCGAACGCTTCGCCCCCGACCGGCGCGAGGACAAATCCCACCGTCTGGCCTGGGTCCCCTTCGGAGCCGGGGCACACAAATGCATCGGCATGCACTTCGGAACATTCGAGGTAAAAACCCTCATCGCCGAAATGGTGCGAGCCTACGAATGGACCCTGCCCGCGGACTACCGAATGCCCTGGGGCTTCACCACGATCCCCTTCCCGCGCGACGACGCCCCCGTCACCCTGCGCCGCCGCTCGAACGCCCAATAACCAGTACCTCAGGGCGAACGCCGAGCGCAGCGAGGCAAGCCCGAAGCAGTGCGGCACCGGGGAAGCGAAGCGCCCCCGGTGCCCATCCGGACTCCGTAGTCGGGACGAAAGCCGAGCGCCAGCGAGGTGTCGTCCCGACTACCTACCTTTGAGGAGCATTTCGGCGACCTTGGTGTCGGTATCGGCACCTTCGGTGTAGCCACCGTCCGCGCCTAGCGAACTCATGATCGCAAGCGTGTAGCGCTCCTCCGGCCCGGCGAACCCAACCGAGTTGACCACCCAGCCACCCTGCTCAGCCGACCACCCGTTCTTCAAACCTGGCCGCATCTTCGCCCCCGCGCCCCAAACACCCCAGTGCTGGTTGTAATCCACCGACCGCATCCGATCCAGCAGATACGCGCGATCATCAGGATGCATCCGGGTAAGCACGTAATCCATCAACCGATCGAGATCGGCGACGGTGCACTTCTGGAACGACCAGTCCGGGAACATAGCGGTGGTGGTCGGCTGCGGCACCAGGCCCACCATGCCGTTCGTGCGGAACGCGTTGTTGAACGCCATCCGGTCGAAACCGGAGTACTTCTGCCAGAGGATGTCGGTGGCGGTGTCGTCGGAGGTGGCCAGCATCGATTCCATCAGGCCGCGATCGTCCGGGCCGAGCCCGATCGCGCCGACGCGGGCGCGGTTGAGCAGGTCGACGGCGATGGCGAGTTTGATGGTGGAGGCGGTCCACACCGCGTTCTCCGCATGCTCGTTGGCGTAGACGCCGCCGGTCACGCGGTCCCGGACGATGTAGCCGGTGACGCCGGGGCGGGATTTCAGGTAGGCGTCGACACGATCGATGCGGTTGCTCAGATCGGCGTCGAAACCGGGAATTGTCCGGGTCAGCGCGGGCGGCGCGGCCTGGGCGTCGGGCACCAGCGCGGGCGCTGTGGGGATCAGTACCGCCGCGGCGGCGAGGACACAAGCTGATGCGGCCACGCGGGGAAGTGCACCGGTGCCGGCCAAGGGGTAACGCACGAGGGAACACATTGGCACATCGGCCCGTTGGGCGCACGTCTTGAGCTCGGCGCGGCGGTGTGTTATTCGCGACGCTACCGTTCGGGCAATCCGGTTCGGGCCGAGCCGAATTCAGCGGAAGGCGGCAAGCAGCTCTTCGACGGTGCGGCCGTTGAGGCGATAGCAGTGCTCGAAAGCCTCGGTGTGACGGTCTCGTGGCCAGGTCTGTAGGACTACGGTGCGGCCGAAGAAACGTGAGTTGACCAACTCCCATTGGTCACCGACGCGGCGGACTGTGAATCCGGCTCTCGGAACCAGGGGAATCACCTTCGCTGCCATTGACGCGAACCAGCCTTTCGATCCAGCTTCCCGTCCTCCCCGGTTGAGCACTGTCGCACATCGTTTCGCGCGAGCGGCCGTGACACGGCCGAGAAAACTGTTCGCGTGTGGCTTAATTCACTCGCGTGGCGTGGGCCGGTGTGGTTGCGGAGGAGTCGCTGGCGTATAAACGACCAATGCCGCTGCACATCCACCGTGCCGAGCGCGCCGACATCCTGGCCGATTCGCTCGCCGCGCTGTTGGCGACGCCGTTGCACGATCCGTTCGCCGCGGAAGTGGTGGCGGTGCCCGCCAAAGGCGTGGAACGTTGGGTGACGCAACGACTCTCGACGGTGCTGGGCGTTTCGGGTGGTTCGACCGATGGGGTGGCGGCGAACATTCGGTTCCCCTCACCTGCTGCGCTGGTGGCAGAGGTGCTCGCCGCGGTGGGCGGGGTGCGGCCCGAGGACGATCCGTGGGCGAGCGAGCGTGTGGTGTGGACGCTGCTGGGCGTGATCGATGCGGCGCTGCCGGAACCGTGGTGCGCGGTGCTGGCGCGGCACCTCGGCGCGTCCGAACCGACCGGTCGTGACCATCGGGCGGGCCGGCGCTACGCCACCGCCGCCCGGCTCGCGGCCCTCTTCGACAGCTACGCGGCGCAGCGCCCGGCCCTGATCAACGATTGGGCGGCAGGCGCGGACACCGACGGTGCCGGGCAGCCGGTCCCCGACGATCTGCTGTGGCAGCCGAACCTGTGGCGCCGTCTGCGCGCCGCGGTGGGTGCCCCGAGCCCCGCCGAACGCCTGGAAGCCGCCTGTGCCCGCCTGCGCGCCGAACCGGCTTCCGTCGAACTGCCGCAACGTCTTTCGGTCTTCGGCGCGACGCGCCTGCCCGCCGACCAGCTCGCGGTCCTGTCCGCGCTGGGCGAAGGGCGCGAGGTGCACCTGTGGCTGTCCCACCCCAGCCCCGCCATGTGGTCGACTCTGGCCCAGCTGCCCCCGGCGAACTCCCGCGCCGCCGACACCACTACCACTGCGATCCGCCACCCCCTGTTGTCCGGTCTCGCCGGCGACGTGCGGGAGCTGCAACAGCGCTTGCACACGGTCGCCGACACACACGTGACAACGTCGACCGGAGGGAAGGCTGCACAGACGAATTCGGCTGCGACAGGTCAGCTGCTCGGAGCTAACTCCGCGACGGTGGGCGAGGACTTGCCTGACACCTCCTTTGCGCCTGCGGCATCGGCGCTTGGCGGCGACTCCGCGATGATCGAACGCCATGCGTTCGAACCCGGCGTACTTCTGCCGGAGGGCGTCAGTGGCGGTGTCCTCGAAGATGGCCTCGATGGCGACTCGAACCGCGCTGGTCCGGGATCCGATCCGGTTGACGTGAGCGCTGCCGGGCGGACGTTGCTTGCGTCGATCCAGGCGGGGATTCGGGATGATCGGTGGCCGCCCGCGCCGGGTGCGTATGTGGCGGACGGCAGCATTGAGGTGCACGCGTGTCATGGGCCGACGCGGCAGGTGGAGGTGCTGCGGGAGTGTCTGCTCGGGTTGTTCGCGGCGGATCCGACGTTGGAGCCGCGGGATGTGCTGATCATGTGTCCCGAGGTGGAGGCGTTCGCGCCGCTGGTGCGGGCGGCGTTCGGGGCGACGGGATCGGCTGAGGGAGTGCGGGATTCGGCGCATCCCGCGCATCTGCTGCGGGTGCGGCTGGCGGATCGGGGGCGCGGGGTCACCAATCCGATGCTCGCGGTGATCGCGACCCTGCTGGAGTTGGCCGACGGGCGGGTCACGGTGACCCAGGTGCTGGATCTGGCCGCGTCCGAAACTGTGCGCCGCCGTTGCGGTTTCGACGACGATGCGATCGAACGGTTGCGGGAGTGGGCCGCCGAATCGGGGGCGCGGTGGGGGATCGGGCAGCGGCAGCGCCAGGCGTTCGGGCTCGCCGATTTCGCACAGAACACCCTGAACGCCGCGGTGGACCGGATCCTGCTCGGCGTCACCGCCGACGAATCCGCCGATGACTGGCTGGATTTGGCGTTGCCGCTGGGCGATGTGGACTCCGGCGATGTCGACTTGGCCGGGCGCTTCGCCGAATTCGTCGACCGGCTCGCGGTGTGCCTGCGTGATCTGCGGGGGCCGCGACCGGCCAGCGAATGGGCCGCGGTGCTGGCGCGCGCCCTCGACCTGCTCACCGATGTGCCCGAGCGCGACGCCTGGATTCGCGCGGAAGCCCGCCGCGAACTGACCGCCGCCACCGAGCACGCCGGGGATGTGCAGCTGCGGCTGCCCGATGTCGGTGTGCTGCTGGCGAATCGGCTCGCCGCGCGCCCGACCCGCGCGAACTTCCGCACCGGTGAGCTGACCGTCGCCACCATGACCCCGATGCGGTCGGTGCCGCACCGGGTGGTGGTGCTGCTCGGCCTCGACGACGACGTATTCCCCCGTGCGGGCGGCATCGACGGCGACGACGTGCTGGCCCGCAATCCGTTACTGGGCGAACGGGATCCGCGCAGCGAGGACCGCCAGCTCCTGCTGGACGCGATCATGGCCGCGCAGGACAAGCTGCTGCTGTTCCACACCGGCGCGGACCCTGTGATGGGCACCAAGCGCCCACCCGCGATCCCGGTCGCCGAGGTCCTCGACGCCGTGCGCGGCTACCTGGGTGACGACGCCGACGCGGTGGTGACGAGGCACCCCCTGCAGAGCTTCGATCGCCGGAACTTCCACGCGGACAAGCCGTTCAGTTTCGACACTGTGGCCCTGGCCGGAGCCGTCGCCGTCGCGGCGCCTCCGCGTCCGCGCCCGGCATTCCTGCCGGAACCCTTGCCCACCCCCGAACTCGGCGACGTCGCCCTGACCGACTTGATGGCCTTCGTCGAACACCCCATCCGCGCGTTCCTGTGGCAGCGGCTCGGCCTGCGCGTCCCCGAACACGACGAGGACATCGCCGACCGCCTGCCCATCGAACTCGACGGCCTCGCGAAATGGGAACTGGGCGAACGCATGCTGACCGCCCGCCTCACCGGCGCCGACCCCTCCGGTCTGCGCGCGGCCGAATGGCGTCGCGGCACCCTCCCGCCCTTCGGCCTCGGTGGCGCCGTCCTCGACGAAATCGAGCACACCGTCGACAAACTCGTGCGCGCCTCCCTCCCGGAATACCAAAGCCCCGCCCGCGCAGTGGATATCGCCATCGACCTCGGCGGCGGCCGCCGCCTCACCGGCACCGTCCCGGAGGTGCACGGCGAAACCCTGGTCCGCACCACCTACTCCCGCCTCGCCCCGAAACACCGCGTCGCCGCCTGGGTTTCGCTGCTCGCCCTCGCAGCCACCGAAGACCGCTCCTGGCGCGCCGTCACCACCGGCCGCGGCCAATTCCACCGCCCCGCTTGGCGTTCGGTCCTCACCGCCCCCGACCGCCCCGCCGCCCTCACCGCCTTACGCGACCTCGTCAAACTCCGCGACGCCGGCCTCTGCGAACCCCTCCCCATCACCCCCACCGCCACCGCCACCTACGCCGAACGTCGCCTCCGCGGCTCCTCGGCCGAAGAAGCCTGCACCGCCGCCGAACGCGAATTCAACGGCGGCCCCAACGGCCCAGCCGCTTTCGGCGACCACACCGACCGCCACCTCCGCTACATCTGGGGCCCCACCCCCCGCCTCGACGACCTCATGTCCACCCCCGCCCCCGCCGGCGAACCCGCCGAAACCACCCACTTCGGCGCCCTCGCCCGCCGCCTCTGGACCCCCCTCCTGTCCGCCGAAACCCAGGGCCAACCATGACGCCCCCACTCGTGGCCCCTCACCTTTCGCTCCGTTTCTCGCCCCTTCGCGGCAGCCGCCTGAGCGTGTCGGGAAGCGGCGTTGAGGCGGGATCGCCGACGATGACGTCCGCGTTCCTGATCGACAACCTTTCGCGTCATTCCGCGCCCCTCCGCAGCGGGCGCCTGAGCGTGTCGGGAAGTGGCGACAATGCGGGAGCGCCAACGATGACGTTGTCGATTCTGATCGACCGCCCTTCGAGCCGCTCCTCTCTCCACCGCAGCGGCCGCCCGACCGCGCCTGGAGGCAGCGATACGGCGGGGTCGCCGACGCTGACGACCAGCGCGGCATCGTCGTTGTCGTCGCGCATCTGCATCAGTCGTCCCGGGCTGATGCGAGGGGGTGATGTGGTGCTCGAAGCGCCGATCACGCCGACGCGCAGGGCAAGCGTGTCCGTTAACACCGGTGGACCTCGTGGGCGCCGTCCGTTGCGGTCGGCACGCGCCCGGCGGCGGAGCGGTTCGTGGTGTCGGCGTGTTCGTCGCGATGCTTCACAGCATTGGTTGATGCCTCACAGCGCGTGCAGCCGGTTGGTGGGGCTGCGAGGCGATAACACGGGTTGTGAAGCGGGTTGGGTGGGCATGATCAACAAGGACACGCGGGTGGGGGTGCGGGGTCTGCCGCGTGGTGGGTGGTTCGATCGGGGTGGGTTGTGCGTTGTCGAGCGGGAAGTGGGGTCGCCCATGCGGGGTGCCGGGTGGTGTCGCCGATGACCGTGCAGGATTTGGCGTTTGCGGCGGAGGAGTTGGCGGAGCCGGGGCGGTTCGATGCGTTCGGGGCGTTGCCGAGTGGGACAACTGTGCTGGAAGCCAGTGCGGGGACCGGGAAGACGCATGCCATCGTGGGGTTGGCGGTGCGGTATGTGGCCGAGGTCGGGATCGATGTTTCGCAGTTGCTGCTGGTGACGTTCAGTCGGGCGGCGACGCAGGAGTTGCGGGAGCGGGCGCGGGATCGGTTCGTTGTGGTGGCGGCGGCGCTGGGGGATCCGGAGTTGGCGCGGGCGCACAGTGATGAGTTGGTTCGGCATCTGGCGCAGGCGGATTCGGGGGAGGTGCGGCGTCGGCGGGAGCGGTTGCTGGTAGCGCTGTCGGACTTCGATGCGGGCACGATTGTCACCACGCACAGTTTTTGTCAGCGGATGCTCGATGAGCTGGGGCTGGCGGGGGAGCATGATCCCGGGGCGCGGCTTGTCGAGACTGTCGACGAGGTGGTGCAGACAGTTGCCGACGACCTGTACCTGCATCGGTACGCGCGTGCCGAACCGCCGTTTTCGCTGAAGGAGGCGCATACCCTCGCCTTGGCGGCGGTGCGTGATCGGCATGCGCGGTTGGTGCCCGAGGGTGACGGTGCGGCGGGGCAGCGGGTCGCCTTCGCTGCTGCGGTGCGGACGGAAACCGAACGCCGCAAACGGCTTTCGGGATTGCGTGACTTCGATGATCTGCTGGTCCTGCTGCACGATGTGCTCGCGGACCCGGAGCACGGCCCACGCGCCTGCGCGCGCATCCGCGCCCGCTACCGGGTGGCGCTGGTCGACGAGTTCCAGGACACCGACCCGCTGCAGTGGGACATCCTGCGCCTCGCCTTCCACGGGCACACCACGATGGTGCTGGTCGGCGACCCGAAACAGGCGATCTACGCGTTCCGCGGCGCGGAGGTGCTCAGTTACCTCGACGCTGTCGCGCACGCCGACAGCCGCTGCGAACTCGACACCAACTGGCGCAGTGACGCGGGATTGCTCGCCGCGCTGGACCACCTGCACGGTGGAGCGGCGTTGGGACACAAGGAGATCACCGTCTATCCGGTGGCGGCGACCCGTCCTTGGACGCGCTTGTCCGGCCCGGACGATCTCATCACACCGCTGCGGCTGCGCTGCCTGCCGCGCACCGGCGCGGGTGCGCTCAACAAGTCCGGCTTCCCGGCCGTTGGCCGTCTGCGCGCTAAGGTCGCCGAGGATCTCGCCGCCGATATCGTGCGCGTGCTCGAATCCGGGACCTTGATCGCCGACAATCATCCGGGCGCGCCCGATTCCGGCACCGAGGCACGGGACGACGTCGGCATCGATTCCGGGACCGCGGCATCGGACAGCGCCGGAATCGGCTCCGGCTCAACCGGTATCGCCGACACGAGCGGGATTCCGCGTCGCCTCCTCGGCCCCGGCGACATCGCCGTGCTGGTGCGAACACGCTCCCAAATCGATGTGGTGCGTGCCGCTCTGGACAAGGTCGGCGTCGCCTCCGTGCTGGCGGGCGGCACCAGCGTGTTCGCGACCGCGAGCGCCACCGACTGGCTGTGGGTGCTGCGCGCGCTGGAACAGCCGCACCGTTCCGACCGCGTGCGGCTGGCCGCGTGCACGCCACTGTTCGGCGTCACCGCCGCCGAGATCGATAGTGGTGGAGCGGATCTCGTCGGCCGGGTCAGTGCCCAGCTGCGCGACGCGAGTCGCCTGTTCGTCCGCGCCGGATTCGCCGCCGTCTTCGAAAAGCTCTCGGCGGAAACGAATCTGGCGCAGCGGCTACTGACGGTCGAGAACGGGGAGCGCGAGCTCACCGACCTCCGCCACATCGCCCAGCTGCTGGATCAGGTGTCGCTCACCGAAGGGCTGGGCCTGACCGCGTTGACCCGCTGGCTCACCGACCGGGTGCGCGACCCCGCCTCCGGCTCGGTAGCCGACCGCAGCCGCCGCCTGGACCGCGACGCCGCCGCCGTGCAGATCGCCACCGTGCACGCCAGCAAGGGACTCGAATTCCCGGTCGTATATCTGCCTTTCGCCTGGGACAGCGCGAAGAACCCGTACCCGGCGACGCTGCTGTTCCACGACGACACCGGCGCCCGCGTGCTCGATGTCGGCGGCCAGGAAGCTCCCGGCTACGCGGAACGCAAGCTGCGCAGCGAAGCCGAGGAGGCGGGGGAGGAGCTGCGCCTGCTCTACGTCGCGCTGACCCGCGCCATGTGCCAGGTCGTCGCCTGGTGGGCGCCCGCGATCACCACCGCTTCAGCCCCGCTGCACCGCATGATCCTCGGCCGCCCCGACGGCGGCGACATCGTCCCGAACCGGGCCTCGGTACCCGCCGACGCGGTTGCGGTGCAATCCATTTCGGCCTGGGCGGCATCGGCCCCCGAGGCGATCTCGGTGACCGGAGTCGACACCGCCGAAGCGGTGGAACTCCGCCGCGTCCGCAAGGACCCGATCACCGGCGACCTCGCCGCCGCCTCCTTCGAACGCACCCTGGACCAGCAGTGGCGGCGCACCTCCTACTCCGCCCTCACCGCGGGCGCCCATGACGTCGCTCAGAGCGTCGAGCCCGAGGACGAGCACGGCGCCGCCGACGAGCCCGCCACCCCGCTCCTCGACGACACCGAACTCCCCACCGCCGCACCATCATTGATGAACGCCCTGCCCTACGGCGCGGACTTCGGCACGCTCGTCCACGGTGTCCTGGAAGTGATCGATCGCGACGTCCCCGACCTCGCTACCGAGGTGCACACCCGCAGCCGCGCCGCCATCGATGAACTCCTGGCCGACATCGATCCGTCTCTGCTCGGCGACGCCCTGCTCGCCGTCCTCCGCACCCCGCTCGGATTCGGCACCCTCGCAGACATTTCCGGCCGCGACCAACTCAACGAGCTCGACTTCGAACTCCCACTCTCCGGCGGCGACACCCCCGCCGCCCACACCGCCACCCTGCGCCAAATCGCCGACCTCCTGCGCGAACACCTCCCGCCGGACGACGAATTCCACCCCTACGCCGACCAATTGGCCGCCCTCGACGACATCCCGCTGCGCGGCTACCTCACCGGCAGCATCGACGCCGTCCTGCGCGTCACCGACAACCCCGCCGCCCCACCACGTTTCATCATCGTCGACTACAAAACCAACCGCCTCGGTCTCGGCGACCTCACCGTCGACCACTACACCCGCGACCGGATGTCCGCCGAGATGCAACGCTCCCACTACCCGCTCCAGGCCCTCCTGTACTCCGTCGCCCTGCACCGCTACCTGCGCTGGCGCCTCCCGGACTACAACCCGGCCCACCACCTCGGCGGCTGCGCCTACCTCTTCGTCCGCGGCATGATCGGCCCTGAAACCCCACCCGGCCGCGGCGTCTTCGACTGGACCCCACCGCCCGCCCTGATCCTCGCCCTGTCGGATCTGCTCGCGGGCGAGGTGAGCCGGTAATGACGTCGATTCAACTGGCCCAGCGGGGCACCGGGTTGCTGCGCACCTTCAATGAAGCGGGCGTGTTGTCCGCGGCGGACGTGCATGTCGCGGTCCGGCTGGGGCGGCTCGGGCGGGAGGAATCCGAGCAGGTGCTGTTCGCGGCCGCGCTGGCGGTGCGTGCGGTGCGGTCCGGGTCGGTGTGCCTGGAGCTGGACCGGATGCGGGAGATCGGTGTCGACGCCGACGAAAGCTGGGACGCGGGGACGGGGATCGATCCGGCGACGCTGCCGTGGCCCGATATCGAGGCAGTGGTGGGCGCGCTGACGGCGAGCCCGCTGGTGGTCGGCGGGCAGGCGGGCCCGTTGCGGCCGTTGCGGCTGGTGCCGGGGGATCGGGACGGTGGTCCGCTGCTGTATCTGGATCGGTACTTCCAGCAGGAGCAGACGATCCGGCGGGTGCTGACGGAGCGGTCGGGCGGGCACCCGGTGGTTGATCCGGCGTTGGTGCGGCAGGAACTCGACCGGCTCTTCGATGGCCCGGCCGGTGTCGCGCCGGACCGGCAGCGACTTGCCGCGGCGCTGGCGGCGACGCATTGGACGACCGTGGTGGTGGGTGGTCCCGGCACCGGTAAAACGCATACGATCGCGCGGATTCTGGCGCTGCTCGAAGCGCATCAGAAGGCGCACCCCAAACTGCCCGCGCTGCGTATCGCATTGGCCGCGCCGACCGGTAAGGCGGCAGCCCGGCTGCAGGAAGCGGTGCGCGAGCAGGCCGAGCTGCTGGGGTTGCCCGAACTGACCGCCTCCACCCTGCACCGTCTCCTCGGCTGGCAGCGCAGCCGCAGCAACCGGTTCAAGTTCCACGAGTTCAATCGCCTGCCGTACGACGTGATCGTGGTCGACGAAACCTCCATGGTGTCGCTGACCATGATGAGCAGCCTGCTGGCCGCGCTGCGCCCCGACACCCGTCTGGTGCTGGTCGGCGACCCGGACCAGTTGGCCTCGGTCGACGCGGGCGCGGTGCTCGCGGATCTGGTCGCGGGGCCGGTGGTGGGCGAACCGAATCCGGTGCTCGAGCAGGTGCTCGGCGCGGAACCGGCGGAGCAGCACGCGGAATCGCTGACCGTCCTGGAGCGCACCCGGCTGCGCGGCGGCATCGTCCGCCTCACCCGCGGTCGTCGCTTCGGCGGCAAGATCGCCGACCTCGCGGTCGCGGTCCGAGCCGGTGACGCCGACACCGCGCTGGAACTGCTCCGCGCGGGCGGGCCCGAATTGTCCTTGTGCGCACCGGAAGACACCAAGCCGGTCCGTTCGGATGTGATCACCGCCGCCCGCGCGGTCACCGACGCCGCACTCGAGGGCGACGCCGCCGGCGCACTCACCGCCCTGGAATCGCATCGCTTGCTGTGCGCCCACCGTCAGGGCCCGTTCGGTGTCGAACGCTGGGATCGCATGGCCGCGGACTGGGCCGCGGCCGGGGGAGCGGGACCCGAATCCCACCTCGTCCCCTGGTATGCCGGTCAGCCCCTGCTGGTCACCGCCAACGACCACGAAGCGCGCATCTACAACGGCGACACCGGTGTCATCGTCCGTCTCCCCGACGGCTCCCTGCGCGCCGCCCTGCAGCGCGGCAGCGAACCCTACCTGGTGCACCCCACCCAATTCCCGGCCGTGGTCACGGTTTTCGCGATGACCATCCACCGCAGCCAGGGCAGCCAGTACGACACCGTCTCGGTCGTCCTGCCGGAACCCGAATCCACCCTGCTCACCAGGGAACTCCTTTACACCGCCATCACCCGCGCCCGCCGCCACGTCCGCATCATCGGAACCGACGAATCGATCCGCGCCGCCATCGCCCGCCGCGTCCTGCGCGCCAGCGGCCTGTCCCGGAACCTGGGTTTATGACGGCCACCGCCGTGCGGCGAACGGAGTCCCCACGGCCAGGAGTTACCCTCTAACTGCCCGCTTTCGGGGCAAGAGCAGGGAAAGGACCACTATGGCGAAGGTCTTCACACATCTCGACGACTCGCTGCGCGCGTTCATCGATGCGCAATCGATGTTCTTCGTCGCGACCGCGCCGTCCGAGGGTGGGCACGTCAATGTGTCCCCCAAGGGCTATCGCGATACCTTCGCCGTGATCGACGACAACACCTTCGCCTACCTGGATCTGTACGGTAGCGGCGCGGAAACCATCGCGCATCTGCGGGACAACGGTCGCATCACCATCATGTTCTGCTCCTTCACCCGCACCTCGAAGATCCTGCGACTCTTCGGCACCGGCCGGATGGTCCGCCCGGATTCCGCCGAATTCGATACGCTGCGACCGCATTTCGGCTTACAGCACCCGGGCTTACGCGCCGTCATCGTCGTCACGGTCGACCGGATCGCCGACTCCTGCGGCTACTCGGTGCCCTACCTCGAACTCGTCGACGAGCGCCCGGTGCTCGACGCGCTGCACGCCCGCCGCACCGAGGACGACTTCGCCGAGCGCATCGCGGGTGTCAACGCCGCCAGCATCGACGGGCTCCCCGCGCTCGAATCCGACCATCCACTGCCTTCGATGATCCCGAGGTAGCTCGGCTCAGCCCAGGTCGAACAGCCGGGCTCCGTTGTCGTGCAGGACGTTTCGCAGCCAGTCGTCCCCGAGTTCGAGTCGTTCCAAGGCGTAGACCTGGTGGGCGTAGGGGTAGGGAATGTTGGGGAAGTCGCTGCCGAAGAGGATGCGTTCGCCGAGGTCGAGCACCCGGGGTAGTTCGGAAACCGGGTACGGGTCGGCTTGCTCGCTGAAGTCGGTCCAGACCATGGTGGTGTCGAGGTGCACGCCCTCGTACCGCTGAGCCAGGTCGAGGAATTCGGAGTACTCGTGATTTCCCATGTGCGCGATGATCAAGCGCAGGCGCGGGAAACGTTCCAGCAGTGCGGCGATGGGCTCGGGGCCGGTGAACGAGCCCGCGGCCGGACCGGATCCGCAGTGGATGAGGGCCGGGATCCCCGCCTCTTCGAGCATGCCCCACACCGGGCGCAGCAGCGGATCTCCCGGGTGGAAGTCGCCGACCTGCACATGAACTTTGAAGACGCGCGCACCCGCTTCGATCGCCGCCTCGACGTAGGAGTCCACGCCGTGCTCCGGGTAGAAGGTGGCGGTGTGCAGGCAGTCGGGGGTGCGGGCGGCGAAGTCGGCGGTCCACTCGTTGAGCCAGGCCGCCATGTCCGGCTTGTGCGGGTACACCAGCGAGGTGAACGCGCGAACGCCGAAGCCGCGCAACGTCTTCAACCGCACCTGCTCGTCGTCGCGATAGGTGATCGGCCATTCACGTCCGGTCAGCGGGCCCGCGGAATCGAAGTAGGCCCACACCTTGCGCATGACCTGCTCCGGCATGAAATGCGTGTGCACGTCGACGATTCCGGAGAGTCCGAGGCGGGAGCGGAGCGCGGCGAGGTAGTTGTCTTCGTTGTCGGCGGTCACCGAACCTCCTCTGCGGGGCGGGGCGGCCCGCCGGCTGGGTAGAGCGCCCGGGCGAGATCGCCGACCCGGGTGACGAGACGGTCGAAGAACAACGCCTGAGCGGTGCCGATCACGATGTCGGCGTTGGGTTCCCGGCCCCACATGCCGGACCAGTCGGCGACGGTGGTGGCGCGGGTCAGGGTGCCGGTGAGCTCCACGTCGACGGTCGCGGGCCGGACCACGGCCAGACTCGGATCGAGTGCCACGGCGGCGGCGAAGGGATCGTGCATGTGCGCGAGGTAGCCCTGGTTGTAGAGGCTATGGAATTCGAAGTAGAACCGCACCGCGTCACTGACGTGGCGCACGATCGGATTCGAGGCCGCCGACCGGGTTCCGGCCGGATCGGTCTCGGACACGATTTCCGGCGGTACGCTGCCCGCGCGTTCGGCCAGCAGCGCAAGGTGTTCCGGGCGCATCTCGATGGTTTCGGTGATGTCGAGCGCGCACACGATCGGGCGGGCGGGCGCCGCGCTGAACGCGTCGAACACCTCCTTGGCCGACTCCGGGTCGACGTGCACGTTCCACTCGTTGGTCGGGGTGGTGTTGCCCGGATGGTTGAACGCGCCACCCATGATCACCAGTCGCCGCAGCAGGCGCGGTAGTCCGGGCTCGATGCGCAGTGCGAGTGCGAGATTCGTCAGCGGGCCGGTGCACAGGCCGACGAGCTCTCCGGGATGCGCCCGGGCGAGATCGACCCACAGCTGCGCGGCCGTCCGATCCGACAGGGGCCGTGCGGATTCCGGCAATACGGCATAGCCGATGCCCTGCGGGCCGTGCGTATCCTCGGTGGTGCGCAACGGGATTGCGAGGGGCTCCGCCGCGCCGAGCGCGACCTCGATCTCCGGCGCCCGGCACACATCGAGCCAGGCGAGGTTGTTCGCAGCCACCTGCGCGGCGGTCACATTCCCGGCGGTCGATGCGATCCCGAGGATCTCGGCTTCGGGGGAGCCCAGCAGATACAGCAGTGCCAGCGAATCGTCGATCCCGGTATCGACGTCCACGATGATCTTCTGCCGCACGCCCCGAGCCTAACCAGCTTGCCCCCGCCCACCCGCACGCCACCCCGATAGTACGACCGTCTTGGACGTATGTCTTAGACGTGCTGTAGGGTGGCGGCATGGGAAACCGGGAAGATCTACTGGCGGGCGCTCGCAAGGCGCTCATGGAGCGCGGCGTCGCGAAAACCACCGCCCGAGACATCGCCGCCGCGGCCGGCGTCAGCCTGGCCGCCATCGGTTATCACTTCGGTTCCAAGGAACGCCTGATCACCGAGGCGCTCGCGGAAGCACTGGGCACCGGCATCGGCGACGCCATGGACGTCCTCATCCGGCAGACAGCGGGCAGCCCACTGCCGGAAGCGTTCGCGGCCATGGTCGACGGCCTGCCTGCCGTCTTCGCCGACAACCGCGAAGCCATGCTGGCCAGCCTGGAAAACATGCTGCGCGTCGCCCGTTCCTCGGAGTCCCAAGCCTTCATGGCCGACAACCTGCCCGGCGCCTACCGCGACATCGCCCAATCCCTCACCGAAACCCACCCCGGCCTGACCTCCGACCAAGCAGAAGCCTTGGCCGGCATGTACTTCACCCTGGCCCAAGGCTTGTCGGTGCTGTGGGTCATGAGCGACGGCAAAGCCATGCCCGGCGGCCCCCAACTGGTCGAGGCGATGACCGCCCTCGCCGCCCACCGAAAGTAGCGCACCTCGTGCCCACCGACTGCGTGGGGAGTTAGCGGACCTTGGGTTGGTCGATGGCCCAGAGCCAGTTGCCGTCTGGTTGTCGGCGCGCGATCTCGGCGGTGACGTCGTCGGTCGCCAGGCGCGTCGAGGTCAACGCCAGGTCGCCGGTTCGGAGGGTGGGGCGCGGGTTGCCAGGTTCCAGGGCGGGGCGGTCGGCCAGGGCCTTGGTCAGGAAATCGTGGATGGCCTGGTGCCCGACGGCTTTGCCGCCGTCGGGCAGGGCCATGACCGCGTCGGGTTCGTAGAGGGCGACCAGTCCGTCGATGTCGCCCTGGTTCGCGCGTTCGACGAAGTAGCGTGCGAGATCGCCTGGCTCCCTTGCGGGTTCCCGTTGGTCTGCCATATGTCGAGCATGCCACGGGGGAGCGGCAGGCGTCAGTCTTCGCTGCTGTAATCCCCGGGCGGCAGTGACCGCAGCCGTCGGAATGCGACCACTGCGATTACCAGGGAGGCGATCCCGGCGATTCCGGCAGTAATGTGCACGCCGTGCAGGAATGCGTCCCGTGCCGCTTGGAGAACCGAATCGCCTAGCGCGCCAGGCAATCCGGCCGCTACGTCGACCGCTGCGCCCAGGGTGTCGCGGGCGGAAACGGCCGCATCGGCGGGCACGTCCGCAGGCAATGTCGAAGCTAGGTCGCCGCGATAGATGGCGATGCTGATGCTGCCCAGGATCGAGATGCCCAGCGCACCACCGAGTTCGGCGCCGGTCTCGGAGACACCGGACGCCGCACCGGCCTGTTCTGGCGGCGCGGATCCGACGACGATCTCGGTGGTGATGCCGAACACCGGCGCCAAACCCAGCGAGCAGATCACGGAGGCGGCCAGCGCCATCCCGTAACCGCCGTCGGTGGTCAGCAGCGTCATCATCAGCAAGCCGATTCCGGCCAGCGCCATCCCGCCGCCGATCAGGTAGGCCGGGCGCACCACGCGCACGAGACGCGGAGTCAGCTGCGAACCGATGATGAACCCGATACCCGACGGCGCCATCACCAGACCTGTCGCCAGCGGCGTCATCCCCAGCACCAGCTGGAAATACTGGGCGACGAACAGGAAGTATCCGAACGCGACGAAGATCCCGATCATGTTGATCAGCAACGCGATCCGGAACGTGCTCAACCGGAACAACCGCAGATCCAGCATCGGATCGTCGTGGGTGAGCTGGCGTCGCACGAACAGCGCGCCCACCACCAGGCCACCGACCACCGCGCCGATCGCCGCCCAGCCGATACCGTCCTGCGCGATCGCCTTCATCCCGAAGACCAGCGCGATCATCGTCAGCACGCACATCACCGCGCTCACCGGATCGAGCTTGCCCACTTCCGGATCCCGGAACTCGGGCAGCACTTTCGGCCCTAATACCAGCAACAGCACCATCACCGGCACCGCGAGCAGGAAAACCGAACCCCACCAGAAGTTCTCCAGCAGAAACCCGCCGAAGATCGGACCCACCGCGCCACCGGTCGAATACGCGCCGACCCACACCCCGACCGCGACCGAACGCTGCCGGGCATCCCGAAACATATTGAAGATCAACGACAACGTGGACGGCGCCACCGTCGCCCCCGCGATCCCGAGCAGCGCCCGGCACACGATCAACGTCTCCGCACTGGGCGCGAACGCCGCCACTATCGACACCACCGCGAACAGCGCCGCCCCGAACAACAGCATCCGCCGCCGCCCGATCCGATCGCCGAGCGTACCCATGGTGATCAGCAGCCCCGCCACCATGAACCCGTAGATATCGATGATCCACAGCAACTGCGAACTCGTCGGATGCAGATCCGAACTGAGCATCGGCACCGCCAAATGCAGCACCGTCATGTCCATCGCGTAGACCAGACAGGCCAACGCAAGCACCGCCAACCCAACCCATTCCTTGCGCCCGGCGCGCGGCGAAACCACCGCGTCACCCGAAATGTGATCGCTGGTGGTGGACACGAGGATTCCCTCCGCTGGACTTTTATCGACGAGGCTCACACTTGTTCTGACGAACTCCGAACCACCATCTCATCGCCCACCGACAAGTTCCGCAATGCATTTTCCCGCCCCGCCGACCACCCCCAAGCCGCAACGGCGCGGTTTCAACGCCCCAACCGGCCGTCCTGAGTGAAATCAGCGGCTGTAGACCGGCCAGGTGGCTTCGTCGCCTCCGTATTCGGGGGCAGCCCAGAGGTAGTCCGGGTATTCGGCGAGGGCGGGGGCGGCGGTGATGGTGTTGCCGCGGTAGACGGCCGAGGCGGGGCTCGGTGGGGTGGGGTTCGGATGGTTCGGGGTGCGGTCGGGGGAGGTGAGCAGCCAGGAGGCGGTGCGGGCCAGGGAGACTCGGACGTCTCGGCCGACGCCGTCGAAGACGCGGGCGACGAGGGCGTCGATGATGCCGGCGGCGAGCAGGTAGCCCGAGGCGTGGTCGAGGGCCTGGGCGGGGAGCGAGCCGGGGATCGAGGGGGCGCCCTCGGTGATCGCGATGCCGGTGGCCGCTTGCACGATGCTGTCGAAGCCGCGGCGTTCGGCCCACGGGCCCGATTCGCCCCAGGCGCAGATCCGGCCGTGGATCAGGCCGGGACGGACCTCGGTGTTGAGACCGGCCGCTTCCAGTGCCCCCGGGCGGTAGCCGGTGACCAGGACGTCGGCGGAGCCGAGGAGTTCGTCGAAGGCGGCCCACTGGGAGCGCACGTCGAGCAGGGCCGAGCGCTTGCCCTGCGAGGTATCGAGGAACTGCCAAGGGATTTCGGGCAGCTGCGGGGGATCGATGCGCAGCACTTCCGCGCCGAGCAGCGCCAAGGCCCGGGTCGCGACGGGCCCGGCGATCACTCGCGTCAGATCGAGCACACGCACGCCGCGCAAAGGCTGGAACGGCGTGGGATCCGAGCGGTACCGGGGCGCGGCCCGATCGGTGCGCGGGTCGATCGCTACCAGCGGTCCCTGCGCGGCGGTCTGCGCCTGGGGCTCGACGGCCCATTCCTCTTCCGTGCGCACCCGTACCGCGATCGCGCCGACCGCGGCGGCGTTCTCCTCGATATCGGCGGCCCGGGTCATGGCCAGCATCGCGACGGCGAGGTCTTCCGGTGCTTCGGGCGGCAGGCCGAGAGCGGCCAGCAGGCGGGCGCGGTGGTGCGGATAGTTGGCGTGGGTGCGGACCCAGCCGTCGAAGGTGGGGAAGAAACCGGACAGGTCGCCGAACATCGGTACCTGACGGCCGTCCACCCGCAACAATTGGTCGCTGCGGAAGGCGGCGTTGATCCGCCCCGGATCGATCCGGTGCGACACCGGCGCGAGCCGGTTCGCCTGCCGGTGCCGGTTGGCGGCCGCGGTCAGCGCGGCCACCGATCCGGCGGCGAGGGCCCAGACCGGAAGTGTCGCAGCGAGATTGCTGCCAGGATCGGGGGCGGGAGCGATAGTGGAGCCGGGTACCCCGATTCCGGTTTCGTAGTCGTGGACCAGTCGTGCATGCGCGATCACCTGGTCGACACTAGTCGTGCCGCGCGTCTGTCGGGGGTTGGTGAAATGCTTGCGTGTTACTTTCTTGAACAGGAGGACTGGGACGTGGACAAGGCGATCACCGGCACGGACTGGCTGCGGGTGTTGCGAGCCGATCCGGCACCGCGCCATCAACTGGTTTGCTTTCCGCCCGGCGGCGGTTCGGCAACCGCGTATCGAGAGTTGGCCCGCCACTTCGACTCTGGCGTGACAGTGGTCGCCGTGCAGCCGCCGGGACGCCAGGACCGCGTCGGCGACCCGGCCATCGGCGACCTGCATGACCTCGCCGATCACGTTGCGGCGGAACTGCTTCGGCAGGCGCCCCTCGCGGGCCTGTCGCTGTTCGGGCACAGCATGGGCGCGACGGTGGCGTACGAGACCGCCGTGCGCCTCGAACGCGGCGGGCAACAGATCAGCACCCTCTTCGTATCCGGCCGTCCCGCACCGACTTACGCCGAACCCGGCCGGTTCCATCTGGGCTCCGACGACGAGCTCATCGGCGACCTGGAACGCCTCGCCAACGACCCCGCCTCGGTCGCCATCCTGCGCAGCGAACCAAGCCTCGCGGAACTGATCCTCCCGACCGTGCGCACCGACTACCGGGCCGTGGAAACCTACGTCCACCGCTCGGCCGACCCGCTGAACTGCGATATCGCGGCCCTGATCAGCACTGAAGACCCGACGACGAACCAGGACCAGGCCACCGAGTGGCGCGACCACACCACAGCTGAATTCGGCCTGCACACCTTCCCGGGCGGCCACTTCTACCTCGACGAACAACCGTCCGCAGTCGCCAAGATCATCGCCTCGACGCTGGGATGAGCCCGCAGGCTGTCCGAGGTATGCAGACCGTGCAACTTTCCCTCGAAAGTGGTCGAAATCGGCTCAACTCGAGGGAAATTGCACGGTCTGCATACATCGTTCGCAAGGACTTCCGGAACGGAGTCAACGCACGAGGTCGAATTCGTTCATCGCTTCGGCTTCGTCTTCGGTTTCCCGATCCTGCGGGTCCAGCACGGTCGGTTCGGGCTCGCTGATCCGCCAGGCGGTACCCGACGCGGCGGCCGCGTACTCCGCGACCTGTTCGCTCCATCCCCACATCGCCCGCTCCTCCCCTGAGCCGAAAGTTATGTTCCTCCAGGCTATCTGGGGCAAGCACGCGGGCGCCACGCATTTACCGCCGCGCTGAACCCACCGCTGTCCGGGACCCCCGAAGCCGCCGGACATATCCCACCCACGACACCAGGACGCAGGCCGCGACCAGCGCGCGCACCAAACCGAGCGCCGATTCCGGGTAGATCACGCCCGTCAGATAGTGATCGATGAACCCGCTGGCCGGCAGCCCCTCCTGCCCGGCCTCGCGCCGCGCCCAATTCTCCACATAGGTGAGCGGGCAGTCATATCCGACCAGCACCGTACCGAAACCCCACCCGAACGCGATCAGGTGCAGCCAGATGGTGCGCGGCCACCGCCACGCTAAGAACCCGCCGACCACCACATAGGCCACGAACGCGAAGTGCGCGGCCGCGGTGGCATCGGCCAACAGCCGGTACAGCACAGCACCAGCTTAGGCGGGATCTCACCAGGGGGAGGGCCGGTAATCCTTCAGGAAGACGCCGAAGATGTCGTTGCCGTTCTCGCCCTGCACGATCGGGTCGTACACGCGGGCGGCGCCGTCGACCAGATCCAGCGGCGCGTGGAAGCCCTCCTCGGCCAGGCGCATCTTCGTGAAATGCGGGCGCTCGTCGGTGATCCAGCCGGTGTCGACGGCGGTCATCAGGATGTTGTCCTCGTCGAACATTTCCTTGGCGCTGGTGCGGGTCAGCATGTTCAGCGCGGCCTTGGCCATATTGGTGTGCGGGTGCCCCGGGCCTTTGTAGGCGCGGGAGAACTGACCCTCCATGGCGGAAACGTTGACGATGTATTTGCGCCGCGCCGCCGCGGCCGCCATCGCCGGACGCAGCCGCGAGACCAGGATGAACGGCGCCACCGAGTTGCACAGCTGCACTTCGAGCAGTTCGGTCGGATCGACCTCGGCGACGGTCTGCACCCAGCTGTTGGTGTGCGCCAGGTCCGGCACCAGCCCACCCGCGTCGATCGCGATACCGGCCGAAATGCGTTCCGGCGTAGCCGATCCCGCGACCAGCGCGAGCTCGGCGATATCGGCGGCGGTGAGCGACGGCGCGAGCGAGGCGGTCAGCGCGGTCGGGTGCGCCTGCATGGTTTTGCCGAAGGTCACCATTTCTGGCAGCGCGCCGACCGGCAGCGGACCGTTCTCGGCGTCGACCAGCGCGCTGTAGGCGCCGGGGGAGCGGCGCACGGTCTGCGCGGCGTTGTTGATCAGGATGTCGAGCGGGCCCTGGGCGGCGACGTCGTCGGCGAGCGCCACCACCTGGGCCGGATCGCGCAGGTCGATGCCGACGATGCGCAGCCGGTGCATCCAGTCGCCGCTGTCGTCCATGGCGGCGAAACGGCGGATGGCGTCGTTGGGGAAGCGGGTGGTGATGGTGGTGTGCGCGCCGTCGCGCAACAGCCGCAGCGCGATGTACATGCCGATCTTGGCGCGGCCGCCGGTGAGCAGCGCGCGTTTGCCGGACAGATCGGTGCGGGCGTCGCGTCTGCTGTGGCTGTCGGCCGCGCAGGACGGGCAGAGCTGGTGGTAGAACGCGTCGACCCGGGTGTAGCGGTCCTTGCAGATGTAGCAGGGACGGGCCCGCAAGAGTTCGCCCGCGCTCGCGCCCGCGGCGTTCGAGCTCAGCGGGATACCGGCGGTCTCGTCATCGATCCGCTGCGGCGAGCCGGTCGCGGTGGCGGCGACGACGGCGCGGTCGGCTTCGGACACGGCCGCGCGCGCTTCGGTGCGGCGCCGCTGCTTGAGCTTCTTGAACATGTGCCCGACCGCGCGCTGCACCGCGAGCGAATCCGGATCGTCCTTATCGAGCTGCCCGGCTTGTTCGAGCACCCGCAGACAGGTCGCGAGCTCAGTGGAATCGATACTGCTTTCGGCCATCGCGGGTAGAGGAGTCCTTCGTGAGCTGGGCAATCGACCCCCCATTGTCGCAAACCCGCCGCCATAGCTCCCAGTCCGGGCACCCCGAACCCGCCCGTTGATGACCAAGATCACCAGGACTTGGTGGCGGCATCGGCCGAGAGTGGTCCGCCACCAAGTCCTGATGATCTTGGTGTTCAGGCGGCTGTCCAGAGGCGCAGCTTTTCGGGGTTGCGGATGACCCAGATGCGGGTGATGTGGTTGTCGGCGATGTCGAAGGCGTAGACCGAGACGATGGTGTTGTCGAGTTGGGCGACCAGGCCGGGTTGGCCGTTGACGGTGCGCTCGAGGAGGGTTACCTCGGGGCCTCGGGTGGCGATTTCCAGCCAAGTGCGGGCGATGTTTTCGCTGCCGGTGATGGGGTCGCGGAAGGCCGGGGCGAGGCCGCCGCTGTCCGCGGTCGCGGTTGCGGTCGGGTCGAGCAATTCGATCAGGGCCGGCAGATCGCTTGTCTCCCAGGCGTGTTTGAAGTCCCGGACCACCGCGGCGCGTTGGGCGCTCGACGGGTTGCGCGAGGTATCGATGCGGCGGCGGGCGCTGGAGGCGAGCTGGCGGCAGGCGCCGGGGGTGCGGCCGACGATGTCGGCGATTTCGGCGAAGGAGTAGCGGAAGACGTCGTGCAGGACGAACGCGACTCGCTCGGCCGGGGTCATCGAATCGAGTACGACGAGGAAGGCCATGCTGATCGACTCGTCGAGGGTGACCCGGTCGGCGGGATCGGCGGGGGCACCGAACCATTCGGAATGGCCGGGTATAGGCTCCGGAATCCATTCGCCCACATACTGTTCCCGCCTGGCTCGCGCCGAGCCGAGCAGGTCGAGGCAGATGCGGCCGGCGACCGTGGTCAACCACGCGCCGGGGGACGCCACCTCCTGCCGCTGCCGCTCGGAGAGTGCGTACCAGCGGGCGTAGGTCTCCTGCACCACGTCCTCGGCTTCGGCCAGCGAGCCGATCAGCCGGTAGGCGAGATTGATAAGCTGACGGCGTTCGCCGATCACTGCGCGCAGTTGCGGATCGGTCATGGTGTTCGGCTCCTTCGATCGACGCTTCACCGAATCGACGAAACAGCGACTCGAATTGTCAGGCCTGACATTCCCCAGGGCTACATCGTCGGAAGGGCATGACACTCTCCATCGGCATCATCCTCGGCAGTACCCGCCCCAACCGCAACGGCCCGCAGGTCGCCCAGTGGGTTCTGGACACGGCGTCGGCGCGCGGCGACGCCGAATTCGACCTGATCGACCTGCGCGAGCACCGGCTACCGCATCTGGACGAGCCCGCGCCGCCGATGTTCGGCCCGTCCGCGCACGCGTACACCCGCGCCTGGGCCGAGCGGATCGCCCCGTTTGACGGTTTCATCATCGTGACCCCGGAATACAACGGCGGCATCCCCGGCGTACTGAAGAACGCTATCGACCACCTGTGCGGAGAATGGACCGACAAGGCGGTCGGATTCGTCTCCTACGGCGTGAGCGGCGGCGCCCGTGCGGTCGCGCAGCTGCGGGTGGTGTGCAGCACGCTGGGCATGGCGGATGTGAGCCGCCCGGTGGAGATCTCACTGCTCACCGATTTCGAGAACCACACCACCTTCATGCCGCGCGACCACCATGTCGCCGCCCTGCACAAAACGCTGGATCAGCTCCTCGCCTGGAGCGCCGCGCTCGCACCGCTGCGGACCGGCGCCGAAACCACTCTCGTCAACTCCTGAGGAGCCGATCATGACCGTATCCAACGACTTTCAGGCACGCACCGACCGCATCGAGGCGGACGAAGCCGAGATTCGCAGGCAAATCGACAAGGTGATCGAAGGGCTGCGCGCCAAGGATCTCGCGGCCCTGAAGCAGCTGTACACCACCGACGTCGTTTCCTTCGACGTCGAGCCGCCGCTCCAGCATGTCGGGATCGCGGCGAAACTCGACAACTGGTCGAGAGTGTTCCTGTTCTTCGAGACTCTGACCTACGAGGTTCGCGATCTGACCCTCACCGTCGGCGACGATGTGGCCTTCGGGCACGGCTTCGGTCGTCTGCGCGGCACGCTGCGGAACGGGGCGGCAACGAACGGTATGTGGGTCCGGGTCACCTACGGCATGCGGAAGATCGCCGGCACCTGGTTGATCGCACACGACCAGGTCTCGGTGCCGCTCGACATCGCGAGCGGCAAAGGGGTGATCGACCTCGAACCCTGACGAGCGCGACCGGCGGCCACGAGGAAGCCGTCGGCCTGCACACCGCCGCAGCCGCCGCCATCACTGGCATCGAAGACGCGCGAGCGCGGCAAAGAAGCCGACCCGCACTCTGGCGATGGCAGGTGGCCTGGCAGCGCCGCGGCCTCCGCCATCAGCGACATCGAAATCGCGCGAGCGCGGCAAAGAAGCCGACCCGCACTCTCGCGATGTCAGGCGACCTGCGCACCGCCGCGGTCTCCGCCATCACGGGCATCGAGGACGCGCGAGCGGGGCGAAGTAGCCGACCCGCACTCTCGCGATGTCAGGTGGCCCGCGTACCGCCGTGGCCTCCGCCATCACTGGCATCGAAGACGCGAGCGCGGCAAAGGAGCCGACCCGCAGTCTCGCGATGTCAGGTGGCCTGAGCGGCGCCGTGGTCTCCGCCATCACCGGCATCGAAGATGCGCGAGCGCGGTGAAGTAGCCGACCTGCACTCTTGTGATGTCAGGTGGCGTGCGTACCGCCGTGGCCTCCGCCATCAGCGGCATCGAAGATGCGCGAGCGCGGTGAAGTAGCCGACCTGCACTCTTGTGATGTCAGGTGGCGTGCGTACCGCCGTGGCCTCCGCCTCACCGGCATCGAAGAAGCGCGAGCGTGGCGAGGTAGCCGGCTCGCGCTTTTGGAGAAGTCAGGCTTGCAGCTCGTCGGCGATGCTGTCCTTCCCACAGGCCGCTGCCCGGTGGGCGAGCTGTGCGCGCAGGTCCGCGGGCATCTCGTCGCGGACCTCGACCAGTCCGCGCCACACGACCTCCGGTGTTTCCGGTGTCAGCGCCTCGAGGAATTCGCCGAGATCGTCCATCCCGTCGATGATTTCCAGGACCCGGGCGCGACCTTCCGATTCTTGCGCCAGCGCGATGTCGACGAGGGTGTCGATATCGGCGCTGCGCGCGGCTGCCAGCAGTGCGGCGAGCAGCTGCTCCCGGGTCAGGTCGCCAATACAGGAGGCGAGGATCGGCTTCGCGGACTTCGGCAGCGCGTCTACCAAAGGCAGTCCCTGCGACCACAATTCGTGTTCGGCGATGGTGTCGATGACGGCGCGCAGCACCTCGGGTTCGCGCATCACGGGCAGCCCGGCCATCCGGCGGCGGTCCGCCTCACCCATGGCCAGCGCGATCGGGATCAGCGCCGCCCAGAGCCCGGCGGTGTCGGCCTGGCGGATCAGATCGGCGAGCTCGTCGTCGGGCTTCTCCGCGACCCGAGCGGCCAGGAACGCCAGCGGCGCCTCTGGCAGATGCACCGACAGCGGCAGCAGATCCAGCCACAGTCCGTGATCCAGCGCGACATCCATGATCGGACCGAGCACCGCCTCGGTGTGCACCACCGGCCGGGCCGCCAGCACGCGCAGGCTGTCCTGACTCATCGCGCTGGTCACCGGCAGCAGCGTGGCCCACGCGTCCAGTTCACGGACCGCCTCGATCAGCGCGTCGAGCACGTCGTCGCCGAGGCCCGCCGCGATATCGCCGATCTTGGCGCGGTTCGCCTGGTCGACGGTGTCGAGCAAGTCGATCGCCTCGGCCCACAGGTCCTGCTCGCAGGCAGCGCGGATGACGCCCGGAATCCGGTCCTCGACAATGCCGAGCAGCGTGTCCATCGAGGACTTGTCCTCCAGCAGGAACCCGATCCGCAGCAGGTCGGCGTCGGACGCCTCCGGCAACGCCGCCCGCATCGACGCCTCCGGGACCACACCCACGAACCTGCCCATGGTGACGTGATCACCCCGGGCGAACAGTTCTTTAGCGACCTGAGCCACCAACCGCGGCGGCACCTCGGCGATGACGGCGGCGGTGCGGCGCGGATCCAACTGCACCGCGGTCTCGGCAAGGAACTTCGCGGGCAGCGCTTTCGCGATCGACACCGCCTGCGCCGGCTCCACCGATCCCGCGACCGCCGCACACAACACAGGCCCGAACGCGCGCTCAGCCGCCTTCGCACTGATCGCCGTCGGCACCAACTTGCTTGCGGCCGCAACCCTTTGCAGCCGTTGCGCATCACGGTCGAACAGCAGATCGGTGGCGCGTTCCCGGAACGCCCGGATCGCCGCGGGGGAGAGCCCACTCAGGAACTCCAGCTGCACCGGATCCGAAACATCCAGCAGCCGAGCCAGTTTCGTAGTCTCGGCCCGCACCAGCAGTTGCGTTGTCACAGCCCAAGCACCTTCTTCACAGCCGGGCGCATAAGCCGCGGGATCAATTGCAGGGAGGTCTCAGTGGCCGATTCGAGCCGCGCCGCGCGCCCGGCTAGGGCGCTCCGGAGCAGGCCATCGAGCGCGGCCAGGTCGGCCTCGGTGAGCTGATCGAATTCCTCGGGCAGGGGTGCGCCCAGGGTTTTCGCGAGCGTCTGTGCTGCGTCGGACATACGCAATCGCTTTCTGGTGGTGTGGATCCCGGACAAACACGCCGGATGCCGGGAATGGGTCTGTGCCGGGTTAGCCGGCGAGTCAGTGCCGGATGGCGGGTAGATCTGCGCCCGGTTGGCGGGTGGATCTGCGCCAAGGTGCCGGCTGGGACTGCACCCGGTCGGCCGGGTTGACCTGCGCCGGGTAGCGGGTTGGCGTTGGTGGCGGTTTGGACTGTATGGGTTGCGGGGTGGGACTGTGCCCTGTTGGTGGGGTTGATTTGCGCCAGGGTGGCGGGTTGGCGGTGGCGGTTTGGATCTGTACGGGTTGCCGGGTGGGAGTGCGCCCTGTTGGTGGGGTTGATTTGCGCCAGGGTGGCGGGTTGGCGGTGGCGGTTTGGATCTGTACGGGTTGCCGGGTGGGAGTGCGCCCGGTTGGCGGGGTTGATTTGCGCCAAAGGCGGCGGGTTGGCGTGGGTGGCGGTTTGGATCTGCACGGGTTGCCGGGTGGGACTGCGCCCGGTGGCCGGCTTGATCTGCGCCGGGTAGCGGTTGGAGGGTGAGCGTGGGTCGGGACCGAGTGGGTGGGTGAGCCGGAGGTCGGGGAGGACTGATGGTCTGCACCAGAATGTCGGGGGTCTGGACCAGGGATGTGGAATGGGCCGAGGTTGTGGGCAGGGGTCTAGGAGTGCGAGATTGGCGCGTCGCTGTCGTGCAGGTCCTCGATGAAGTTGGCGAGTGCCTCGGCGACCAGCAGTGGCTCGGTCGAGGGCAGCCAGTGATCGGCGGGAATGCCGAAGCGCCACAGGCGATCCACCCATTGGGCGCTGCCGTAATACAGGAATGGCGGCACGAGGACATCGGTGGTGTCGACGACCAGTTGCACCGGCACTGCGGTCCGGCGCACTCGCGGCCGCAGCAGGTGGTGGGCCAGGTTGGCGCGCGCGATGCGTACGCCCGCAACGAGATCTGAGCGCAGTGTGGGCGCGATCGGGGCGTAGGTGCGGGGGATACCGCCGAGGCGTTCGATCAGCCAGGTTCGTACCCGGGGTGGGTAGGCGAGGCGGCGGGCGGCGGCCTGCGCGGTTGTCGGCCCGTGCCGCCAGAACTTGCGGTCGGTGATCAGTTGTGCGGCGCGCGTTGGCTGAGATATCAACTCCCGCAGCGTCATCCCGACGTGGTCGAGGTTCGGTCCGGAGATCGCGGTGAACGAGGCGATCCGGGTGTTGGCGCGCTCGTCGCACATCGCCTCCCAGGCCTGCACCGCGCCCCAGCCGTGTCCGCAGACGTGCACCGGCCGTCCCGGGCTCACCGCGTCGATCACGGCGAAGAAGTCCGCCGCCAGCCGGTCGAGCCGGTACTCGCGCAGCGCAACGGGTTTCGGTGACTGTCCGTGCCCGCGCACGTCGTAGCTGATGACCCGGAATCCGTCGGCGAGCAGCGTCGCGACTTCGGCCCAGACCTGATGGGTGTCGGAGAGCCCGTGCACGAGAACCAGTGGTTCGCCCGCGGGGTCGCCCCATTCGAAAACGGCGAGCTCGCCGCCCGCCGCGGGCACCAGGGTCTGTCGCTGCGGGCGGTGGGTGCCTTGCGGTTCGGTCATTTTCTTGCCTCGATCGATGAGCCGGTGCGATGTCGTACCGCCGGTACGTTCGTTGATACTGACAGTACGCATTCCCTGGAATCAAGAGAAAACCCGGTCGAGACCTATGACCTGGGTCACGCACCGGACCTGCGGATCCAACACGGCCTGGCGTTGCGTACTGCCGGTACGTGTAAGCTCCGCTCGTGCCCCGCTCCTCCGCCCGATCCGCACCGAGCACCATCACCCGCTCGGAGATCGTCGACGCCGCGATCCGCGTGATCGACCGCGACGGCCCGCGCCCGAGCATGGACGACATCGCCCGCGAGGCCCGCATCACCAAACCCCGCCTGTACCGCCAATTCGCCGACAAGGCCGACCTCTACACCGAAATCGGCAACCGGCTGGCCAAATCCGCCGCCACCGCCGCGGGCAGCGACCTGACCTTGATCCTGCAACCGCCCCGGGTCGCCCTGGGCCGCGTGCTCACCGCCTACGCCGACAGCATCCTGGCTCACCCCAACGTCTTCCGCTTCCTCGGCCAAGCCCAGGTCACCCAGCAGTCCGACGGCTCGGTCCTGCAGTTCGACCTGGGCCGCGCCGCCGCGAGCCGCTTCTCCGCGCAGGCCCGCGAGATCGCCGAATCCCTGGCCATCGATCCTTCGGGCATCGACTATCTCGCGCGCGCCGTCGTCGGTGTCGTCGTGGCGATCACCGACCTGTGGCTCGGCGACGCCGGCCGTCCCGCACCCGAGCGCACGGCCGAATTCGTCGAGCAGGCAGGCGAATTCGTCTGGGGCCTGGTCGACGGATTCCTCCGCCGCCAAGGCATCACGGCCGACCCGGACACCCCGATCCTCAGCGTGCTCAACGCGGTCGACCGCTCCGACCGCACCGCCGGCTGATCCGGTGCCCACGGTTCTCCCGAATCCCGTATCGAAAACCCCTGGGGCGCACGTACGCTGGCATTTTGGTGTCGAGACGAGGAGTTCAGAGCGATGAACGACCCCGTGGCGGGTTTGACGGGTACGCTGACATCGCCGATCCGGGGAGCCGGGATGCTGGGTGAGGTCCTGGTGGCGATTCGCGGGGGGACGGAACTGTATATCGCGCGTGCGACCGAGCCGATTCCGGCGGGGGCCACCGTGCTCATCATTTCGGTCAATCCCGGGCGCATCGTCGATGTGGTGCCCTGGATCGAGTTGGGTTCGAAGCCGGAAATATAAAGGGAGATTTGGGTGCTGGGCTATCACGTGCCGGATCCGGACGAGGCGATGCTGGTCAGCGGCGCCAAGGTCAAGGACAACGCGCCGTTCAGGGTGGTGATCGGACGCGGCATGTGGGTGATTCCGCTGTTCCGCAAGGTGCGCTATCTGTCGCTGGCGATGTTCGAGTCCGAGATCAGGGAGCGCTGCGTCACCAAGCAGGCGATCCAGCTCGACGTGCGCGCGGTGATCGCGTTCAAAGTCGCCAACGACACGCAGTCGATCGTGAATGCGGCGCAACGCTTCCTGTCGGAGCAAGAACAGGAGATGTCGGTGCTCACCGGCCGGATCTTCTCCGGTCATCTGCGCTCCATCGTCGGCTCGATGACGGTCGAGGAGATCATCCGGGAGCGCCAGAAGCTCGCCGACGAGGTACTGGTCGCCTCGAAGGTGGAGATGAGCAACATCGGCCTGTGGGTCGATTCGTTCCAGATCCAGTCCATCGACGACGGCAACCTCGGCTACATCAATGCCCTGGCCGCGCCGCACAACGCGGCCGTGCAACGGGACGCGCAGATCGCCCAGGCGCAGGCCGCGCAGCGAGCGGCGGAGGCCGAGCAGGAGTCGCAGCGCCGGCAGGCGGAGTACGCCCGGGAGACGGCCGTGCTGAAGGCGCAGTACCAGCGCGATATCGACAAGGCGAACGCCGAGACGGCGCAGGCCGGCCCGCTGGCCCAGGCCATTGCGCTGCAGGAGGTGCTCACCGCACAGGCCGCGCAGGCCCGCAAAGAGGCGGAATTGCGCGAGCAGCAGCTGCAGGCCGAAATCGTGAAACCGGCCGAGGCCGAAGCCGAGCGGGTGCGCATTCTGGCGGTGGCCGAGGCCGATCGCACCCGGATCCAGGCCGAGGCGGCGGCGTCCAACAACCGGATCGCGCTGGATCAGTTGCTGATCGAGCAGCTGCCGGAAATTGTGAAGCAGGCGTCAGTCGGACTGTCGAACGCCAATCTCACGGTGCTCAACGGACCGGACGGTGTCAGCGAAATGGTGAATGGAATGGTCGGTCAGGGATTGACCGTCTTCAACTCCTTGCAAAAGGCGCTTTCGAACAACGACGAAGGAAAAACGGAGCTAAAGTGACCGGATAGTTCACGGCGGCGAGGAGCGGGTGTTTTGGTGTCCATCGGGAAATTGGTGTCGTTCGACAGTTCTCGGGGGTTCGGTTTCATCCGGCCGGAAGACGGTGGTCCGGATGTGTTCGTGCACGTGAACGACATCGGCCTCGACGAAGACGAGCTGCGCCAAGGCCGGGTATTCGAATTCGATGTCACCGAGGGCGACCGGGGGCCGAAGGCGGTCAATCTGACTGCGGTCGGCGGCCAGCCGAATACTCCCGCTCCCCGCCATAAGAAAGACCGTACGGTCACCGGGAGTCTGTCTGCCGCCGAACACAAACGCCTGATCACCGAACTTTTGCTGGATGCCAGCCCCGCGTTGACCGCGGGGGAGATCCTCACCATCCGGGATCGATTGACCGCCTTCGCCGAGCAGCACGGCTGGCTGGACTGAGTAGGTCCAGGCCCGCCGTGCGGCCCGGGTCAGTGGGAGGCCGCGGCACCCCGGGTCGAGGCGAGCTTGGAGTATTCCTGTCGTTCCGCGGCGCGGCTGTCCGCTTGCCGCTTCTTGAGGAACTTCGTGGCCGCCGTCGCGATCCCGGTGATCGCGAGGGTGCGTAGCAGCTTGCCGATCATTCCTGACTTGTTGTGCGCCATGCCGAACCGCCTTCCGCGCGTTGCCGCGCTTCTCGAAGTGTTCTGGAGCAATGCCGCAACCCAGGGTAGCCACCTTCTGGCATCGACCTCATTTCTCCTGGTAGATCGCTGTCCGGATCGATTTGCTGCTGCTCGGCCGCGCGTTCCGAGCGCACGTGTCGGACCCGCCACATACGATCGAGCCGAACGCACCGATGAATGTGCGCCGCTCACGACGTCGACATGGGTGATGACGTACCGAACCCGAGGAGGAGCGCGTGGACCTGCCGGTGATGCCACCCGTGAAACCGATGTTGTCCAAGTCGGCGCCGTCGGTGCCGAGCGGCCCGGGCTTCAGTTATGAGCCGAAATGGGACGGGTTCCGCTGCATCGTGTTCCGCGACGGCGACGAGGTCGAACTCGGCTCCCGCAACGATCGCCCGCTCACCCGGTATTTTCCCGAGGTCGCCGAACTGCTGAAGCAGGCGCTGCCGGAGAAATGCGTGGTGGACGGCGAAATCGTGATGGTCACCGAGGACGGCCTGGATTTCGACACCTTGCAGAACCGGCTGCACCCGGCCGCCTCGCGGGTCGCCAAGCTGGCCGTCGAGACGCCCGCCAGCTTCGTCGCCTTCGACCTGCTGGCCCTCGGCGACAAAGACCTGACCGAGGAGCCGTTCACCGAGCGCAGAAGGCTCCTGGAGACGATTCTCGACACCGAACCAGCCCGCGTGCACTTGACGCCGATCACCCAGGATCCGGAGGTGGCGCAGGACTGGTTCACCCGGTTCGAGGGCGCGGGCTTCGACGGGGTGATGGTCAAAGCCAACGACGAGGCCTACTTGCAGGACAAGCGCGTGATGCTGAAGGTCAAGCACGAGCGCACCGCCGACTGCGTAGTGGCCGGGTTCCGCTGGCACAAGGATGGCGAAGGCGTGGGTTCACTGCTGCTCGGCCTGTTCGACGAAGAAGGCATTTTGCACCATGTCGGAGTCGCGAGCAGCTTCACCAAGGCGCGGCGCGCGGAACTGGTCGACGAGCTGAAACCGTTGCGCGAGAACGCGTTGGAGAACCATCCGTGGCGCCAGTGGGCCGATATGGCTGCCCAGGCCAAAGCCGACGGCAAGATGCCGGGCGGGGTGAGCCGCTGGACCGGCGGCAAGGACCTGTCCTGGGAGGCGTTGCGCACGGAGCTGGTGGCCGAGGTCCGCTACGAGCACGTGCAGTCGGGCCGGCTGCGGCACGGCGGCAGGCTGGTGCGCTTCCGCACCGACCGCACGCCCGAATCCTGCACCTACGCCCAGCTCGAAGAGGTCGCACCGGCCGAGCTGAGCGCCATCTTCAGTGAGGCGAGAAAATGAGCGCGTCGGCCGAGATCGAAACCGACGGCCGGATCGTCACCATCAGCAACCCGGACAAGGTGTATTTCACCAAACGCGGTGAGACCAAACTGGATCTGGTGCGCTACTACCAGGCCGTCGCGGAACCGTTCCTCGGCATCGTGCGGGACCGGCCGCTGCTGCTGGAGCGCTATCCCGATGGCGCTTCGGGCAAGTCGTGGTTCCAGAAGCGGGTGCCGAAGACCGCGCCGGACTGGCTGCACACCGTCGAGGTGTCCACGCCGAACGGCACCACCAGTGACGCGCTGGTGGCCCACGATCTCGCGCACATCCTGTGGGCGGTCAACCAGGGCTGCTTGGGTTTTCACGTGTGGCCCACCCATGCGGGCGCGGACGCCGAGAGCACGGCTCCGCCCGTCTTCGATGCCGCCGGGACCGAACTTCCGCCCACCGGCGTCACCGACGAACTGCGCATCGACCTGGATCCCTCGCCCGGCATCACCCTCGACGATCTGAAGTTCGCCGCGTTCCGCACCCGGGACCTGCTCGCCGAACTCGGCATCGACTCCCGGGTCAAGACCTCGGGGTCACGCGGCCTGCACATCTACGCCCTGCTGGAACCGAAGTGGGACGGCTACCAGGTCCGCGCGGCCGCGGTGGCCCTCGCCCGGGAACTGGAACGCCGCCACACCGAGCAGATCACCGCGGCCTGGTGGAAAGAGGAACGCGGCAACCGGGTGTTCGTCGACTTCAACCAGAACGCCCCGCACCGCACGGTTTTCGGCGCCTGGTGCGTGCGGCCCAAGGTCGGCGCGCAGGTCTCCACCCCGATCGCCTGGTCGGAACTGGACGCCGTGGTGCCGGAGGAGCTGACCATCGCCACCGTGCCCGCGCGGCTGGCCGAAGTGGGTGACCCCTGGGCCGATCGCAAGCCGCAGTCCATCGCGCCGCTGCTGGAGATGTCGGAGCGGGATATGGCGGCCGGACTCATGGACGCGCCGTGGCCGCCGGTGTACCCGAAGATGCCGAATGAGCCGCCGCGAGTGCAGCCGAGTAAAGCGAAGAAGGAAACCTCCTAGGAGGTCCAGCGGGCCCAAGTGCCGTCGGCGCCGCCCGCCTCGCAGACCAGGGCGCGGCCTTCGGCGCTGCGCCCGGTCTTGGCGATCGACGGATCGCAGGTCTCGCCCTCGGTGTAGCGGCCGGTGCCCACGTTGTAGGGGCCCGACCACTCGTACTTGCCGGACTTGGACAGGCACAGCAGCGTCCCGCCGTCGGAGCCGGAACCGATCATCCCGGCCTGCGCCTCCGAGCAGGACGCGCCCTTGCGCACCGCTGCCGCCGTGGTCGAGGGAGTGCTCGGAGCTGCCGTGGTGGGCGGTGCGGCGGTCGTCGGAGCCGCCGTGCTCTGCGGGACGGCGCTGCTCTGCGCCGCCGTCATCGACTGGGTGGCTACCGGACTCTCGGTCTTGGATACCAAGTCGTCCAACGCGTTTCCCGACATGAACACAAAACTCGCCACCGCCGCCGCCTCCGCGAACCCGAGCAGCAGCGCGAAGGTCGCCATGCTCTTGCCCTTGGGGTGGGTGAAAGCGATCATGCCGAACACGATCGCCACCGGGAACAACAAGACCAGCGCCGCGACGAGGGCGACGATGGCATAGGGATTGACGACCGGCCGGCGTTCCTCGCCGAACTCGAGATCCTCGGCTTGCACCTGCGGCCAGCGCTGGTCGGCGCGGGCGGCTGCCACGTCGCGCTCCCAGCGGTCCTCTTCGGGTAGCTCCTGTCGTCGCCGCTCGCGCTGCCACTCTTGCGTCCGTGCCATCAAGGTCCCTCTCGCATCAACCATCCGCGCAGGTGCCTCGGGCTAACCGAACCCCGCCCCGATTTCGACCCACAATAGGTGCCCAAGGCAACGACTTCAGCGGAAGCCGGAAATAACGAACTCGATAAGGGCTAGCCTGGTATTGCCACTTGTTTGCCGAATCCCGTAGGAGGATGCCATGTGGGGTGATCGCAGTTATTCGGAAGAAGAACAGCAGCTGAAAGGTCAGCGCTGGCATGCTCAGGCGGGTGATCTGCTGGGCGATAACCACAACGTCCCGGGTGTGGTCCTATGCGCTTTGGGCATCGTGGCCGTCGCGTGCGCGCTCACCGCGGCCGGATACGGCTACGAAGGCTGGGCGGTGATGGGCGCAATCGTCGCGGTCGCCCTGTGGCTCGCCGGGCTCGCCGTCCTCACCTTGGAACACCGCCGCCACGGGCGGATGGAGATCGAGCACGAACGGCTCGGGCACCCGGCCGATTCCCGGTACTCCAGGCGCTATAACGCCGTGCGGGTGCGGTACCAGCAGAACTGGCGCTCCTACCGGTAGTTCAGGCGTTGCCGACCTTGGGCATCGTTTCGGTGACCAGGGTTATCAGCATGTCCGCGAGCAGTTGGTGCACCTGGATGCGATCCAGGGTGCCGCGCACAATCCATTCGCGCCCAGCCACTTTCACCAGCCCACCGTAGGCGCGCACCAGTGCCTGCAACTGTGCACTGTGTGCCGAATCGGCCAGGCCGACCATGATCAGCATGCGTTCGGCGGCCGCGTCGTCGGCCTCGTCCAGGATCTGCTGCACTTCGGGGTCGTTGCCGACGCCCTCCAGGCTGGTCACCTTCACCCAGGTGCTGCCGTGTTCGGAGATGGTGTCCAGCAGCCACTGCACGCTCGCGTCGACCCGTTGGCGCGTGGTTCCGGTGGGCGCGACCAGTGCTTCCGGGCGGGGCAGGGTCACCATCCGGCGCACCACCGCGAGGTAGAGGTCGCGCTTGTTGCCGAAGTAGTGATTGATCAGCCCGCGGGCCACCCCGGCACGCTGGGCCAGTTCCGCGGTCGAGACCGCCGCGTACGGGCGCTCACCGAACATGTCGATGGCGCAGGCCAGGATCTGCGCGCGCCGCTCGTCGGGTTCGAGCCGACGGCGGCGCGACGCAGGGGCCGTGTCAGAGAGCCCGGGCAATGAGATCCTTCATGACCTCGTTGCTACCCGCGAGGATGCGCAGGACGCGGGCGCCGGTGTAGAGCTGCGAAATGGGGTACTCCGTCATGTAGCCGTAGCCGCCGAACAGTTGCAGGCAGCGGTCGACAACGATACCGAGCTGATCGGTCAGCCAGTACTTCGACATGGCGGCGGTCGGGATATCGAGTTCGCCGCGCAGATGCTTGTCGATGCAGTCGTCCAGGAAAACCCGGCTGATCTTGGCGATGGTGGCGCATTCGGCGAGTTCGAACTTGGTGTTCTGCATGGCGAACAGCGGCTTGCCGAAAGCCTCACGGCCCTTGGTGTATTCGACGGTGAGCGCGACGGCTTTCTCCATCATGCAAACCGCGAGGATGCCGGTGACCAGGCGCTCCTGGGCCAGCATCTGCATCATCTGATAGAAGCCCTGGCCCTCGGCCTCGCCGAGCAGGTTCGAGACGGGCACGCGCAGGCCGTCGAAGAACAGCTCGGCGGTGTCCTGGCCCTTGCCGCCGATCTTGCTGAGGATGCGGCCACGCTTGAAGCCGGGGGTGTCGTCGCCGACCTCGGCGAAGATCAGGGAGACGCCGGCCGCGCCCTTGGTCGGATCGGTCTTGACCGCGAGGATGATGCCGTCGCACAGCCAGCCGTTGGAAATGAAGATCTTCGAGCCGGTGATGACGTACTCGTCGCCCTCACGCACGGCGCGCGTTTTGATGGCCTGTAGGTCCGAGCCGGTGCCCGGTTCGGTCATGCCGATGGACAGCACCATCTCGCCGCTGGCGGCCTTGGGCAGCACGCGCCGCTTGAGCTCCTCGGAACCGAAGTGGTGCAGGTAGGGCGCGATGATGCCGCTGTGCACCGACATGCCGAGCGAGCCGTCCCCGGCCGCGGTCTGCGCCTCGATGACGGCCGCCTCGTGCGCGAAGGTGCCGCCACCGCCGCCGTATTCGGCCGGGATGGACGCACACAGCAGACCGAGTTCGCCGGCCCGGTTGTAGAGCTGGCGATCCGGATGACCTTGGGCGACGAACTTCTCTTCGTGCGGGACGACTTCTTTCTCGAAGAACGTCCGAGCGAGTTCCCGTACCGCTTCGACCTCGTCGTCACTCCACACCGCGCGCGCCATTGTGTCCGATCCTCTGCTCGACCCGTCCGGCCCCGATGCCGGTCTACGACAAAGGTTCCACCACTATTGGCAGGCTGTCAACAAACTCAGGCGGACCATTTGCCGCGCACCGCGTGGTACACCTCGGCAGCCGGATCGGCAGTGATCTGGTCGGTGTCCTTCTCGTAGTCGTAGAGCTCGGCGTAGCGGCCCCAATCGATGGCCAGATCGAGCTGGCGGCGGGCGTCGTCGGGGGAGAAGCCGCGGCGCAGCAGATCCAGAAAGAAGCTCGCCTTGAGGGAGCCGTCGCGGCTGCCCGCCAGGCCTTTACAGATGGTGCGGACCAGCGGCGCGCGGTGGCGGGCCTGCTCGGCGAAGATCTGCTTGGACTCCTGGATACCGGCGGTGGTGAAGCGGCTGCCGATCTCGGTCAGCTCGACATCGCCGGATTCGACGGTGGCCAGGCCCAGCATCTCGGCGGCATCGACCAAGGGAAGCAGGTCGTCGAGCTCGAAGTTGAGTTCGTCGGCGACGACCGGCAGATCGGCCCGTCCACCCGCGGCGTAGACGAGTTCGACCAGCCCGGCCAGGCCGCCGGGCGAGGCGTCGGGCAGTGGCCGGGCGGTCGGGGTCGCGGTATCGGGTTCCGGCGCGGCGGGTTCGGTGTCCCGGCCGGTCAGCAGACCGTAGATCTGGTCGACCAGCGCATCGAAACCGGCGGCGCGCTTATCGCGGGGCCGCGGTTGGGTGATCGGGATTTCGGCGATGATGTGCCCCGGGTTGGAGCCGAGCACCAGGACGCGGTCGGCCAGCAGCACGGCCTCCTCGATGTTGTGGGTGACGATACAGACCGCCTTGGACGGAAAGGAGTCGCCCGCCCACAAATTGACGAGTTCGGTGCGCAGGTTCTCGGCGGTCAACACGTCCAGGGCCGAGAACGGTTCGTCCATGAGCAGCAGGTCAGGTTCCAGGACCAACGCGCGGGCGAATCCGACGCGCTGGCGCATACCGCCGGAAAGCTCCTTGGGATAGGCGCTTTCGAAGCCGTCGAGCCCGATCATGTCGATCGCCTCGAGGGCGCGCCTGCTGCGCTCGGCGGGCGCGACGTTGCGGGCGGCCAGGCCGAGTTCGACATTGTCCTGCACGGTCAGCCACGGCATCAGCGCGAAGGACTGAAAGACCAGCGCCGCACCGGGATTCGCGCCGTTGACCGGCTTGCCGCGGTAGCGCACCGCACCGGTGCTGGGCCCGATCAGCCCGGCGATGATGCGCAGCAGCGTGGACTTGCCCGAACCCGAACGCCCCAGCAGCGCAACGACTTCGCCCTCGCGCAGTTGCAGATCGATATTGTCCAGCACGCGCAGTTCGTCGCCCGCGGTGCCGGTGAAGGACTTGCTGACTCCTCGGATGTCCAGTAGGACGTCGTTCTGGGTCATCGGAAGATCTCCTGTCGAAAGATTTTGGGTCACAGTGAGTACCGCCGTTCGGCCAGGGCGTAGAGGCGCCGCCAGAACAGCCGGTTGAGCAGGACCACGTAGATGCTCATGACGAGAATGCCGATGAGCACGCGGGGCGAGTCACCGGCGCTGGTGGCCTGGGCGATGTAGGCGCCCAGGCCCGTGGCGACCAGGGTGGTGGAGCCGTACTCGACGATCTCGGCGACGATGGAGGCATTCCACGCCCCGCCCGCCGCGGTGAGGCCGCCGGTGACGTAGCTGGGGAAGATGGCGGGCAGAATCAGCTTGCGCCACCACAGTTTTCGCGGCAGTTGCAGATTGGCCGCCGCCTCGCGCAGGTCGTTGGGCACGGCGCTGGCGCCGGCGATCACGTTGAACAGGATGTACCACTGGGAGCCGAGCGCCATCAGCAGGATGGCGGCCCAGTTCAGGCTGATCCCGGTGGCGACCAGCGCGGCGGTGACCATGGGGAAGAGGAAGTTGGCCGGGAAGCTGGCCAGCACCTGCACGATCGGCTGGGCGAGCCGGGACACCTTGGGGTTGAGCCCGATCCACACACCGATCGGCACCCAGATCAGCGAGGCGATCACCAGCAGCACCACTACGCGCAGCAGCGTGAGGAACCCGAGCCCGAACGCGTGCGCCACTTCGCCGAAGCCGACCGTGGATTCGATGTACTGCCACACTCGGTACCCGCCATAGGCGACCACCGCGGCCACAACCGCGCCGAACACCCAGTCGCCTGCCCGCCGGCGCGGCACCGAGGTGTGCAGCGGGTATTCGGCCAGCCCGAACACGCTCATGGCGCGGTCCAGCGGCGCGACCAGCGGGCCGAAGATCCGGCCGAGCAGCGCGGGAATGTGCGAGCGCCGCAACAGGTTCAGCACCAGGCTGCGCGGGGCCTCCGCCCCCTTGGAGTCGCCCATCCGGAACCGCTCGGCCCAGGCCGTGATCGGTCGCCAGAACAGGAAGTTCACCCCGATCACCAGGAGCACCATGACCCCGACCGCGATCAGGACCTTCGACAGATCCTGCTCGGCGGTCGCGGCGGCCACATAGGAGCCGATACCGGGCAGCGCGTACTCGCGGTTGTGCACCGAAATCGCCTCGGAGGCCACCAGGAAGAACCAGCTGCCGCCGAAGCTCATCATGCCGTTCCAGACCAGCGGGATCATCCCGCTGGGCACATCCATCCGCCAAAACCGCTGCCAGCGCGTCAGTCTCAGGTTGCGGGCGGCCTCGTCCAGCTCACGCGGCTGCGAGGTGAGGCTGAAGTAGAAGCTGAACGCCATGTTCCAGACCTGCGCGGTGAAGATGGCGAAGATGGACGCGGATTCCAGGCCCAGCTGCGAACCCGGGAACAGGGCGATGAACCCGGTGACGGTGAACGAAAGGAACCCGAGCACCGGGATCGACTGCAGGATGTCCATGGCGGGCAGCAGCACGGCCCGGGCCCGGCGCAGCCGTGCGGCGGCGGTCGCGACGACGAAGGTGAACAGGATCGAGGCCGCCAGCGCGATGAACATGCGCAGCAGCGACCGGGCCGCGTAGTAGGGCAGTTGTCCCGGATCGGTGGAAACCGCGGCGGGAGCGGTGGTTTCGTCGAACGGGACGTTCATGGTGTGCGAGATCCGCAGCAGCGACCAGATCAGGACGGTCGCGCCGACGAAGACCACCGCATCGGCGATCGGGCTGCGCGGCCGTTCCAGCGCCGCGTCCCGGGTGGGGTAGGCGAACACATTCATCGGCTACGACCGTCCCGCCACGTTGTCGACGGTGATCTCCCAGCCCGCGCTGGTGACCGAGGGCTCCAGGCTCAGCCGGCTGACCGCCGATTCCATCTGCCGGTCGTCGCGCTGATCTCCGGTGAGTTCGGCGCGCACCGCCACCCGGCCGGGGATGTCGGTGTTGGCGCTGGAGACGGAGATCAGCCGGAAGTCGGTGCGGGTCAGCGCCTGCACGAGCAGCACGCGGACATGCGCCTCGTGCTCGTCGTCGGTGACCGCCTCGAAGGAATACTTGGCGGGCTGTTCCTCGTGGGCCTCGGGCCGCTTGTCCACCGCGCGGGCGGCGGCGCGCAGCGCCACGTTGACCACGACCACGGCGACGGTGCCGATCGCCGCGGTGTCCAGCATGCCGGCGCCGGCGAGGGCACCGACCGCGGCCGAACACCACAGTGTCGCAGCGGTATTGAGCCCGCGGACATTCAAGCCGTCCCGAATAATGACACCGGCGCCGAGGAAGCCGATGCCGGAGACGATCTGCGCGGCGACCCGGGTGGGGTCGGCGACCGCGCCCTCGAAGCCGTGGGCCGACAGGAGCACGAAGAGGGTGGATCCGGCGGCGACGAGCGCATTGGTGCGCAAGCCCGCTTCCCGGGCCCGGAATTGGCGTTCGAAGCCGATCGCGGCGCCGAGGCCGACGCCGGCGAGTAGCCGGATGATCATCTCTACTGTTGACATCACGCACTCCTGAACTGAGTCGAGCGCACCATCGAACAGCGGTTAGGGCACAGCCCGGGAGGACAGAGCCGCTGCGAAGGTGACGCCGAGCGAATAGCTGGCTATCTGAGATTTCGGACTATTACCGCCGGGCATCCGGCTCACCTCCTTCGGCTGTGTGCGCGCACGAAAAAGCACGCGGCATGACTAATCGTTGCAGAGCGCAGGTGAGGAATCCGGCTAACCCGCCGGTGGGGACCTCTCCTCGTAAGACCTTTGGCACTTCACGGCGTGAACCCGGTAGTACCGGGAGCCAATCGGGATCACCCCTTAAGCCGGGGAGACCTGTCCTGACCCGGGGCGTCTCTCGACGTTCGGGGTCGCTGGCCTATATCCGTGAAGGAGCCTCAGCGAACGATCGGCACCTTGCGGTTGCCAGTTAACCTCGGACTCGGGTCGAATGCAACCCGGATTATTTGTAGACCGACCGGTAGACGGTGATGGTCGCGACGATGTGATCGACGATCTGTTCGCGGGTGGCGCGTAGCGACCCGTTCAACCAGGCCGAGAACATGCCCGCATTACCGCTGGCCATGGTGACCGCGGCGAGGCGGCGGCGCACCGGGTCCTCGATGTAGGCGAACAGGTGGTCCTGGATCAGCCGGGTGAAGGCGGGCATCACCGCGATGGTGGTCTGGCCCAGGCCGGTGCTGGAGTACGGCTCGACCAGGAACAGCCGGGATTTGCGGGGATCTTCGAGCACCTTGTCGACCAGGACGTCGGACAGCTCGCGGTCCCGGGCCGGATCGTTGGCCTCGGCGAAAGTGGTCATCGGACCGAGGAATTCGTCGGCGACCTGGCGGTAGAGGACGTCCAAGAGTTCGTCGCGGCTACCGAAACTCTCGTAGAAATAACGGTCGGTGAGATTGGCGCGGCGGCACACCGCGCGCATCGTCACTCCGGCGGCCCCGGATTCGCCGATCAGGTCCAGCGCGGCCTCCAGCAACGTGGCGCGGCGCGCCTCCCGCCGCTCGTTGAGCGTCGTCCCACCCCAGATGCGGGGGCCGCCGTCAGCTGATTCCTGGCCTGTTTGCACCGCACCACAGTAATGCCCCGGCCGCGCAGGACCCGCATCACCGGGGGAGATGCGGGTCCCGCACCGGGTCAGGAGGTCACCAGGCAGACGTTGCCGAGCTTGAAGCCGGTGCCGACGGTGAGCTGGGTTTGCCGATCGTTGAACGCGCCCCAGGCGATCAAGGTGTGGGTGCCTCTGGTCAGGGGCGTCCACTGTGCGACGGCGGTGCCGGAGCTGCCGACCCAGATGACCCCGGGCGGGTCGAACACGCCGCCGTGGAAGTCCCAGAACAGCACTGCTTCACCGTTGCTCGCGGTGGCGGTGACGGTGTAACTGCAGCCGGTGCCGTAGACGGTGGAGCTGCCGAAGCTGAGCCCCTGTGACACGCTGATGCTGGAGACCAGGGCGGGTGCGGTGGGTGCGGTCAGTACGATTGCCGCCGCCATGGCGCCGAATGTGGTTGCCGCGGCCGCGGCCGATCGCTTGGATCGAAACATCACGGATCATCCCTCTCGCGCCAGCAGGACGGTACCGATCACGGTGGGAATCTGGCGCACACCCCGACGCCGGGATCAGCCCTCGCGGGCCTGGACCGGACGGCAGCGCCGCCGCCGGTACTCATAGTCTGCGCGTATAACCCCGATGACACGCTGGAAACGGTGTGCGAAAGTCCCGCTCACGCCCCACTTTCCAGCGGCAGTCCGGCGTCGCGCCAGGCGGTGATGCCGCCCTCGAGGTTCGCCGCGTCGTAGCCGTCGCGGCAGGCGAGGGCGGCGAAACGACGCGACACCTCACCGACCGGGCACACGAACACCACCGGCCGCGAACGCGGAAACGGAATGCCCTGGGCGAGCATGTCGTCGAGTTGATCGTCGCGAATGTTCAACGCGCCCGGCACATGTCCGATCCGGTAGGCCATGGCGCCGCGGGTATCGACGATGACGGGGCGGCCGGTAGCTTCGAGCTGCGCGAGCTCGGCGGGTGAGAGGGCCGGTGCCGCGGCCAGTTCCGTGGCGGTGGCGGGCGGGCGGCGGTCAGTGCGGCCGAACAGTCCGGGACGGCGCTTCTTGATGTAGGACAGGTACGGCTCGAGGCGGTCGCAGACGATGACGACCGCGACGAGCGGATCGTCACGGCCCGAAAGATCCAGTGCGCCCAGCGTTTCCAGCGCGGCGGCATAGGCCGCGCCGCTGGTCGGACCGGCCAGCACACCGTAGCCGTTGACCAGATCCATGGTCGCGTCCACCGCCCGGCCCGCTTCGACGGTGACGATGTGGTCGTAGAAGTCGGGCTGGAACAGGCCGACATCCCACATCTCGGTCTCCGAGCGGATGCCGGGAATGAAGTCCGAACGCTCGGAAACCACGGCGATCGTGCGCAATTCGGGATTGTGCTTGCGCAGGTAGGTGGCGGCGCCGCGACTGGAGCCGGTGGTGCCGAGGCCGCCGATGAGGTAGTCGACGCGGGTCCTGCCGTCGGCGGCCAGATCGTCGTGGATCTCCCGGCCGGTGCCCTGGCAGTGCGCTTCCACGTTCTTCTCGTTGGTGTACTGCGAGGGATGGTGATAGGTGCCCGGTTCGGCGGCCATGGTCGAGGCGATCACCGAGTAGACATCGTTCGGCGTCGTCGGATCCGGGCATTCGGAAAGCCCGGGCAGCTCCACGATCTCGGTGCCGAGCAGTTGCAGGAGATCACGCACCTCGGCGACCTTGATCCGGTTGGTGACCGCGCGCAGCCCGATGCCGTGCAGCGCGCCGAGGACGCGCAGCGCCTTGGCGGTGTTGCCGCTGGAGGCCTCGATGAGACGCTGTCCGTCCGCGCGGAGTCGGTCCACCTCGTCACGGATCATGGCCCACGCGACTCGATCCTTGACCGAGCCGAAGGGGTTGTGCGACTCCAGTTTCGCGTACAGCTCGACGCCCGCGAGCCGGTGCACAGCGGGGTCCAGGCGCAGCAGTGGCGTGTTACCGATCAGCTCGGTGATGTGGTTGTAGGGCATTACGGGGCACCGGTTGGCCGTCGTGGCGCCTGCCGTCCGCTCGGTGGTTGCGGCACCCGGGGTGCGCGCGGTGGAATCCGGCGTTGCGGCGGTGGGGGTGCGCTGCGGTGCGGTTCGTAGTCGCCGTCGCGGCACACCTGAAAACTGCCCGCCCGCAACACGACCGCGAGTTTGGCGGGCAGCGGGTGCATCGAGGCCGGGGCAGCGGACAGATCGGAGTGGTAGGCGGCGGTATTCGGGAAGATCACCAGGTCGCCGGGGCGAGGGCGCTCGGGCAGCCACACCTTGTGATTGGTGATCATGTCGCGTTCCAGGCACAGCCGGCCCGCGAAATACACACCGACGGGGCCGGATTCGTGCATCGGCGTGAGCACGGGGGAGGTGTCGGAGGACGTGCGCAGCGGGGTGACGGTGGCCCCACCCGGATGTGCCGCACCCGGTCGGTGTGCGTTCGGCCGCGGCGCCGGGCCGCGCTCGTGCGCGCTGCCCGAGAGGATCACCGGATCGACCATGACCTCCTGATCGGCCGGTGTCACCGAGTCCCGGCTCAGGTCGAGGTTCACCAGCACGGTGCCGTCGGCGAGGTCTTTGACGAAAACCACTCGCGCCACCGTGATCCCGGCATGATCGACCAGCGCCTTGCCGGGTTCGATCCAGATGTCGAGCATGTTGTCGGCAGCGATCTGGGCGACGGTGCGCCCGCCGTGCCGCTCCAGCGGTGAGCTCAGTACATCAGCCAGCATGCGGTGTGCTGCAACGGTATTGGCGTACTTGTGGAAGACCGGCGTGCCGTGCACGGCGCCGCCCTCGAGGTGATAGCCGAAGGTATTGTTGGACCAGGTCATCGGTTCGCCGCGACCCAGCAGCGCCTCCCGCAAGGCATGGACGTAGCCGTCGAAAGCGGCCGCGTCGTCGGTGAACACCTGCCGGAAGCCGCCGCCGATATCGAGCACCGTCGGGCTCAAACCGTGGCTGTAGGCCTGCTCGATCAGCGCCAGGCAGGCGTCGATGGCCCGCACCCGCTCCGCGGTCTCCCCGGAGTCGAGGTGAAAGGCGAAGCCCAGCAGGGAAATGCGGCTCCGATTTGCCGAAAGCAGATCGAAGGCGCGGTCCAGGTGCGGCAGCGGCACCCCGAACCGGCTCACCGGGGTTCCGAGGAAGCCCGAGACACGCAGCAGCACAGGAACTCTCGCTCGGTCACCGGCGAGCTCGGCGATGCGGCGCAGCTCCCACAGATTGTCGACATTGATGGTGGCGGCGCAATCGATGAGATCACGCAGGAACACCTCGCCTTTGGGGCCGGTCGCCTCGATCCGCATGGTCCCGAACCCCGCGCCGACGGCGCTGGCGAGTTCCTGCGGCGAGGCGACATCGACGGACGCGCCCGCGTGCTCGGCGGTGCGGACAAAAGCGCGGGACCGATTCACCTTGTGCGCGTAGCAGATTCGATGCCGGGGCACCTGTCGCTCCAGCACCGCGCGCAGGCGCTTGAGGTTCTCGGCATACACCTGCGGGAACACCAGGTGCACGGGGGAGCCGAACCGGACGAGGGTTTCGTCGACGGCGTCGCGGGTGTCGAGGAAAGCGCGGACCAGCGGATGGATCTTCGGCGGTAGCGCGGGCGGACCGGTCATACCGCGGATTCCGTCGGCTGCTGGGCGGGCTTGTCGGCGACCGGGTTGTAGCCGCCGTCCCGGATCGCCTCGAACGCGCGCGCCCGGTTGCGCGGGCTGCGGAACTCGGCCACCACCCGCTTGCTGATCAGATCGATCTCGGCGACCTTGATGCCCATGTTCTCCAGCACCCCGGTGATGGTGCGGACACAGTGCTTGCAGTTCATGTCCGGGATATAGAAGATCTGATCCTCGGCCGAGGCCGGGTCGTCGGCGGTGAGCTCGTCGAATTCGACTGCGACCTCGACGATCTCGCACCGTGACGCGATCCGGCCGAACACCGCCACGAACTGATCCGCGACCAGCGGCAGCAGACTGTAGTGCGCACCGTCGAGCTGATGCGGCATGGCGGCCAGGCAGGCGGGGCGGGTGCCCGCGGGCAGCAGCGCGTACTGGCGGGAGATGAGATCGAGGTCCTCGTGATATTTGGCGATCGCCTCGGCGACCGTGAGCCCCTCGGAGGTGGTGGCGCGACGCATGACCATGTGCGCGTCGTCGATGGTGGCGTCCTTCATCGCCCGCAAGGTGGCCACGGTCTCGGCGGTGTAGCGCACGGTGCCGTCGGGTTGGGAGGCGAGGGTGACCGGGATCATCCCGCGCCGGTAGGTGGAGGCCTGTAGCTCCCAAAACCAGCGCGTCGCCACCGCGGCGAAGATGCCGGATTCGTGCATGCCCTCGGCGAATTCGGCCGGGCTGCGGTAGGGCGTCTGCCGGGCGAGCAGCGCGTGCTGGGCCAGCGCGCGCCCGGTGGCCTCGATACCCACGCGGAAGATCTCGAAGGGTTCGTGATCGGTGGTGGTGCCGTTCAGGACCGCGTGGTCGCGCGGCCCGAGCGCGCTGATACGTTGCGCCAGTTCGGTATTCGCCGCCACCGCGTGCCACAGCACGAGCGCGGCCTCGCGCATGGCGATCGGCATGATCGGGCCCAGCCCGTCGGCCCGATAGTGACCGGTATTAGGGACGCCGTCGCTGTCGGTCCAGGCGATCCGATGCGTGGCGCTGGTGACCTGATACGGCCGGCACGGGCGCATGAACCGCTCCAGATACAGCCGCTGCGAATAGGTGAGATGACTGTTCGGCTCGGTCGCCAGCGCGGTGCTGGTGTATTCGACACGCAGCTTCCCGGGCGACTGCAACGGGGTGTCGAAGAGCCCGGGCTGGGCCAGGCAGGCCAGGACCCGGGACGCGGCCCGCCGGTCATAGCGCGGCACATCGATGGTCACGAAACCTCCTCGGCAATCGTCTCGACGCACGCGGTGAAGCGGTCGATCTCGTCGAAGGTGTTGTAGATATGCGTGCTGACCCGCACGGAGTCGGTGTCGGCACCCTCGGCGGAAGTGCAGTGCAGCCCGGTGCGCACCAGGAATCCGAGTTCACTCAGTACGAAACCCAGATCGGTGGCGGTGATGCCGGGAAGGGTGAACGAGACGATGCCGTAGCCGACCGCGCACGGCGCATACGCCGGGCCCGGCAGGAACTCGCACCCGGGCACCCGGCGCAGCCCGTCGATCAGACGCAGCGTCAGCTCACGATTGTGCGCGGCGACGACCGACATGTCGAAAGATTCGAGCACCTCGAGCGCGCTACCGAGTGCGAGGATGCCAGGGATGTTCTGGGTGCCGCCCTCCAGTAATTCCGGCATACCCGCCTGGATCAGCCCGGCGTCGGTGAGCCGCACCCCGGAGTTACCACCCGGCAGGAACGGCAGCAGCCGATCATGAATCCGGCGGTGGCAGTAGAGGATTCCGGTGCCGGGCGCGCCGAACATCTTGTGCGCGGCGAACACCGCGAAATCCGCGCCGAGTTCGGTGACATCCACGGGCAGGTGCCCACCGCTCTGACTGCAATCGAAACACAACAGCACATCGGGGTCGATCCGGCCGCGCAGTTCCTCCAGGGTGGTCAAACCCCCGAACACGTGATGGAGATGGCTGGTGGTGATCAACCGGGTGCGCGGGGTCAGTTTGGCGAGAATATCGGCGGTGTCGGCTTCACCGGTCTCGGTGATCCGATAGCCGACCAGTTCGATGCGGCGGCCGAAGCGGGCCAGCAGCTGGCGCAGATGATGCCAGGGATAGACGTTGGAAGCGTGATCGCGCGGGTTGAACAGAATCTGGTCGCCATCGGCGAGTTCGGCCAGCCCCCAGGACAACGCGACGGCATTGAGCGCGGCGGTCGCGCCACCGGTGAACACCACCTCGTCGGTGTGCTGGGCCCCGATGAACGCCGCGGCGCGGGCCCGCACCCGGGACAGCCGGGCACTCAGGCCGGTGGCCCACGGGTAGGTGCCGCGGCCGGCATTGGCGGTGCGGGAGGAGTGATAGCGCTGGATGGTGTCGATCACCGGGCGCGGTTTCTGCGTTGTCGCCGCGCTGTCGAGATAGACCTCGCTGGAGTCGGCCAGCGCCGGGAACAACGCGCGTACGGATTCCGGAATGTGGGGCGCTCGGGCGGGCGCGGTTGGGGGCAACGAACGCTCCCTTCACAGGATGCGCTGGGACCTACCCAACGATACGCACTCCCGGCGTGTCGTTCGAAGGTTTCTGGTGGACAAGAACTTTCATGTGACTAGCCTGGTTGGCATGCCGCTGAACCACGTAGAACGACAAGAGTTTCTCGCCCAGCCGCATATCGGGGCGCTGTCGGTGAACGCCGGCCCCGGCCGTGGGCCACTCACCGTGCCGATCTGGTACCAGTACGAGCCGGGAGGCGAACTCTGGTTCGTCACCGGCGCGGAATCACAGAAGATACGGGCACTGCGCGAGGCCGGGCGCTGCACCATGCTGGTGCAGCGGGCCGAGCCGACCGTGCGCTATGTGTCGGTGGAAGGGGCGATCCTGCGCATCGGCGAAATGACCGAAGACGAACACCGCGAGATGGCCGCGCGCTACCTGCCCGCCGACCAGGTCGACGGGTATCTGAAGGTGGCCGAGGCCTTCGGTGCCATGGTCACGGTACGTGTGCGACCCGAGCACTGGCTCTCGGCCGACCTCGGTGGGGGCGAGAACTACTAGTATCTCCCCTGGATGTATTCCGCGAGGTGCTGACGTTCGGTCGCGAGTTCGGAGATCGCGCTCTTGACCACGTCGCCGATGCTCACGATGCCCACCAGGCGGTCCTCCTCGACCACCGGCAGATGCCGGATCCGGTGCTCGGTCATGGTTTTGCGCAGCCCGTCGACATGGTCGGCGGGTGTGCAGGTGCGCACCTCGTGGGTCATGATGGCCGACACCGTGCTGTCGAGTATCTGCGCACCGTACTCGTGCAACCGGCGCACGACATCACGTTCGGAGACGATGCCCGCGATCGTGGAATCGTCGGGTGAGACCACCACCGCCCCGATATTGAGCTGGGCCAGCAGGCCGAGCAGGGTGCGGACCGTGGTGTCGGGTGTAACCGTGGCGACGTCATGACCCTTGCGACTCAAGATCTCCGCTATGCGCATCATTTCCTCCAGATGGCCGGGGGTTTCAGGATCTCGCGTTCGAGCGCCGGATACCTATGGTTCCGCGCATCGACTGCACAACAGATTCGCGCGGAAGCTTAAAGCCGGCGTGCGACGGTGCGATCGAGGTCCCGGGCCAGCAGCGCGATGGAAGCCTGCGAGATGCCCGCGGAGGTCGCGAGATCGATCGACGTGAGCTGGGCGATGCGGCGCAGCCGGTAGTCGACGGTATTGGGGTGCACGTAGAGCTGGCGTGCGGTCAGCTGCCGGTTCATGTCGTTGCCGAGGTAGGCGCGCATGGTGTCGAAGAGTTCGGGGTGTGCGTCCAGCGCGTCCAGGATGGTGGCGATGCGCCGGGTCGCCGGGCCGCCGCGAGTCAGCTGGTATTCCACTGCCAGATCGGCCATTTGGTAGAGGCCGGGGGCGCGGCCCCCGACCCGGACCAGGTTCAGTAGTTCGTGCGCTTGGTCGGCGGCGTCGGGGATCTGATCGGTATCGCTGGTGACCAGGGTGGCGGTGAGCGGGACCTCGGCGGCCTTGGCCAGCTGGTCCAGCGCGTCGGAGTCGAGCGGGGGCGCGTCGTCACCGTTCGGGATGAGCAGGGTGCCGCCCTTGGTGGACAGCAGCGCCAGCGCCCGGGATGCGAACACGGTGGCCAGCGCGGACTGTAGTCGGCGCAGCTTGCGGCGCGCGGCGACCTCGGCGTCGACCCGCGGATCGCGCTCGTCCGGATGCTGCGGAACCGACACGGCCACCACGTGATACGACTCGGCCACCGGCATCCCGGCCTGACGCGCCAGCGCCGAACTGCCGCGCCCGCTGAGCAGGGCCGAGGCCAGAGTCTGGGCGGCGGTCTGATGTTCCCGGGCGACCAGGTGCTGTTCCTCGACGTAGGCGTCGGAGACCGCGACCGTGATGGCTTCGAGCAGTTCCAGCATCAGGTCGGTGGCGACCAGTAGTTCGTCGACATCGTCGGCCTTGGCCTGCGCTGTCACCAAACCCAGTGCGATGCGGATGCCTTCGTGATAGGCGCGCAGGATGGTGCCCAGCGGCACTGCCTCCCGGGCCCATTGGGTGGCCGCCTCGCGCACCTCGGTCAAGCGTTCCTCGTCGGGGACGGCCCGGCGGTCGAACATCTCGGCGGCCAGCGTGAGCACGCTGCGAGTCAATTTGGTGACATCGCCACGCAGTTGCTCGCCCGGCAGCGTGCGGCACGGCGCCATACAGGTGGCGAAGTAGCCGACCATTCGCGAGGCCACCCGATCGGTGTTCTGCAGCGGCACCGAGGCGGGCCGGCCGCCGATTTCCAGTGCCGCAGCGGGTAGTTCGGTGGTCAGGTCCAACGCGGAGAAGGTCATAGGTGTCGCTTCCAATGCCACATCGGACGTAATAGAACTGCGCCCGAATCGTTGCATCACTATACGAAAAAGTTATGAACCTAGGGAAGCTTCAGTGAGATCCATTGCTCCGCAAACCCACTGTGTGGGATGTGAATTCGCTGGATAAGCCCTGGCTATCGGTTGTCAAGGGCACCAGGCGATTTCGGGGCTATTCGTCGTCCAGGCCCGCGGACAGATACGCGGCGGCGGCCAGCCACTGGCGGCACGCCGGGCCGTGTACCTCGTGGACGTAAAGGATTTCGCGGGCCCGCCGGTAGGTGAGACTGCCCGGCTCGACGCCGCATCGGTCACCCACCGCGTCGGCGGCGGGCTGCCGGGTCTGGAGGCCGGTGGCGCTCGCCGTCGCCACCCGGTGGGGAGTTCTGAATGCCTGGTTCATGTCGACCACCCTCGCGTCTGGCGATGGGGAGGCGATTTAGTGGCAACGCCGGCGCGAACTCCCTGCGTGCCTCCCCGGTTAACTGCATTCGATTTTAGGCGTCTGCGCCTTGCAGATGCAAGTACATTTGCACGATCGACCAACTCTGCCAAAGGTTTACTGGGCCATAACAAAAGACAGTTCCGACCGGTTGGTCGGAACTGCCTTTTTCAGTTCGGAATTACGGCTTGCGAGCCACTCCGCCGTAGGCCGAGATCGGCCGGTTCTCGCCGACTTCGGTCGCGCCGGCGCGCCACTCGGTGATCGAGACGAAACCGGGCTCGACCATTTCCAGCCCCTCGAAGGCCGCCTCGATCTGGGCCTGCGGGCGCGGAATGTAGGGCGTGCCGCCGGTTCCGGTGTAGTTCTCGCACAGCGTGACGTAGGCCTTGCTGTCGTCGGTGCCGTCCCACATGACCAGATAACTGCCGGAGGGCACGGCGGACAGGACGGTGTCCACAATGCGCCGCAGATCCTCGTAGGTGCGGGCATGGCCGAGGACGCCCATGAACATGACGCCGATCGGCTCCTCGAAATTCAGCACGTTCTTGGCGGCGGCGATGATCTGCTCGGGGTAGTGGTAGTCGGCATCTATATAGGTGGTGACACCCTCGGCGGTGGTGCTGGTCAGTAGCGCGCGCGCGTGGGTGAGCACCAGCGGGTCGTTGTCGACGTAGACGATTTTGGCTGTGGGCGTGACGCTTTGGGCCACCTCGTGGGTGTTCTGCATGGTCGGCAGGCCGGTGCCGATGTCGAGGAACTGGGTGATCCCCTTCTCGCCGGCCAGGAACTTCACCGCTCTGATGAGGAACTGCCGGGACTGCACGGCCATGGTGCTGATGTCGGGGTCCACTTCGAGACCGGCGTCGCCCGCGATCCGATCGATTTCGTAATAGTCCTTGCCCCCCATCCAGTAGTTCCAGATGCGGGCCGAATGCGGGATATCGGTCCGGATCAATGGGGCGTGGTCTTCAGGCATGGCGGCTGACTCCTCAGCGAGCGGTGTAACCGCGGCACGCCGCGAACGGGTGTCGCGAATGGCTGGTGCATCCGATGTGCACTGTGACAGTACAAGGTTCGGCCTCGCCAAGCGGTGCGGATGGCCGAGCTGAACACGGCTTTTTCGGGCGTGTCGGAAATGGCATCAATAAAGCCGACCAGTAGGTATGAAACTTCTTGTGCGGCATGGTGAACTCCGTGCTACCGTTCGAATGTCGGTGCAAATGCAAGAACATTTGAGAGTGCAGATGCAAAACCGGCCCCAAAGGATCTCTACACTGCGGAACCGAGGAGTGGGGAAATGTCCGACATCACCACACGCAAGATCGAAAGCAACTGGCGTAAGAGCTCGTTCAGCGGCCCCAGTGGCGGCAACTGCGTCGAATTGGCGCAGGCCTCCGGCGGCCTGGTGGCCATGCGTAACTCGCGTGACCCCGAGGGTGCGATGATCTTCTACACCCGTCCGGAGATCGACGCGTTCGTCCGCGGCGCGAAGGCAGGAGAATTCGACGATCTGACTTGCTGAGCGGTAACATTGCGGTCGGTGCGGTGTGTCTCTAGACGGCGCGTTTGTGACACACTGGTGGGCAACCTCGAGTATCGGAGACGAACTCCATGATCGCAGAACCCGATGACGACGGTCGTGTGCAATCGGTTGTCGCGGAACGTGGTCCGACTGTGCTTCGGATCGCGCTCGGCGGGCAGTTACGAAAACTCCGGGAGAGTTGCAACATCACCCGGGAGGCCGCGGGCGACGCGATCCGTGGATCGCACGCCAAGATCAGTCGTCTCGAGTTGGGCCGCACCGGCTTCAAAGAACGAGACATCCGCGATCTGCTGACGCTCTACGGGATCACCGATCCCGAAGAACGCGAGCGGTTCCTGGATCTGGCCAGGCGGGCGAACGAGCCCGGCTGGTGGCATCGCTACAGTGACCTGCTGCCGTCGTGGTTCGGCACCTACCTCGGCTTGGAGCAGGCGGCGAGCAAGATCCGTACCTACGAAGCGCATTTGGTGCCTGGGCTGTTGCAGACGCCCGACTATGCGCGCGCTGTGCTGTCGCTCGGAAGCGACGACGCCGACACCGATCGGCGCGTCGCCGTGCGGCAGCATCGCCAAGAGTTGCTGTACCGCGTGGATCCGCCGGTGCTGTGGGCCGTCATCGATGAGGCCGCACTGCATCGGCCGGTCGGCGGTCCCGGTGTCCATCGCGATCAGATGCGCCACCTGTGCAAGCTCGCGGCACTGCCGAACGTCACCGTCCAGGTGCTGCCGTACGCGGCCGGCGAGCATGCCGCCGCAGGTAGCTCGTTCAGCATCCTGCGCTTCTCCGAGCGCGAGCTGCCCGACATCGTCTACCTCGAACACCTCACCAGCGCTCTGTATCTGGATCGCCGGCAGGATCTCGAGATGTATCTGACGGTGATGGACAGGTTGAGCGTGCAGTCGCTGCCGCCGGACAAGTCCATCGATCTGATCAACGAGTACGCGGCAGGTCTCTAGGCGAGCTGTAGCCTCCCCGCGACCACGCAAACCGTACAAACGCAAGAGTGCGGGCGACCGATCGAGTCGCCCGCACTCTTGTTTTGTGCGATGGGGGAGTAAGGCCGCAGCGCGGCCGAATACCTAAGTGTGACGGGTAGTTCCGCTGAGCGCGTCTGATGGTCACCGGGACCGAAATCGCGGAGCGGGTGAATTGTCCGTTATCCCAAGCGAATCGGCCGCGGCGCCCGCCGGAGCGGGCCGCGTCGCGCTGGATCCGGACCGAGCCGCCGAGCGCACCTGTGGTGCGACCGTGCTTGCGGCGAAGACATCTGTCGGGTGTCATAATGGCGCTGGTGAGCGCTGGTGAACCCGATAGGTACTGCGGCGCAGCGGTATTCGGCCCCGTGCCGCAGTCGGCGTCCTACTGCTTGATGCAGCTGGACGCGATGCGCCAGAACGTCGACGGCTGCAGGACGTTCATATCCCAGTCGTCGGCCATGGCGTGGGCCGTGGAAACGATCCGATCGATATCGAAATCGTTCCTGGTGGCCGCGCCGGTGGACTCGACGGCATGAATGACGAACGCGACTGCGGTATCGCGCGAATATGGTGCTTTTCGGTGGCCGCTACGGGCCGACGATGTACTCATAGTTGTACCGTTCGCTGGCTGGTCGGCCAATGCGGCATCGGCGAAGCCGAGCCGGCCGCCGTAGTGTGGTTGGTTCATTCGAACGCCCCTTTGGTCTGGCGGCAGCAAACCTTTGGCAACAGCACCATCGGCTCGCTCACGCGGCCTCCCCTGGTTGTCCCCTGTAAAGCCCTGCGGGTCTGAGTTTAGGGCTGGCGGCCTTTCAGATGCAAGTACATCTGCACTATCGATTGCATTCGCACTACGGGTTTTTCACGATTCCAGGCACTTTCCCGAATGTCCCGACCGGGTGGTTTTGTTGATCCGCCCGAGACCACGAGACGAATTCGTGACTAGGTCGGCTATGGCCTTGCTGAGCAGGGCGGAATCGGCCGGTCCGGGCAGGTTGTCGATGCCGCTGAACGTGTTCGAGCCCGGTGTTCGAAGAAACTCGTCAATCTGACTTGGCGCCATTCGGTTTGGCTAATTAATAGTTAATTCAACGCTCGGGGCCGCCGGGATTGCACGAGGCATCAACGGTCGCCTGATAACCGACCGCGGGCCGCCACGGCTCGAGATTCCAGCTCGGTTTGTTCGGCTGGACCAGCCGGGCCCAGACCCAGTGGCACACGAATTGATCACGCATGCCCGGGGAATCGGCGTCCGGCGCCGCGGTGACCACTTCCTGCCAGGCGCGTTCGTCCGATCCGGGATAGCTGGTTTTCCGTCCGGCCTGCGCCGGGAAGACCAGCAGGCGTGCGCCGTCCACGGCTTCGGTCCATTCGACGCGATCGATCAGCGCGACACCCGCGTAGGGATCGACGGTGGGGGTTGCGGTGGTACTCGTCGTTGTTGTAGAGGGCGGCACGGGCGTCGTTTCCGGTGCGGAGACCGGCTCCGCCGGCGAGCCGCAACCCGCCAGCGCGAGGGCAGCGGCCAACACCGCGGTACGCGGCCACGGGTGTTTCGGCACAGTCGGCGTCCTCTCTATCGAACACCTGAGCGTAGTCAGCTGTCGCCGCCACTGATTGTGGTGTCTTGATTGGCGCCGCCCAACGTGGCAATAGTCAGTCGGTGATGCGGACTCAGATCATGACGGGTGCGGTGAGCGTCGTGATCGCGCTCGCCGTCGCCTTGGCTCCCCCGGCCGGAGCACAGGCGACAGCGCCGGGCACGGTGACCGACGTGACGGCAGCCCCGGAGCGCGTGCGACTGGCGGCGGCGGCCTCGTCGCAGCGGATCACCTACTGGTCGCGCGGGCCGCGTGGACCGATGCAGAGCACCGGAATGGTGTACCTGCCCCCGGGGCCGCCCCCGCCGGGCGGCTGGCCGGTGGTCGCGTACGCGCACGGCAGCATCGGCATCGCCGACCAATGCGCGTTCACCCTGCAGCCGCGCGACTACTACCTCACCGAGGTGTACCCGGATCTCCTGCGCGCCGGTTTCGCGGTGGTGATCTCCGATTACGTCGGGCTCGGTACGCCGGGCACCCATCCCTACCTGGACGGCCCGTCGCAGGCGCGCAGTGTGATCGACGGCGTGCGCGCGGCCCGCACCGTGACATCGGACCTGAGTAATAGATGGGCGGTGCTCGGGCAATCACAGGGCGGCCAGACCGCGCTGTTCGCCGCGCACCTCGCACCCGCCGACGCACCGGAGCTGCAGCTGCGCGGCGCGGCGGCCACTGGGCCACCGTCGAATCTGGAGCTCATCGCGCCGCTGCTGGGTCCCTGGGTGCCGCGGCTGCCCCTGCGGATGACGACCGCCTACTTCGCGATGATCGTGGCCGGACTGCGGGCGACCGCTCCGGAACTCGATGTGGACAGCTACCTGACCGACACCGGGCGCGCGGTGCTGGACGTGGTCGAGTCGAATTGCGTGACCGAGGCCGACGAACTGGTCCGCGATGTGGCGATCGGGGAGATGCTGAACCAGCCGCTGCAGGATCCGGCGCTGATCGCGGCCGTGCACTCGATGCTGCGGATCCCCGTCGAGGGACATTCCATCCCGCTGTTCATCGGGCAAGGTGTGGCGGACCTGGACGTGCCGGCGCCGCTGAGCGCCAAGCTGATCGCGGAATTGGAGCTGGCCGGGGCGAATCTGCAGGTCGGTGTCTACCCGGGTGATCATCTCGGGGCGGCTCGCCAGGCTTTCCCGGACGCGCTGGCCTTCCTGCATCGCGTGCTCGATCAGCCGTGAGGCCCGCACACAGACTGAATCCGCCAAACTTGTGAATTACCAACATATTCCCGCCATACCCTGCCGCTCGCCCGTGACGTTGACCGAGGATGATCACGAACGTTGAACCTGGGAGAGGCTTATGTCGATGGGGTATTCCCTACGTTCGGAGAAGAGAGCACTGTCGCGGGTGGTGGGCGCGATGGTGCTGGGGATTGTGATGGTGCTCGGCACCGCCGCCGGTAGTCACGGCACACCGCTGTATCCAGAGCCCGATCCGGACCCGTTCTACGCCACACCGGCGGACCTGGCGGCCAAGAAGCCCGGCGACGTGCTGGGCGTGCGCGCCATGCCGCCGCTGCTGATCTTCCCGGACACCACCGTGACACTGGTGCGGTTCCGGTCCACCAACTCCGAGGGCAAGCCGATCGCGGCCACCACCACGGTGCTGACCCCGCGCTCGCATCAGCCGGACGGTCCGCTGCTGTCGTTCCAGCACATCATCAACGGGCTCGGCGCGGAATGCTCGGTGTCGAGGGTGCTCTACACCAGTGACCCGAACCTGCTCGTGCGCGAGGCGCCGGGCTGGAATGTGCTGCTGCAGCGCGGCTGGAGCGTGGCGCTGCCCGACCACCTCGGCCCGAACTTCGCTTACGGCGCGGCCAAATTGGGCGGTCAGATCACCCTGGACGGGATCCGCGCGGTCAAGCGCGTGGACGAACTGCGGGTGGCCAAGAGCCCGACCACCATGATCGGCTACTCCGGTGGCGGCATGGCCACGGCATGGGCGGCGGCCTTGCAGCCCAAGTACGCGCCAGAACTGGAGATCGCCGGCGCCGCCATGGGCGGAGTGCCGATGAATCTGGTGAAGATGATGGAGGGCCTCGGCCTGGGCGCGCACCCGGTATTCGGTCTGGCCCTGGCGGCCGGGCTCGGACTGGAACGCGAATACCCGAAGCGATTCCCGCTCAGCGATCAGCTCAACGACCGCGGCCTCGCCGCCCGCGCGGCAATCGCCAACAGCTGCACCAACGACATCATCGCCACCGGAGCCGGACGCGGCGCCATCGATTTCGCGAAGACCACGTCGATGATCAACGACGCCCAGGCTCGCGCGGTGGTCGAGGAGAACAGCCTCGAACTGTATGACGGCGCGCCGAAAATGCCGGTGTTCGAATGGCATTCACCGATCGATGGGCTGGTACCGGTCGATGCGATCGTGAACACCACCAAGCACTGGTGCGGGGCCGGGGCGAAGGTGCAGGCGGAGCAGATTCCGGTGCCGGATCATTTGACGGCGGCGGTGCTCGGCATCCCCGCGGCGCTGGGGTGGATCGACGCACGCTTCCGAGGAGAGCCTGCGCCATCGAACTGCCCATAATCGATGGGTTAGATTGCGATTTGGCGTCATGAGGTGGGGGACTGGGGTGTAAACGGGTGTCCGGGTATGGGGTTGGGGCTAACCTGAGCTTCCTGTGCCCGGTTCCGCAGGGGCATTTCGGGGGGCTGGCAGTGCGCAGAGATCCGAAGGCCGCGACGTTCCGGGGTGCAGGGACATCGATGTCGCATCCCAGGGGCTTGTGCTATGAGAAGTACGCGCGCACTGCTTTTCGCTGTGCTGTTGTTGTGCCCGTTGTTCGCCGCTCCGGCGGTGGCGCAGCCGCCGGGCCCGCCGATACCTGACCTATCCGGGGGGTTGTTGCCTGGGATTCAGCAGTGGATCGATCAGGTTATTCCGCCGCCGCCGATCAATCCGGTGCCGCATCCGAATGCGCCGGAGTTGGTTGAATCTGCGGGTGGTGCACCGGGACTCGCGGCGCTGTGGCAGGCGACGTTGCCCAGCAATGTGGGGGATGCGATGTTCGACGCGTGGCCTGCCGGTTTGGCTGATTACGCGCCCGGGCAGGTGATCGAGGTTCGTGATGTCACCGCGACCGCTGGTGTGCTGGTGCTGGTTCCGTTTCGGCAGGCGTTGCTGCTGAAGTACCGCACGACCGATGCGCATGGGCGGCCCTCGTTCGCTACTGCGACGCTGGTGATCCCGCATGGCGCTTGGACGGGGCCGGGGGATCGGCCCGTGGTAGTGAACAATCTGCCGATCGACGGGCTCGGGCGGGACTGCACGCCGGGATACAGCTTGGCGCATGGGCTGGCTGCCGAGGTCAGTGGGACCGACTATTTGCCGCCCACAACGCAATTGGCGTTGTTGCGGGGTTACGCGGCGTTGATTCCCGACCATCAGGGTCCGTGGATGGCCTATGCCGAACCTTATGTCGCGGGGCACGCGATTCTCGACGGGATCCGGGCGGTACGCGGGCGGATGCCGAATGAGTTCGGGGACAGCGCATTCGGCTTGCTCGGCTACTCCGGCGGTGCCATCGCCACGCATGGCGCGGTGAAATTGCTGGCCGGCTACGCGCCGGAGCTGACCGGGGTGGTGGCCGGTGCGGCGCTGGGCGGCGTGCCCGCGGATTATCAGATCCTGGCGCGCAGCATGAACGCCAACCTGGCCTCGGCGGTGTTCATCGCCGCCACCTTCGGGGTGGCCCGCGAGCGTCCCGAAATCCTCGGCAAGATGAACAATTTCGCGCAGTGGGTGTCCACCTCCCCCGCGAAAGACCTGTGCGGCAGCATCTTCGGCGCCGCCGGGGTGTTCATGCTCCCGATGGACATCGCGGCCAACTTCCCGGACCCGCTGAACTCGGAGTTCGCCGCCGAGATCTATCGGGTGACGCGCATGGAAGGCATGAAATCCGCTGTGCCGCTCTACATCTACAACGGGGAGCAGGAGTTCTGGATCCCCGCGGAGGGCGCGCGCAACCTGTATCGCGAGCAGTGTGCCCTGGGTGCGTCCGCCGTGTATCGCAGCGTGTTCGGTGAACATGTCGTCGGCGCGGTCCTCGGCTATCCGGAGGCGGTCGGCTGGCTCGACGAGCGCCTGCGCGGCGTGCCCGCCACCAGTGAGTGCTGAAAGCCGGTGCGGCCGTTGGTCACTGCCTGGTCATGACGGTGCGCTGCGCGGGGCCGGACCAGCCGCAGGGTAAGTCGCACGTGGCCGAGATGGTCACCACGATCTCGCCGCTCCGCTTGGTGGACGGGGCGCGAACCTCCGCGGCCCGCGCGGGGTAACCGCAGGCGGGGCACTTGCCGAAGTAGTTCAGAATCTCCTTGACGACCGTGGCCGGCTCGTCTCCTTCACTCATATTTCGACAGTAGGTGACTTTAACCTTCTGTGCTGTGGATCACAGTGGTTTGCGTGGGTGTCACAACGCCGAATCGGGCGAATCGTGAAAGGGAACAACGAGATAGGGGCATGGCGGGTCCGTCCGAGTATTGGGTAGGGAACAAACGCGGCGGACCCGCCACTGGCCCGACCCCTACGCAGCGAACGAGGGACCGAGCTTGGCTACGAAAGTAGGCGACCCGCAACGGATTCGGCGGATCGAGGGCTGGATCTCGGAGATCGCATCACCGCCGTCCCGGCGCCGTTGTGATCCACCACAATCGGTTCGGTTCACATCGGAAACAGATTGTGCTTGCGCGGGTTCGACCGGCGGGTCGCGGTCTTGTCGCGCAGCAGCCGCAACGCCTTGCGAATCTCCAGCCGGGTCTGCGACGGCTCGATGACGGCGTCGATGTATCCGCGCTCGGCCGCTGTCCACGGGGTCGCCACCGTGGCGTTGTAGAAGTCGATCATCTGACCGCGCACCGTCTCGCGCTGATCCGGCGGCGTCACCGCCAGCTGCTTGCGGCCCACGATGCTCACCATGGATTCCGCGCCCATCACCGCCAGTCGTGCGGTGGGCCAGGCGAAGCTGATATCCGCGCCGAGCTGCTTGCAGCCCATCACCGCGTAGCCACCGCCGTAGGCCTTGCGGGTCACGATGGTCACGATCGGCACGGTCGCCTCGATCAGCGCGCGGAACATCCGGCCGCCGCGCTTGATGACGTGGTTGCGTTCCTCGTCGACACCCGGCAGCACGCCCGGAGTGTCGACCACATAGATCAGTGGCACGTGGAAGGCGTCGCACAGCCGGATGAAGTGGGCGGCCTTGTCCGAGCATGCGGCGTCCAGCGCGCCACCGAGCACCAGCGGCTGGTTGGCGACCACGCCGACCGGCCGCCCGTCCACCCGCGCGAAGCCGGTGATGAGGTTCTGTGCGCTGCCGGCGGCGAGTTCGTGGAACGCGCCGTCGTCGAAGATGCGCAGCAGGATGTCGTGCATGTCGTAGCCGACCTTGTCCGAGTCCGGCATGAACCGGTCCAGCTCGCGGTCGGAGTCGGTGAGTTCGGGTTCCAGGCCGGGATTGAGCACCGGCGGCTGCTCCAGGCAGCTGGTCGGCAGGTAGCTGAGGTACTCGCGGGCCCACTCGAAGGCCGCCTGCTCGGTCTGCGCGACATGGTGCACGGTGCCGTTGGTCTGCAGCGCCTCGGCGCCGCCGAGCTCCTCGGCGGTGACCTCGGAGCCGGTGACGGCCTTGATCACCTCCGGGCCGGTCACGAACATATAGGAGTCCTCGGTGGCGACCAGGACGTCCATATTGATGGGCCCGTACACCGAGCCCGCCGCGCATTTGCCGAGCATGATCGCCACCATCGGCACGAAGCCGGACAGGTCCTCCTGCCAGCGGCACATATTGGCGTACCAGGCCAGCGAGGTGACGCCGTCCTGGATGCGGGCCCCGCCGGAGTCGTTGATGCAGACCACCGGGCAGGCGTTGTTGAAGGCGAACTCCATGGCGGCGCCGACCTTGCGGCCGAACATCTCGCTGACCGAGCCGCCGTAGACCGTCTGATCGTGCGAGATCACCACGACCGGGCGGCCGTCGATGTAGCCGCGGCCGGTCACCACGCCGTCGCCGTACATCGCCTCGCCCCCGCCGGGCTTGCGCACCAGCGCGCCCAATTCGATGAACGAACCGGCGTCGAGCAGCATCTGCACCCGCTCGCGGGCGCTGGGTATGCCTTTGGATTTGCGTTTCGCGATGCCGGTCTCGCCCGCGGGTTCGGCGGCGAGCTCCAGGATGTCCCGGAGATGATCCAGCTTGTCTCGCGTAACGCTCACTCTGTCTAGCCCTTCGAAATCTAGGTGGCCGCCTGTGCTGCTGCCGGGGTCGACGGTAGCCCAGGTGCGGCGCTCGATGCTAGCGAACCTCACAGCGTGACGGGCCCGCCGTGAGGGCATGCCACTGATTTCCGCGCACCGCTCGGCGGCGGGCTCAGCCTGGCAGTGACGCAGCGCCGGGGAATTGCGCGGCCGGCGCTGCGTCATCATTCCGCGAAATCGGGAAGCGAATGGCTGTGATCTGCTTGTGATTTCGCCCAATGCAAGGGATAGCGCCTGGTGACATCCCCGATTCCGGCGCCGAAACAGCGGCCGCCGCGGCAATTCGCCCTAACCTCGGACCCACCCTGAAAGCCTGAGGGGGACAAAGGAGTTACTCGGTGCCGACCAGCTTGACCGATCTCGACATCCTGCGGGAACTCGAACCAACCGCCGAAGGCCTGCTCGAGGACCACTTGCGCAAGGCCAAGGCCTGGAACCCGCACGACTATGTACCCTGGGACGACGGGCGCAATTTCGCCGCACTCGGCGGAATCGACTGGGAGCCGGAGCAATCGCAATTATCGGAGGTGGCGCGGGTCGCGATGGTGACAAACCTCCTCACCGAGGACAACCTGCCGTCCTATCACCGGGAGATCTCGGAATCGTTTTCCCTGGACGGTGTCTGGGGCACCTGGGTCGGTCGTTGGACCGCCGAGGAGAATCGGCACGGTATCGTCCTGCGGGACTATCTGGTGGTAACCCGGGCGGTCGATCCGGTAGCGTTGGAGCAGGCTCGCATGGCGCATATGACCACCGGCGTCGCGAAACCTGTGAAAGGGCCGCAGTTTCTGCGTTCGGTGGCCTATGTGACCTTGCAGGAGCTGGCCACTCGGATCAGTCACCGCAATACCGGAATCGCCTGTGCCGAACCCATCGCGGAAGCTATGCTGCAGCGGATCGCGGGGGACGAGAACTTGCATATGATCTTTTATCGGAACCTCAGCGCCGCGGCGCTGGACCTGGCACCGAACGAGATGCTGCGTGCCATCACCGATATCGTCACGCGCTTCCAGATGCCCGGCCTCACCCAGCCCAACTTCCGGCGCAACGCCGTCCTGCTGGCCAAACGCGGCATCTACGATCTGCGCCAGCATCTCGATGTGGTGGTCCGCCCGGTGCTGCGGGCCTGGAATGTCTTCGAGCGCGACGATCTGACCGATGACGGCGAACGGGCGCGCGACGAACTGCACGCCTACCTGGAAGAACTGGACGTGAAGGCCCGCCGGTTCGAGGAGCAGCGCGACCGCGCCGCCGCCAGGGAAAGACAGCGGGCCGCCGCCACCGTATGAACAGACGCGTACCCCAGACAGCCGCGGCGATCCTGGCCATCGCCGCGGTTGCCGCCGCGCCGGTGATCGCGGAAGTCCGTGCGCAGCCGAACAATCCGATCTTGGACCAGATCGCCACGCCGACTCCGCCGCCGCCGGTCGACCCCAAGATGACCCGCACCGGCCTGCTGCGCACCGAACCGGTCGGTCCGCGCCGGGAACGCCTGCACATCGCGTCCGCGGCCATGCGCCGCGTCATCACCGTGGATGTACTGCGCGGCAGCGGCGACGGCCCGCGTCCGGTGCTCTACCTGCTCGACGGCGTCGACGGCGATCCCACCTCCGGCTGGATCACCAAGGGCCGCGCGGCGGAGTTCTTCGCCGACAAGCCCGTCGACGTGGTGCTGACCAGCGGCGGTACCGGCAGCATGTACTCCGACTGGGTGCGCCACGATACGGCGCTGGGGTTGAACCGGTGGGAAACCTTCCTCACCGAAGAGCTCCCGCCCATCGTGGAATCGCTGCTGCGCTCGAACGGGAAACGCGCCATCGCGGGTGTCTCGATGGGCGCGCAGGCCGCGATGATGCTGACCCAGCGCCATCCCGGCCTGTACCGGGCGGTGGCCGGAATGAGCGGCTGCTATTCCACCGCGGATCCGCTCGGCCACGCCGTCACCACGATCACCGTCGCCTCGCGCGGCGGGAACGTGGAAAACCTGTGGGGCCCACCGAGTTCCCCGGAATGGGCGGCACACGACTCCTTGCTGGGCGCCGAAAAGCTGCGGGGCACAGAGATTTACCTCTCGGCTTCCAGTGGCGCGCCGACGGCCGCGGACCTGGTCGCCATCGCGAACGCACCCTCCATCGTCGACGCGCTGCGCATGGCGGGCGGCGGTACGGCGCTGGAAGCCGGTGCGCGCCAGTGCACCGAGCGGTTCGCGGCGCGCCTGTCCGAGCTGGAAATCCCTGCCACCGTGGAGTATTCGCCCCAGGGCATGCACACCTGGCCGGACTTCGAGGCGCAGCTGCCGCGCGCGTGGCGGGTGCTCGCCACGGCGCTCGGCCTATAGCGCCGCACCGGGGAAGCGCATTTCCGCTGCCGCGTAACCGAAGAGCCGGCGCCCCTCGGCGCGGGCGTCGAGGGCCACGGTGGCCTTGCGGCGGCGCGGGTCCTTGGAAGTGATCCGACCGCGGAACTCGATCGGGCACGGCGTGTCCACCGGAATCCGCAGACCATGCGTGTAATGCGCGAACTGGGCGCGGAACCGCAGCACGGCGGAGGGGTCGCCGGACCAGGCGCTCAGATATCCGGCCGCGAGACCGAGTTTGAGCATGCCCGGGGCGATGACGGCCGGGCGATCCGCGGGACCGCCGAGCACTCGCGAGTAGCGATTCAGATCGGTGCGGGTCAGATCGATGACCTGTGCGGGCAGTTCCGAGCCGACCGTCAGCGCGTCGAAATCCACTGTGGTGCGCGGCATTCGAAGCGAAACCGGGCGTGCGAGCGTCGCGGGACGGACCGGATTCAGGGTGGCTTGCCGGGCCGGGCCCGGTGCGCCGTCACCGGTGCGGGCGAGGAGCGCCGTGGAGCCGGTCTGCACCACCGCGCCACGCTGATCGGTGAGTACGGTTTTGATCGCCAGCACGTCATAGGCGGCGAAATGCCGGAACGATTCGAAATAGGCGCGACAGGTCAGCCGGTCACCCGCGACCAAGGGCCGCACCGGATCGAGCACCTGATCGGCGTGCAGAATTCGATCCGGGTCGTAGCCGGGCACCAGGGAATCCAGAATTTCGCGCTGGGCCTGGGTCAGAATTACCGATCCGAAAGTCGGCGGCGCGATCAGTGCCGGGAAACCGAGCGCGGCCGCGGCGCTGTCGCGCCAGTGCGCCGGATGGAAATCATGGACGGCGAGGGCGAATTCGCGAATACGTTCCCGGGTCACCCGGTAGCTGGCGGCCGGAAAGTTCCGCAGGGTCACCGGTGCGCCCGCGTGGGCGAATGCGGCGGCGAGATCACTCATTATTTGCTCCTCTTTCACGCCGGGCCGAAGGGCAGGGCCAGCAGCGGGATCTGCTCCGGGGTCAGGGTGCCGCTCACGGCGACCCCGGCGGCGGTGAAATCACCGTCCGCGCGGTCGATGTGGTCGGCGGAGGTGACCACCACCGCGTCCCGGGCGCCGATCTCGCGCATGATCCGGGCCGAATGCGCGGCGTTCTCCAGGGTGCAGGTGGCGTCGGACTCCAGGTGGATCCGGTCGGCCGGAATGCCGTGGGCGACGAGCCAGCCCGCCATCGCACCCGCCTCGGTCACGCCGTTGCGCGGATTGCCGCCGGTCACGATGATCGGCGCGGCCGGCGCCAGCAGCGCCTGCACGAATCCGGTGTGCAGGCGGGCGATCAGCTCCGGGCGCATCTCGCCGTCGGGCAGCAGGCCGTAGCCGAGGACGACGATCGCGGTTCCGGGTCCACGGAACCCGAGCTGGGTCGAGGTGCTGGGCACGGGATCGGTGATCGCCGAACCGGAGTTCTGGGCGTAGGTGGCCGGGGCACTCAGCAGTACCGCCGTCGCGCCCGCCAGGCCGGCGGCGACGCACAGCGCCGGGTGGTTGCGCAGGGTGAACGAGTCGAGCATGGCAATCTCCATTGATTAGCCACCGAGTGGCCGCGATGGCTGGAATTACTACATCCATGATTGCGCCGGGCGCGCCGATGTGGACCCGGCTTTTTCGGATATGAGGAGAATTCACCGTTGCGGGACAGCGGTTTTGGGACCGGCCGCATATTCGGAGAAACAGTACTTCAGACCGGGAACTGTGCCCGATCCCTGTTTCCGCTCGAGCTCCTTCGTGAGGTGTCCAGATACCGATCTGTCACGTCGTTTTCCGGGTGTCCGAGTTCTAGCGTTTCTCGCAGTCGTTCACAGGAAGGCTAGTTATGAAACGAAGTACCTGCGGCCGCTCGGCCCGTTGGAAAGGGACCGGCGCCGCGGTGGTGATGGGCGTCTCCGTCCTCGCCATGAGCTTTGCCGGCGTTCCGGCGCAAGCGCAGCCGGAACCCGCGCCCACCGAGCAGACTCTGGCCGAATACATCCGGGCGGGCCTGAAGGTGCAGCCCGTCGCCGATTCGGGCAGCGGTCTCGGTTCGTCCTGCAACTCCGGCAGCGGCGCCGGCTCGGGCAACGGCTCCGGCGACTGCTACGGCGGTTCCGGCTCCAGCTCCGGCTCGGCCGGCGGATACGCAAGCGACACGGTCGGTTACGGCCCGCCCATGACGTCCTGGCTGGGCGCGTTCGGCCACGGCCTGCTCAACCCGGACGTCGCGCCGCCGGGCACCAACGATTGGAACTGCAAACCGACCGAGGCGAATCCGCGGCCGGTGATCGCGCTGCACGGCACTTGGATGAACGCCTACAACGGTTTCGCCTACATGGGCCAGCCGATGAAGGACGCCGGCTTCTGTGTGTTCACCTTCAACTACGGCCGCTCGAACCTGCTCGAGGGCGGCGGCCTGGGCTCGGTGCTGCCCGGCGTGATGGGTACCGGCTACATCCAGGATTCGGCGAAACAGGTTGCCACCTTCGTGGATCGGGTGCTGGCCGCGACCGGGGCCGAGGAGGTCGACATCGTCGCGCACTCCCAGGGCGGCTCGATGGCGAACTGGTACACCAAGTTCGAGGGCGGCGCGGCCAAGGTGAAGAACCTCGTCACCTACGGCGCCACCCACCACGGCACCAGCCTGGTCGGCATCGGCGCGCTGGGCCGGGCGATCAACAACCTCGGTATCGACATCCTCGGGTTCATCGAGATCTTCGTCGGGCATGCGGGCATCCAGCAGACCATCGGCTCGGATTTCGTGAACAAGCTCAATGCCGACGGCGACACCGTCCCCGGGGTCGACTACACCATCGTCGCTACCCGCTACGACGAAGTGACCAACCCCTACGATCTGACGTTCCTGAAGCCGGGTCCCGGCGCGCAGGTCAGCAACATCCTGCTGCAGGACGGGTGTGAGCAGGACCTGTCGGACCATCTGACGATCATGTACTCGCCGCGGGCGCTGTCCATCGCGCTGCGGGCTCTGGACCCGGCGGGTCATCCGCAGCTGGCGTGCACGTTCAATCCGTGGCTGATCGGGGGTGGTGGCTCCCTGTAGAGACCGGTGCCCGCCGCGCATCCATCGAACCCTGACTCCCCGAGGGTTGCGCGGCCGGCGCCGATCGCCGGATGCCGCAACCGGACAGGGCTGCCCCTCGCGCCTGTTCCGGAACGCACCACCGGCGGCCTGGCCCACCGAGCGGGATCCGCACACATTCCCCCGCTCGGTGGGTTCCGGCGTTGTTTCGTTCTCTGAGATTAGGAGTAGGCGATGCGAGCCATTGCGGTCGCTGCCGTTTCGATTGCCCTGCTTGTCTGTTCGCCCGGCTCCGGGGTCGCGACGCCCGGTGAGCCCGCCGAACCTGTTCCGGCGCGGGCGTTCTCGGCCGCGCGGCCCGCGCCGAACGGGTCGCATCTGATCGCCGCCGTGCAGGGCGCGGGGCGGGTGGTCGATCTGACCGTGCATTCGGCGGCGATGGCGCGTCCGGTGACGGTGGCGGTGCTGCCCGCGGCGGATCCGTCGCGGCCCGCGCCGGTGCTGTACCTGCTCAACGGCGTCGACGGCGGCAACGACGACCGGCGGTGGACCGAGGGCAGCAACTGGCTCACCAAAACCGATGCCGCACAGTTCTTCTCGGACAAACAGGTCACCGTGGTGATCCTGATGGGCGGGCAGGGCAGTTTCTACGCCGACTGGCTGGCCGACGACCCGGTGCTCGGCCGGCAACGCTGGACGACGTTCCTGACCCGGGAGCTGCCGCCCATCGTGGACACCGCGTTCAGCGGCACGGGCGCGAATGCCGTTGCGGGACTGTCGATGGCCAGCGGCGCCGGGTTCCGGCTCGCGCTGGCCGCGCCGGGGTTGTATCGCGCGATCGGGTCCTACAGCGGTTGCATCCGCACCAGCGATGCGCGGGGTCAGGCGATGGTGGATGCCGTGGTCGCCGCGCGCCTCGGCAACGCACTGAACATGTGGGGGCCGCCCGCCCACCCCGCCTGGGCCGCGAACGACCCCTACCTGCACGCCGAGAAACTGCGTGGCACAACGATCTATGTCACTACCGGCACCGGGCTGCCGGGTCCGCTCGACACCCTGGGCGCGCCCGGAATCGATTTCAACCCGATCAAGCTGGTCGACCAGCTGCTGATCGGCGGTGTGCTGGACGCGGTGACTCAGCGATGTACCGAGCAACTACGGGATCGGTTCGCGGAGTTGGCGATTCCCGCCACCTTCGACTTTCGGCCGAGCGGCACGCACTCCTGGGGCTACTGGCAGCAGGACCTGCACAACTCCTGGCCGCTGTTCGCGGCCGCGATCGGAGCGTGACCTATGCGCCGATGCTGTCCAGGAAGACCGATTTCAGCTTGGCGACATAGCGATTCACCGACTCGTGCGCGATGGGTGTGTCGGGGAAGATCACGCTGAGCGAGGTGCCCGAGGGGAACCGGTTGATCCACATCAGCACCTCCTCGGTAGCGGCGCGGTTGGCGTAGATGCCGCCGCGCGCGATATCGAAGAACTCGTTGCCATCGAAGTCGCGGGCATCGACGTAGGAGATCATCGGGGTGGACCAGTCCGGGCTCAGATCGATTCCGGCTTCCGGCGCCAGTTCCAGGATGCGGTGATGCGACACCGTCAGTAGCCGTAATCCGTTGGTATAGGCGCGTTGTGCCCCGGCGAGAGTGCGTGCGAGCGTCGCGGTGGCGCTTACCGGGAAGGCGATCGGCACGAGCGTGACGTACCAGCCGACCGAGGCGATCTCCGCGACGGAGGTCCGAGTGCTGATCGGGGTCATGCCGAAGTAGTAGTCGCTGCCGGTGAGTTCGCGTTCGGCCAGGGCCGCGGCGGCGAAGATGCCGCCGGGGAATTCGGCGCCGTTCTCCTGGCAGAGGTGCTCGAAGCGCTGGGCGGCGTCCTCGTCGAACAGTGGCACGGTCAGGTGTGCGCTGCGGTTGTAGCCGTCTGTTTGTTTGCCGAGATCCAGTGGGAAGGACGGCAAGTCGCCGTCGTTGCCGCGCAGCAGCTCGAGCCATTTGCGGACCGCGGGTGTGGCCGGGGTCAGGGCGGCGGAGTACTTGCGTTCGCGCGTGCAGTAGTCGAGGTAGCTGGCCGGCGCGGGAAGCTCCGGGATGTCGTCCCAGCCCATCTCGCGGCCGTAGAGGTGCGCGAGGTCGAAACACGAGAGGTATTGGGCGACACCGTCGGTGTGCAGGTGATCGACCGCCAGATAGACCGTGGTCGAGGCCTCGTGCTCGATCGCCCCGAAGGTGAAGCAGTCCCATTGGAACGGGCCCGGGGTGGTCTTCTGCACGTGCTGGCGCAGGGCTTCGGCGTTGTCGGCCTCACCGTGTTCGACGGGGGTGAACTCGACCGCTTCGGGCGGCACCAGATGCCGCTGGACCGTCCCGCCGGACTCGAGGGCGAACCAGGTGCGAAAGGTGTCGTGCCGCAGCAGGAACGCGGTGATCGCGCGTGTCATCGCCGCCCGGTCCAGGCGGTCGGGTACCTCGGCGGTGACCACGCACAGCCCGGAGTAGCGGAAGTCCGCCTCGGCGTGGCGATCGGCCAGCCGGAGGTAGGCCTCCTGCTGGTGCGAAGGCGGCGCCGGGTGCGCCGGGGCCCGCGCGGCCCGGGCCACCGATTCCGGTGACGCGTGCCAGCTGACCAGCCGGCCCGGAGCCGGTTCCCATTCTTCGATCAGGCCGAAACTGACCATGGTGTACCTCGATTCGTCGATGGCGGATCTGGGGTCAGCGCGTGGTGCCGTCGATCAGCGGCAGCCGGCGCATGCCCGGCCACGCCGCCGACCACGGCGTGCTGGGGTTGCGGCATTTCCACACCGAGACATGGCGATTCACGCCCGGGTAGCCGAGCCGGTCGTCGAGCCGGACGAGCTCGGCGGTCTCGGCGAAATCGAGGCCGAGTGCGGTCTCCGGGTGGTCCGTTCCGACGTAGAGGATCGTGGTCACGGAGTCCGGTGGCGGAGCGAAATAGGCGTAGCCGCGGTTCGTGCTGTAGACGGCCGGGAATCCCAGGCGGGGACCGTAGTGGTCGAGAGCTGCTGCCTGCCAATAGTTCTGGGTGAGGAGAACGAGTCCGGGTAGGTGCTCGGTGGGTACTTGCCGGTAGGCGTCGTCGACGCCCTTGACGAGTTCTTTCCATCCACTCGGCCCGTAAAGGCGGCTGCGCCACTCGAATTGGGAATATCGGTCGGTGGGCCGGCGCATCTCGGACTGGGGCAGGGGGAGTGCGATAACGGCGGTGACGCAGAGGGCGGTAGCGGTAGCGGTCAGCACGACCCCGGCCGTCCGCACCCGCCGCGGTACGCGGACATCGGCGAGATAGACCGTCCCCGCGGCGAGCAGGCCGGGAAACGCGGAAACCATGTAGTAGGGCCGCAGTCCGCTGCCGATGACTCCCGCCATCCCGAGAGCGACCACCGGGATCAGGAATCGGTAGGGCTCGATTCGCGGTGACCGGAATCCGGCCCACAGTCCGGCCAGGAGCAGCACGCCGATCGGGCCGGTGAGCAGGACGACCTGCCACGGCATGGTGGTCATGGCACCCGCGGCCAGCTGTTCGTCGCGGATGATCGCGCCCATCGCCAGTTGCGGCCAGTCGTTGGCGTGCTGCCAGAGCGCGGCCGGGACGGTCGAGACGGCGAGCAGTCCGGAGCCGATCCACCAGGCGGGCCTGCGGAAGACCTCGCGGGGCCCGAGCAGCGCGAAGCCGAGGGCGACGGCCGCCCACACGATCGGGATCAGCCATTTCACCTGGAAGTCCAGGGCCGCGACGGCTCCCGCCAGCACCAGCAGGTAGTCGCTGTGCGTCCGCACCCACCGGATGAACAGCCAGCTGACCAGTGCGGTGAGGGTCGCGTCGAGGGCGTAGGTGCTCAGCATTGCCGATTGCAGGACGGCGGCCGGTGTCACCGCGTAGGCCAGGGCGGCCAGCGTCTGCGGGCCCCGGCGGCCGCGGAATTCGCGGGCGATGAGGGCGCTCAACACGATCGCGGCGAGCGTCATCAGGAGGGCGGGCAGGCGCAAGACCATCGTGGATCCCGGCGCGAGGTTGTCCGTGAACGCCGACAGCAGCGGCACCAGCGGGCCTTGATCGGCGTAGCTCACGGCCGGATGATGGCCCGCGCCGATGAAATACAGTTCGTCCCCGCCGAAGTCGTAGCGATCGAGCCGCACGAACAACAGCGCACCCGCGACGAGGGTGATCGCCGAGACCTCCCACCACGCGAACGGCGGCAGCGGGTCGACGGCGCGGTGGCGCCCGGTGGCGAATAATCGCCCCCGCCCGGGGGCAGCCCGTTCCCTCATCGCGGCGCGGCCTTCGCGGGCAATGCGAGGGTGAGCGCGCCCATGGCGAGGGCGACGACCGCGATCGCCGCGAACATGGTGATGCTGCCGGAGAGGGTGTGCGAGCGGAAGAACACCGCGCTGAGCAGAGCGAGCCCGACGCCGTTGCCGATCTGCTCGATCGTCGGCAACAGGCCCGACGCCCCGTCCATCTGGCGTTGACTCAGGCCCGCGAGCATCAGCGGTTGCAGTTGCACACCGAACAGCCCGACACCGAGCCCGGACAGGAAGATCGGACCGGCCGCGAGCCGCAGGTCGACTACCCCGCCGGTGATGTGCAGATAGGCCGCGCCGATGGCGACGCACACACCGTAGGCGGCGATGCCTGCGGCGAGAGTGCGGACACCCCAGCGCTGGACGAGCCAGGGGGAGGCGAGCGCTCCGGCGCCCGCGCCGAGTGCGAACGGTGTCATCGCCAGGCCGGTGCGCAGCGGGGAGAAGTGCAGTTCGTCCTGGAGGGTGATGGAGACGGCGAAGACGAAGGCGGTGAACAGTCCGAAGAACGCGGTCACGAGCACGGAGCCGACGGCGAAACCGCGGTCGGCGAACAGGTCGAGCCGAACCAGGGGGCTGGCACTGCGGCGTTCGTAGCGCAGGAACAGCAGCGCCAGCGCCACAGCCCCCGCGATCACCGCCAAAGGGCCAGGCCGCCAGCCGTTCTGGTGAATGTCGGCCAGGGCGTAGAGCAGTGCGAACAGACTGATCGTGGACAGCGCCACACCGCGCAGGTCGAACGGCTCGCGCTGGGTGGGCTTGCCCAGGCGCAGGAATCGAAAGGCCAACGCGAACGCGACCAGCCCGAGCGGCACATTGATCAAGAACACCGAATGCCAGCCGGTGCCCGCGATATCGGCCGTGACCAGCACGCCGCCGAGAATCGGCCCGAGCATCCCCGCGAACCCGGCCACGCCGCCGTACAGCGCGAACACCAGCGGATGGCGCTCCCGCGGAAAGCTGACGGTGAGGATAGCGATGGTCTGGGCCGCCATCCCCGCACCGGTCACGCCCTGCACCACCCGGGCCGCGACCAGTTCAGTTGCGCTGGTGGACATTCCGCACCACACCGAAGCCGCGGTGAACGCTACGACCGAGGTGAGGAACATCGCGCGCCGGCCCACCCGTTCGCCCAGTCGCGCCGCGGTGAGCAGTGTGCACGCGAACGCCAGGGAGTAACCGGACACCACCAGCAGCTGAGCCGATGGAGAGGCGTGCAAATCCGAGGTGATGCTCGGCAGCGCGGTGTTCACGATCGTCACGTCGATCATCTGCATGAACACCGCGACCAGGCAGCCAGCGAAGGCGAGCCACGCGGCCAGCTCACCGTCTGCCAGCCACGGCAGGTACCGCGAGATCCCAGCGCGGCCGACCTTCTCCGTCATCCCGGCGTGCTTTTGGCCGGGATCCACGACCTCTCCGCTCACATCAGACACCGACCGGCTCAGGCTGCGGTGCCGGTGAATCCTGCTCCACCGCAGCGGCTTCCGGTTCCTCGGCGGCGGGTGGTGCCCCGACCGCAGGATCCGATGCCAGGATCAGCTCGGCGACCTTGGGCCCGGCCTGTTCCAGACTGAACGACCGCCCCATCTGCAAGGACATCAACTCGATCCCGAGCTGTTTGCCCACGCGCGCGCCGAATTCGACGGCCATCAGCGAGTCCAGCCCCAGTTCCGGCACCGGGACGGTGAGGTCGATCGATTCCGGCGCGACACCCATCACCACCGCCAGCTGATCGGCGAGCATGCGTGCCACGGCCTGACCCCGCTTGCTCTCGTCGAGCGCGGCGAGTTCGGCGCGCATCTGCGCGGCGATCGAGTTGTCCTCCACCGACGCCGCGATCAGCGCGGTGAGCCGGCCGGTGCGGGTCAGCGACGGGAACGCTCCGGTGAGCCGGTTCCAGTCGGTCGGGATGATCGCCGCCCGGGTCACACCCAACCGCAGCGCCTGCTCCAAATAGGCGGTGCCGTCGGCCATATCGATGGCTCCGAACCCGGCGACCTCCAGATACTTGGCGACCTTCTCGTCGTTGGCCATGCCGCCGGTCGCGCCGGACATATGGCCCCAGCCGACGCAGAGCACGCGGTCACCTTCGCGGGACCACTGCTCGGCGAGCGCTTCGATCGCGACATTGGCGGCGCAGTAGTTGTACTGCCCGAAGATGCCGAACATCGAACCGCCGGAGGAGTACAGCACGAACATGTCGAGCTGGATGTCGGCCGCGCGTACCGCTGCACGCAGGGCCCGCGCACCGTCTACTTTCGGGCGGTACACCCGGGTCAACTGGTCGAGATCCATTGCGGCGACGCGGTTGTCGGCAACCGCACCCGCCGCGTGGAAGATCCCCCGCAACGGGTACGCAGTGTCGTGTGCGGCGGCCACGACACCGGCTACGGCCTCGGAATCGGCGATGTCGGCCCGCTGCTCGACCACCTCGACGCCGTTGGCCCGCCAGGCCGCGAGCTGCTGCACGGCGGCCTCGGTGCTCGCACCGCTACGCCCGACCAGCACGAGTCGCCGCGCGCCCTTGCTCACCAGCCAGCGCCCGGTGGCCAAACCGAAGCCGCCGAAACCTCCGGTGATCAAATATGTTGCGTCGCCATAGATATGGAGGTCGGGCAACTGGGGCCGGACGGGTGGCGCGGCCTCCTCCATACTGAGCGCCACCCGCCCGACCCGCTGCGACCGGATGACCTCGTCGAAAGCCTTGGCCACCTCATGGGTTTCGAACACCTCGTACGGCAGCGGGCTGTAGACCCCGGCGATGATCTTGTCGTAGACCCGGCGCAGCAGCTCGGCGAGCTGGAGCGGGCGGACCGCGCACATCCGGTCCAGATCGATCGAGAAGTAGGTGAGGTTCTTGTCGAAGTTGGCCAGTTCCAGCAGCCCGCCGGTGTAGACGTCGGCCTTGCCGACCTCGACGATGCGGCCGAATTCCCGGACGGCATGGAAGTTCTGGCGCAGGATCTCGCCCGGTGCGGTGCTGACCACCACGTCGACACCGACCCCGTCGGTCAGTGCCAGCACGTCGTCGGCGAAGTTGAGCGAGCGGGAGTTCAGTGCGTGGTCGGCGCCGAGTTCGAGGATGTGGGCGCGCCGATCATCGGTCCCCGCCGTGCCGATGATCCGCGCACCCGCCGCTTTCGCGACCTGGATCGCGGCCGAGCCGACACCGCCGGCCGCGCCGTGGATCAGCACGGTTTCCCCGGGCCGCAGCTGGGCCAGGTCGGTCAAGGCGTATTCGGCGGTGGCGAAAGCGGTTGTGCTGGTGCAGAGTCCGGGCTCCGCGCCCTCGGGCATCGGCACCAGATACTGCTGCTCGACGACGTGGTAGCGCCGCATCATGCCCTTGGCCGCCACCGCGACGGAGTCGCCGACAGCCAGACCGGTGACGCCGGATCCGAGGCGCACCACCGTGCCGACCCCCTCCATGCCCGGTGAGGTGCCGAAAAATGTTCCGGCGAGCTCTCTTTCACCGAGCAAGCCCATGACCTTGAGCGGATCCTTGTAATTCAGGCCGATGATCTGCATCCGGACCTCGACCTCACCGGGGCCCGGTTCGCGGCGGGTGGCACTGCGCCAGCTGAGCGCGGACAGCAGCCGGGATTTCGGGATCTCCAGAGCGAAATCGGCCTCGGGGTCGGTCAGTGGCTGCGCGGTGTCGAGTTCGTCGATGCGTTCCTGCAGCGGCCGCGTGACCACCGGGACCCAGCGTTTGTCCGCCCGCAGCAGCACCTCGTCGGAGTTGTCGTAGGAGAACGCCCCGGGCACACCGAGTTCCGTGACCAGCTGGCTGGTGGGCGTCGCCGGTTCCACGTCGATCAGCCGCCAGCGCAGCCGAGTCTGTTCGTTGAGCAGGACACGGCGAGCGCCCGCGAGCGCGGCGTGCGGCGGGTTCGGCGCGATCGGGCTGTCGGGCAGCGTGAAAGCGCGTTCGGTGATCAGGGTGATGTGGCAGGAGCCGTCGCCCACACCGGGCAGTTCGTCGGTGCTGGACGCCTCGATGAATTCGGCTACGGCGACCGCGATGCGCTTGAGTGCCCACAGCGCGGCGAGATCGTCACTCTCGCCCGCCACGACACACACGTGCAGGCGGTGGAAGCGGGGCGAAAGGGTCGCGGTGCGCAACACCTCGGTGAGTTCGGCCTCGAGATCCGGGGTGACCGGATGCAGCACCGCACCGGGGATGGCCGCGCCGAGTTCCTGTGCGCGGCTGTCGTTCTCGCCGATCGCCAGGATGACAGTGGTGACGTCGGTTCCGGGCAGCGCGGCCGGGTCGATCGGCTCGCGCTCCTCCATGGTGTCGGCGTAGTAGAAGTCGGCCATCCGGTGCAGCGGGCTCACCCCGGGTGTGAGCGGGCCGACCTGCACGCCCACCAGTTGCAGGCACAGCTTCTGGTCGGCGTCGAGCAGGTCGACATCGGCGCGCAGCCGCTGCGCCGGATCCCGGCGCGCGACCACGGTGACCTGCTCGGGCAGCGGCCCGAACATGCGCACCGCCGACACCGCGACCGGCACCATCGCGCCCTCGGCGAGGGCGGCGTCGGCGAACAGCAGCGCCACGGTCTGCATCGCGGCATCGACGACCGCGGGGTGCGCGAGGTGCCCGGAGTCGGCGGCGATGCTGCCGTCGACCGTCGCGATCGCGGTGTCGGCGCCGGCACGCACCGCGGTCACCCGCCGGAACGCCGGACCGTACTGCAGGCCGCGGGCGCTGAGCGCGGAGTAGAACAGTTCGGGCGAGAACTCGACTTCCGATTCCACCTGCGGGATGGCGACTTTCGTGGACTCGTAGCTGCCGGTCAGCAGTCGCCCGACGGCGTTGACCGTCCACACCGTCCCGGTCGCGGCCCGGGACCGGATCAGGAACCGGCCACTGGACTCCTCGATGCTGAATTCCAGCAGCGGGACATCGGGACCACTCATGATCAGCGGTGCGACGAACCGCACCTGCTCCAGGGCGACGCGCTTGTCGGGCATCCGGCTCGCGGCGGCGCTGAGGGCCGCGTCCAGATACGCCGCGCCGGGCAGGATCCGGACACCGCCCACCACGTGATCGGTGATCCACGGCAGGATTTCGGTGCCGATCTGCAGCAGCCAGCCCGGGCGGCCTTCCAGGTCCGGGTCGCCGAGCATGGCGTAGCCGCCGGGTGTGCCGTGTTTGAGCTGGTCGAAAAGCGGTAGGGGATGGTGCAATCGGGTGCGCTGCCACGGGTAGCGCGGCAACGGCTGGTGCGCGGTCGGCGGCAGGTCGGGTGGGAAGAGCACCTCGAGGTCGAGGACGCCCGCGCTGAAGAGGCCGGCGAGGGTTTTGCGGATGCTCTCGGAGTCGGGCTGTTTGCGATCCAACGTCGCCACTGTGGCGCCGGTTTCGCCGGTGTCCAAGAGGATCTCGCGAATATTGCCCGACAGCACCGGGTGCGGGCCGACCTCGAGGAACACCCGGCTGCCCGCCGCGATCAGCGCGGTGATCGCGTCGGCAAAGCGCACCGGCTGGCGCACATTCGCGCACCAGTAGTCGGCGTCCCAGTCCGCTTCGGTGACGGGTGCGCCGGTGACGGTGGAGTACAACGGGATTCGGGGGCGCTGCGGGGAAAGGTCGGCGAGCGCGGTGCGCAGGTCGTCGAGGATCGGATCCATCAGCGCACTGTGATAGGGCACCTCGACGCGCAGACGCCGCGCGAAAGCACCCTGCTCGGTGAGCTTCTCGGCGATCTCGTCCAGGCGATCGGCGTCACCGGACAGGGTGAGCGCGTTGCCGCTGTTGATCGCGGCGATATCGACCGCGGTGTCCTCGGTGAGGAGGTCGCGGGCCTGATCCAGGCTGAGACCGGCCGCCAGCATGCCACCGGAGCCAGCGGTCGTGGCTTGCAGCCGGGCCCGGTGATATGCCACGCGCACAGCGTCTTTCAGCGACAGCATGCCGGTGACGTAGGCCGCCGAGACCTCGCCGACGCTGTGGCCGACGACCGCGGCCGGATGGATGCCGAATTCGGCCAGCTCGGCGACGAGAGCGACCTGGACCAGGAAGTTGGCGGGCTGGGCGACCTCGGTGGAGCTCACCCGGGAGTCGGCCTCGCCCCGCATCAGGAGTTCTTCGAGGATCGACCAGCCGGCGACCGCCTGGAATTCGGCATCGATCTCGCGTGCTGTCTCGGCGAAAGCGCCCTCGGCGCTGAGCAGTTCGCGTGCCATACCCCACCACTGCGGGCCCATACCGGAGAAGACGAAAACCGGCTCGGCCGTGCGCCGGGCGACGGTGCGGGTGGCATCGCGGCCTTCACCGGAGGCGAAATGCCGCAACTGCCGGACCAATTCGCCGGTGTCGCCGAGGAGCATGCCGGTGCGGAACGGGTGGTGCGCCATCCGCGTCCACGCCGCTTCGGCGAGACGGCCGGGATCCGCGCCCGCGGTGAGCAAGTCGGCGAAACGGTCGGCCATCGCGCGGACCGCGGGTGCGCTGCGGGCGGACAGCGGTAGGACGCCGTAGTGCCGTGGTGGTTCCGCGGCCGCCGCCGATCCCTGATGGTGCTCCTGCAAAATGGCGTGCGCGTTGGTGCCGCCGTAGCCGAAACCGTTGACCGCGATGGTCATTCGATCGACCTCCGTGGCGACCGGTTCCGGCTCGAGCTGAATGTGCATGCCCAGATCCGCGAACGGGATGTCCGGATTGGCTTCGTCGAGCCAGCCCTGCGGCGGGATGGTGCGGTGCTGGATGGCGAGCGCCGACTTGATGACGCTCGCGATGCCGGAGGCCGCTTCGGTATGTCCCAGTGTGGCTTTCAGCGATCCGACGCCCAGCGTGCCCGCGCGCCTGCCGACCGCGCCGTAGGCCCGGCCGAGGGCGCGGATCTCGATGGGGTCGCCGACGGGGGTGCCGGTCCCGTGCGCCTCCACGTAGGTGATGCTGTCGGGGGACAGGCCCGCGCGGGCGCACACCTCCCGGGCGAGGGATTCCTGCGAGACCGCATTGGGCACCGTGATGGCGGTGGTGCGCCCGTCCTGATTGGAACCGGTCGCCTTGACCACCGCGTAGATCCGGTCGCCGTCGCGCACCGCGTCGTCGAGCTTCTTCAGCACGACCATGCCGCCGCCCTCGCCACGGCCGTACCCGTCACCGGCCGCGTCGAAGGATTTGCAGCGGCCGTCGGTGGCGAGGAAGCCGCCCTTGCACATCATGACGAACGTCTCCGGTTGCAGCATGACGTTCACGCCGCCGGCCAGCGCCACCGAGCAGTCGCCGTTGTCCAGCGCCTGGCAGGCCAGATGCATGGCGACCAACGAGGACGAGCAGGCCGTGTCGACGGTGATGGCGGGCCCGGTCAGGTTGAGCGCGTAGGCGATCCGGTTCGACAGCATCGTGTAGGACGCACTGGCGGCGGTGTGCATGTCGACGTGCGCGAGGGCGGGGCCGACGACGCCGACCACCGACTGATCGACCACGAAGCCACCGACGTAGACACCCACCGGTGCACCTGCGGCGGCACCGGCGATGCCCGCGTCGTCGAGTGCCTCCCAGGTGATTTCCAGCAGCAGCCGCTGTTGCGGGTCGAGTCCGGTCGCCTCGCGGGCGGAGATGCCGAAGAAATCGGGATCGAATTCCCACGGATCGGTCGTCAGGAAGGCGCCACGCTTGGTGTAGGCGCGGCCCGGGGTGCGCCGGTCGGGGTCGTAGTAGCGCCGATAATCCCAGCGATCCGCCGGAATTTCGACGACCGCGTCCTGTTTGCCGACGACGAACTGCCAGAAACTCTCCGGTGAATCGATGCCACCGGCAAAACGGCAGCCGATACCGACAATAGCGATGTCCGACACGAAGTTCCTTCCGAACTCGGGCAAGGGAAATTCAGCAACGCTGCGCTGACGTTGAGACCGGGTAAATGGCTGCCCGCCTTTCGCGGGACCGCCGGATCTCGATCACGGTACTCACGGCCGGTTGGCCCGAGAATGCCTGTGCCGCAAGATTTTGGCAGTGCACAGCGGTGCCCGGGCGGGACTGTGAATCGCACCAAATTGCCGGATGTTCGCGTTCCTGCAGCGCCATACGCTGCCGATAGTGGTAGTTCACAGCTCGGCGGCGGTCGGGCTTGTGCGCCCGGAGAAGGTTCGAGTAGATCACCGGTAAATGGCCGCTATATCGGTACTGTCGGGCGCGCCGGCCGTTGCCGGAATTTTTCGTGCAATGCACAACGGCCGACCTGGCTCGGCATCAGCGAAAAGAGGAGCCCGGTTGTTCGCCGGATTCACGTCCTGGGGAGATCTCGTCGTCCGGCAGCGTTTCGCCGTGATCGGGGTGGTGCTGACGGCATTGCTCGGACTCGGGCTCTACGGATTGGGTTTGGGGGATCGGCTCAGCGCCGACGGGTGGGACGATCCGGGCTCGGAATCGGTGCGGGCGGCAGTGCTGCACGATGCGGCGTTCGGACGCGATCACTCCAGTGATGTGCTGCTGCTGTTCCACGCGCCCGACGGGAAGACCATCGACGATCTGGAGTTCGGCCGCCGGGTCGCCCAGCATCTGGACAGCCTGCCGCGGCGGTTCCCCGGAGAGATCAGCAAGATCAACGGCAGTTACTGGAAGACCGAAACCGGTGTGGCGCAGCCCTTCTTCGGCACCTCCGACAAGAAGCACGCCTTCGCCGCCGTCGCCATCCGAGGCGCGGACAGCACCGAGATGGCCCGCAACTTCCGCAAGGTCGAGGATGTTTTCGAGGTCCAGGGCCTGGCCGTGGAGGTGGCGGGGGGCCAGGCCGTCGGGGGAGCGCTGAGCAACACCATGGCCGAGGACCAGCAGCGTATGGAGCTGCTCGCGATCCCGGCGGTGGCGATTCTGCTGTTCTTCGTCTTCGGCGGGGTGGTCGCCGCGGCGCTACCGCTGGTCGCAGGCGGGCTGACCGTGCTCGCCGCCTGGGGCGTGGTGCGCGTGCTCACCCACTTCAGCGCGGTGAATTCATTTGTCGCACCCGTCGTTTCGATGATCGGGCTGGGGCTGGCCATCGATTACGGGCTGTTCATGGTGAGCCGGTTCCGGGAGGAACTCGAGGACGGCCGGGACGTGCCCGACGCGGTGCGGCGCACGGTGCGCACCGCAGGACACACGGTGGTGGTGTCGGCGATCATCGTGGTCGCTGCCAGCAGCGCGATGTTGCTGTTCCCGCACGGGTTTCTGCGGTCGTTCGCCTTCGGGACGATCGCCACCGTCACGCTGGCCGCGTTGATCGCGGTCACGCTGTTGCCCGCGACCTTATGCATTCTCGGTCGGCGCGTGGACATGCTGGGGTTCACCCGGTTCCGCAGGGTGGGGTCGAGTGACTTCTGGGGCCGAACCTGCGACTGGGTGCTGAAACATCCGCTGCGGGTCGCGATTCCGGTGTGCGGGGTGCTGCTGTTGCTCATCCTCCCGGTGGGCGATCTCGCCTTCGGCGCCATCAGCGAGCGGTATCTGCCGCCGGACCATCCGACCCGGTTGGCGCAGCAGCACTTCGACGAGCTGTTTCCACTGCGCGGAGCGGACCCGATCCAGCTGCTGATCGTCTCGGAGAACCCTCTCGACGTGGGAGCTGTTCGCGCGCAGGTGGATCGGGCACCAGGCCTGACCGGTCCCTTCAGCGTGCCCTCGCGCGGGAACGGAAATGTCTTCGTCACCCAGGCCGCGGTCTCCGAAAATGCCCGCCCGGCAATCGAATACCTGCGGGCGATGCCGCTACCGCAGGGGACAACGGTGCTGGTCGGCGGGCAGCCCGCGATCGGGCAGGACAGCATCGACGCGCTGGTCCGCCGGATGCCGCTGATGATCGTGCTGGTTCTCCTCGGAACCACCGCACTCCTGGCGTTTGCCTTCCGGTCCCTGGTTCTGCCGTTGAAAGCCGCTGTGCTCAATGCGCTGGGCCTCGGCTCGACACTGGGCATCCTGACCTGGATCTTCGTCGAGGGCCACGGCGCGGGCCTGCTGAACTTCACCCCGCAGCCGATCATGGCGCTGGTTCTCGTGCTGATCATCGCCCTGGTCTACGGACTGTCCACCGACTACGAGGTCTTCCTGTTGTCACGCATGGTGGAGGCGCGCGAGGCCGGCGCGTCCACCGCCGAAGCGGTGCGGATCGGCACCGCGCGGACCGGGCGCATCATCACCGCCGCCGCGCTCATCCTCATGGCGGTCACCGGCGCTTTCGCGTTCTCCGATCTGCTGATGATGCAGTACATCGCCTACGGGATGCTCGCCGCGCTGTTCATCGACGCCGTCGTCCTGCGGATGCTGCTCGTGCCCGCCGCCATGCGCCTGCTGGGCGAGGCGTGCTGGTGGGCGCCTGCCTGGCTGAAGCCCACTCCCACAACACATTCCGAGGCAGACCTCGTAAGGAGTATCCGATGAAACTACGCACCTGGGTGCAGGTCCTGGCGGCGGTCGCCGCATCGGTGGTTGTGGCGCCACCCGCCGTCGCCGCACCGGATCAAGCCACCATCACCGGCTCCTGGCCCAAGGACGAGCGCACCGTGCAGCTGCGCGTCTATTCGGCCGCCATGCGCCAGGACATCATGGTCGACGTGCTGCGCCCCGCCGACCGCTCCGTGCCCAGCCCCACGCTGTATCTGCTGAACGGCGGTGGCGGCGGCCAGGATTCGGCCACCTGGCAGAAGAACACCGACGTGCTCGGCTTCCTGTCCGGCAAGCAGGTGAACGTCGTGCAGCCGGTCGGCGGCAAGTGGAGCTACTACACCGACTGGCGGTCGCCGGACCCGAGACTCGGTCTCTACAAATGGAAGACCTTCCTCACCGAGGAGCTGCCGCCGCTCATCGACGCCGAACTCGGCACCACCGGCGCGAACGCCATTGCCGGACTGTCCACGTCGGGGACCTCGGTCCTGCAGCTGCCGATCGCGAAACCCGGGCTGTACGGGGCGGTCGCCGCCTACAGCGGCTGCGCGCAGACCAGCGACCCGGTCGGGCGCGAATTCATCAAGCTGGCCGTGGAGAGCTGGGGCGGCGGCAACACCGTGAACATGTATGGTCCACCGGACGATCCGATGTGGGCGGCCAACGACCCGTACCTGCACGCCGAGCAGCTGCGCGGGACGGAACTGTACGTCTCCACCGGCACCGGCGTGCCCGGCATGTACGACGTCTACAACGGCACCCACATGCAGCCGGGGCCCCGCGGTTTCGTCAACCAGGTGCTACTGGGCGGGGTGATCGAAGCCGCGGTCAACTGGTGCACGCACAACCTGCGCGACAAACTCGACCGCCTCGCCATCCCCGCCACCTTCGACTTCCAGCCCACGGGCTCGCACTCCTGGGGCTATTGGCAAGAGGCGCTGAAGAATTCGTGGCCGGTGCTGGCCCGCGGACTCGGCCTGCCCGAGCGGTGATCAGGCCGCGCGGTAGGAGCGGGCCACCAAAGCCGAACGCAGATACCACAACCCGGAGGGCTGGGCCGGATCGAAGCCGGTGAGCTGGGCGATGCGCTTGAGCCGATAGTCGACGGTGTTGGTGTGCACGTGCAGAACTCGGGCCGTGCGCTGGCGGTTGAGATTGTTGGCGATGTGGCGTTGCAGGGTCTCCAGCAATTCGGGGTGCTCGTCCAGCGGGTTCAGGAGCGAGCCGAGGTATTCGCGGCCCGGGCCCGGGCGGGTGAGCTGGTATTCCAGCGCGAGCTCGTCGAACCGGTAGAGGCCCGGCACCGCTTGCAGGCGCTGCACCATGTCGAGCAGTTCATGCGCCTGATCCGCGGCGTCCGGGATCAGGTCCGGCGTCGCCTGCACCAGGGTCGCGGTGATACCGACCTGCGCGGCCTGGGCGAGCTGCACGATCAGCGCGTCCAACTCGGCGCTCTCGAACATGCCCGCCGGAATCAGTACCGTCCCGCCGTCCACGCTGAGCAGCGACAGCGCGTTGTTGGCACAGCGCGTGGCCAGCTCGGCCTGCACCCGCCGCAGCTTGCGCCGCGCCACCACCTGCCTGTCCACCGCCGGGTTGGCTTCCTCGCGATGCGGCGGAATCGCCACCGCCACAACGTCATAGGAGGCGGCGACGGAGATGCCGCACTCCCGGGCCATGGTCGAGGTGCTGTGCCCGCCGAGCAGCGCCGAGGTCAGGGTGTGCACGGCGGTGTGGTGTTCGCTCACCACCGACCGCAACTCCCGCACATAGGCGACCGAGATGGCGGAAGTGATCTGGTCCAGCATCTCCAGCACCATCTTGGCGCCGCCGACGAGGTTGTCATAGTCCTTGATGTCGGCGGTGGACACCACCAGATCCAGCCCGATCTTGAAACCCTCGTGGATCGAATGGTGGATGGTGTCGATCGGCACGCCCTCGCGCGCCCAGGCCGCCGCCGCCTCCTGCAGCCGGGCGAGTTTGGCGGGAATGTCGTTCCCGTCCAGCATGCTGACCGCGAACTCCAGGCAGACCCGGGTAATGGTGGTGACGTCGCCGGTGATCGCGTCGCCGGGCAGCGTTCCGCACGGCGCCACGTTTTCCACGAAATGACCGACCATCTGCCGGGAGAGCGAGCGAACGTCCTTGAGTGAGGACGACATCGGTTTGCCGGACAAAGTCAGGCTCGGTCGAGCCGAACTGTCGACGGTCATTGGCGACTTCCTTCCACCCCCGAAATTGCTGTGTGGAGCATTCACACTAACCGCAGTATGCCCGGCACGGATCGAATCCGTGGGCAATGTGCGATCGAATAGCGGCCCACCAGGCGAATTGTGATCTTGCACAGGTTGTAATCAATCCGCCGGGGTAGCGCGAGATTTCGAATCGACCGCGGGGCTGCCGGTACCGGTAGTATCGCCCACGATGGGCCGGCACCCCGAAAACCGGGGGCTTGCCGGAGATGTGCTGGGCGCGCAAGGTGGGAAGCGGAGTGGTGCGACGAACGGATAGGGGCAGGCGGATGCGACCGGCTCTGAGATGTCTTGTCTGGGAACTGGACAACACCCTGTGGGACGGCGTCGTCTGCGACGCCACCGGCACCACGCCGAAACCGGACGCGCTGCGCACCCTGCGCGCACTCAGCGACCGCGGCATCTGGCACGCCGTCGCCAGCCGCAGCGACCGCGCCCGCACCCTCGACGCCCTCTACCGGCACGGCCTCTACGACATGTTCTCCGCCGTCGAAATCGGCTGGGGCCGAAAGTCTTCCGCGATCACCCGGATCGCCCACACGCTCGGACTCCCGTTGGACGCCATCGCCTTCGTCGACGCCGAACCCATCGAACGCGCCGAAGTCGCCCAGGCCCTGCCGCGGGTCCGTTGCTACGCGGCCCGCAACGTGGACGTTCTCACCGCACTGCCCGACTTCCGGCCCGTGCTGCACTCGCGTCCGACACCGACGCCGCCCATCGGCTTCGATCGGGTACCAGCGCTGTAGCGGCGGGGTGACGCCGGAACCCGTTGTCACCGCGCGTCATTCCGCCTCGAACTGTTCCCCCGTCCGCCGCTTGGCTCTACATTGGAACGGTCAACGGGGGTGGCACTCGAGGAGACGCTATGTTCGTCGCAACCGTCATCATCACTGTTCTGCTGGCCGTAGGTCTCATTCCCTCGGCCTACTTTAAATTCTCCCGCAAACCGGAGTTCGTCGAGGGCTACAAGACCCTCGGCGTCCCCGACACCTGGCTCAACCCGTTGGCCGCCGCCCTGCTGGCCGGCTCCGTGGGCCTGCTCATCGGCCTCTGGTGGCCCCCGATCGGCATCGCCGCCGCCATCGGCCTGATCCTGTACTTCCTCGGCGCCCTGGGCTTCCACGTCAAAGCCAAGGACTACAAGAACATGGGCGTCCCAGCCGCAATCCTGGCCCTCGCCATCGCCGCCCTGGTCCTGCGCCTGCTCACCATGTGAGTCCTTACCAAGATCACCAGGCACAGTGGGCGGGGCCTACTCGGGCGATGCCGCCCGCAGTGCCTGATGATCTTGGTGCTACGCAGCGGGGTCGGGGAGCACGGCGATGGTGAGGTCCCGGAGGCGGGCGGGGTCGGCGATCACCTCGTAGGCGGCGATGCGGTCGCCGGTGACGGTGATGCGCAGGGCCAGTAGGAGTTTTCCGCTCGGTGCGACGATGATGCCGACAGCGCCGTCGATCAGGGCGAGCGCGGCGACCTGCGAACGACGTTGCAGGACAACGGTTTCCTTCGCAACCGCTTGCGCTCCGCGGACCACGACCGCCATGCCGGCGGGCAGGGCCGCGGGATCGGCGGAGCGGATGACATCGGGCGCCAATACCTCGAGCAAGGCCACGAGGTCGCCGTCGCGGGCGGCGGCGAGGAACGCGTCGACGACCTGTCGCTGGTGCTGGAGGTCGGGGCTCGGGGTGGCGGAGTCGCCGCGAGCACGGAGCCGGGCGCGGCTCGCCAGTTTCTTGGTGGTTGCGGTGGTGCGGCCCACGATCGGCGCGATCTCGTCGAAGGGGACCGCGAACATGTCGTGCAGGACGAAGGCGACCCGCTCGTCGGGGCCGAGGGTATCCAGTACAACGAGCAGAGCTCGCCCTACCGAATCGATCAGCACCGCTTCATGTTCCGGATCGCTGTCGTCGGCGACCGCACCGATCCCATCCAGCGGATCTTCTCGGCGCGACGCCCGCGAGCGCAGCATGTCCAGGCAGATCCGCGAAACCACCGTCGTCAGCCAGCCGCCGAGATTCTCGATCGCCCCGGCGTCGACCTTGGCGAGCCGGAACCAGGCCTCCTGGACCGCGTCATCGGCTTCGGCCGACGACCCCAGCATGCGGTAGGCGACGGTGCGCAAGTGCTCGCGCTGTCCCTCGAAGCGCCGCGCCAGTAATTCCTGCCCGCCCACCTGTCACCTATCGCCGTCGGCATCCGTCATCCCTATAGCGGCCCACGTGCCGGCCGCCTTCACCATCCCAGACGCCAGGCACACCGACCAAGGAGGGTCTCATGCACACCGCCTACCTCATTTTCACCGTCCTAGCCGCCCTGTCCGCCGCGGTCGCCGCACTCATCGATGTCTTTCGCGCCCAATGGGTCCGCGAGAATATGAAGCAGTACGGAGTCCCCGAATGGACCCTCTACCCCCTCGCCGTCATCAAGGCCGCAGGCGCCATCGGCCTACTCGTCGGCCTCGCCGTGCCCCCACTGGCCCTGGCCGCGGCACTCGGCCTCACCCTCTACTTCCTCCTGGCCGTAGCCACCATCCTCCGCGCCCGCTTCTACTCCCACCTCGGCTACCCGATGCCCTACCTCCTCACCGCGGCCGCCTCCGCCGCCTTGTTCGCCGCCGCCTGAAACAAGATCACCAGGAATTGGTGGCGGGGCCACTCGGCCGATGCCGCCACTAAAGCCTGGTGATCATGGTGCCTCCGGACCATCCTCGGCGGGCGGCGTCGGCTCGAAGCACGGGCCAGATTGCAGAACACCTTCTACGCGATGATCGCGGGCGGGATAGCGGAGAGCTGGTGCGCCACGTGCCGTCTAAGGCGCGATCAACAAGATCACCAGGAATTGGTGGCGGGACTACTCGGCCGACGCCGCCACCAAGTCCTGGTGATCTTGATGGCGCCGAGCGGAAGTCCTGTGCGCCACGCGCTGTCTCCAGTTGTTTTGGAGAAACCCGGCTGTACGCGGGAGGGGGCTCGTATGTTTGGAAGGCGCGGGTGCGGATTGGAGTCAGGCTATGACCACGGAGCTAGCTGCGGATTACGTGATCGTGGGGGCCGGGTCGGCGGGGGCGGTGCTCGCGAACCGGCTCAGCGCGGACGGGGGCACGAAGGTGGTGCTGCTGGAGGCGGGGCCACCGGATAAGAACAAATTCACGCATATTCCGGCGGCGTTCTCGAAACTGTTTCGCTCCGAAGTGGATTGGGATTACCTGACCGAACCGCAGCCTGAGCTGGACCACCGGCAGATCTATTGGCCGCGCGGCAAGATGTTCGGCGGCTCGTCCTCGATGAACGCGATGATGTGGGTGCGCGGGTTCCGGGCCGACTACGACGAGTGGGGGTTGCTCGCTGGCGACGAATGGGGATTTGCCGCGGCGATCGAGCAGTTCCGGCGGATCGAGAACGTGCAGGACGCACAGTATCCGGATGAGGGAGCGACGGGCCCGCTGTATGTTTCGAAACAGCGCAGTCCGCGGGCCTCGACGGCGGCGTATCTGACGGCGGTGCAGGAGGCCGGGTATTCGGTCGAGTCGCCGAACCGCCCGCAGCCCGACGGATTCAGTCAGACCATGGTGACCCAGCGTCGCGGCCGCCGCTGGAGCACCGCCGACGCCTATCTGAAACCGGCCATGCGTCGGCCCAATCTCACAGTGCTCCCCGAAGCCCTGGCGACACGGGTGATCTTCGACGGGAAACGGGCGGTGGGCGTCGAATACCGCCAAGGCCCGGAGACTTTCACGGTGACCGCGCGTCGCGAAGTGGTGCTGTGCGGCGGCGCGATCAACAGCCCGCAGTTGCTGATGCTGTCGGGTGTCGGGGACATGGTGGAACTCGGCCGCCACGGCATCGCGACCGTGCAACACAATTCCGAGGTAGGCGCGAACCTGCAAGACCACCTGGTCGCGGGCATCGGTTACGGCGTCCCGTCCGATTCCCTCTTCGATGCCGAAAAGCCCAGGCAGCTCATCGATTACCTGATCCGCCACCGCGGCATGCTCACCTCCAACGTCGGCGAGGCCTACGGCTTCGTGCGGTCCCGGCCGGATCTCGAACTCCCCGACCTCGAGCTGATCTACGCGCCCGCACCATTCTTCTACGAAGGACTACAGGACCCGACCGAGCACGGAGTCATCCTGGCGACCGTCCTGCTCCGCCCGCACAGCCGCGGCCGAATCAGTTTGGCCGCAGCCGATCCCACCACCAAACCGGTGATCGATCCCGGCTACCTCTCCGACAGCGAAGGCGCCGACCGCGCCGCCATCATGTCGGGCCTGCGCGTCTGCGCGAACCTCGCCGCCACCCCGGCGCTGAAACCTGTCCTCGGCCCCCTCATCTACCCGCCGAAGGCGCCCCCCGAACTCGAAGCCACCCTCGAACTCGCCCTCAACGCCTACTCCCACACCCTCTACCACCCAATCGGCACCTGCCGCATGGGCACCGACCCCGCCAGCGTCGTCGACCCCCACCTGAAAGTCCGCGGCACCGAAGCCCTCCGAGTAGCCGACGCCTCGGTAATGCCCCTCCTCATCCGCGGCCACACCCACGCCCCCGCCGTCTTCATCGGCGAACAAGCCGCCAAATTCATCCTCACCACCTAACCTCCTTCACCCATCAAGATCAACAGGCATTGAGGGCGGCATCGGCCGAGTAGCTCGCGCCACCAGTTCCTGTTGATCATGATGAGTTGGGGCCGTGGGAACCAAGCATGTTGTGAGTCAGATTGATTGGGACTGGCAGCGTGGCGCGTTGAGATGGATACGTATCGGTGGCGCATCCAGTGCGCTCGCCACGAGCGCCTGATGTTGGATTGGCGAGTCGGGGAACTTCAAGATCAACAGGCTTGGGTGGCGGCATCGGGCGAGGGGTGGCCGCCATGAGTGCCTGATGATCTTGGTGCGGCGGGGTTGTCGGTGGGGTGGGGGATAGTGCTGCGGCATGGGCGCATTGGATGAGGCGTTTTCGGGGTCGTGGGCGGTGGCGGCGGGGCTGCTTTCGCGGTGGGAATTGCGGCACAACTTCATGCGGGTTTACCCGGGGGTTTATCTGCCCAAGGGGCGGGAGCTCGATGCGGTGGGTCGGGCTCGGGCCGCCGGGTATTGGGCGAAGGGGGATGGAGTGTTGGTCGGGTACTCCGCCGCTGCGATGCACGGGACACGGTGGCTGGATTCGGGTCTGCCGGCTGAAGTTGCTCGTCCGCGGCACTGTAGAGCGCCGGCGGGGATTCGTGCGACGCAGCAGATCTTTGCCGCACATGAGGTTTGCGATATCGGCGGGTTCACGGTCACTACGCCGGCGCGCACCGCCTTCGACCTGGGGTGCCGGTTGTCGCGTGATCGCGCGGTGCCGATTCTGGATGCCCTCAGTGCCGCAACGGGGGTCGCGATCGGTGATGTCGCCAAGGTTTTCGCGGAGCACCCCGGGTATCGCGGGTTGGACCGGTTGCCTGAAGCGCTGTGGCTGATGGATGGGGGAGCCGAGTCGCCACAGGAGTCACGGCTTCGACTGTTGCTCATCGACAACGGCTTCCATGGGCCGAGGACGCAGCTGGTCGCCCGCGACAATTCGGATCGCTTCGTGGCGCGGCTCGACATGGGCTGGGAAAAGTTGAAGATCGCCGTCGAATACGACGGCGCCCAGCATTGGCTGGATCCCGAACAGCGCGCGAAAGACATCGACCGCTGGGAAATGCTGAAAGCCCTGGGCTGGATCATCATCCGCGTCAGCGCCGACCATCTGCGCAACCGCACCTACATCATCGTCGACCGCGTCCGAGCTGCCCGCCACGCTCGCGGGGTCCTGCTCCCCTGATCAACAGGCACTCGTGGCGGCATAGGTCGGGAACAGTCGCCGCCGAGGATCCTGCATGCGCTCGGCCCGCTTAATGAGCCGCTGAATTTCAGAGTCTGGTGATGGCCGGCCGTCAGTCGCGTCCGCTCCGTTCGCGATCACCCGTGGCCAGAGCTGATCAAGATCAACAGGCATTGGTGGCGGCATTTCGCGAGAAGGCCCCGCCATGAGCGCCTGTTGATCTTGATCGCTCGGCTGTGAATTGTGTGTTGGGTGCCCTGTTCGGCGGCGGCATCCGTTTGATTCAGTACGTCTGACACGGTCGTTGGTGGCGCTCGCTCGTCGTGCTGGATCCAGCTGATCGTGCCCGGGTAATCCTCGACGCGGGTGGTGGCCTCTGATCGGTTCCCAGATCAGCCAGTCCCTGCTGCGTGCGATGAAACCAGCGTTAGCAAGATCATCAGGACCTAGTGGCGGCATCGGCCAGGAGTGAGCGCTGTGGGTGCCTGTTGATCTTGATTGCGGGGGAGGATGCGTCGGCAGGGGAGCGCTTCATTCATCGGGTGAGGCAATCGAATTGGGTGTTCGTGGCATCGATGTGGGCAGGGAGGGCTCATCGGAAGGCCTGGACTCGTTGCTGGCGGCGGTCGGGGGAGTGTGTGAGGTGCTGCGGCTTCCTTCGTTGTGACCGCATCGTCTGACCATTGCTGCTGCTCGGCTGGTGCCTGCACGTCCGTTGAGGGCCTAGCGATCCGGGAAGCGGCGATAAGCGGCGACAAACATCCCCGATTGTAGATATGCGCATCTAACTATGTGAACTGTTCATGCTGGACCGGGGTGAACGCACCAGGTCCACTTTTAAAGACAGCAAGTACAGGCACGGAAGGCATCGGATGCACGGGCGGATCCGACAGGAGTGGAGGCGGATCTGACAGGAGTGGAGGTCGAAGAAAGAGGGGGCTTGGGTTCGAGAAGAAACGGGCTTGGGCCGGAGGGGCGGCGGTAGCGTGGCCAGCGACTTGGAAGTTGGAGTGGGAGGTGCGCTGTGGGTTCGGGGTGTGTGGTGGTTACCGGTGGGAGCCGGGGGATTGGGGCGGCGGTGGCTTTGGAGTTGGGGCGGCGGGGGGAGTTGGTTTGTGTGACGTATCGGCGGGACGTGGGGGCGGCGGAGGAGGTTTGCAGGGAGATTGTCGAGGGTGGGGGTGTGGCGTTGGCGGTGCGGGCGGATATGGGGGAGGCGGAGGATATCGAGGGGTTGTTCGCGACTGTTGATGCGGAGTTCGGGGGGTTGCGGGGGTTGGTGAACAATGCCGCGATACTCGAGAAGCAGTGCCGGGCTGAGGAACTCGACGTCGAACGGCTGCGGCGGGTGATGGCGGTGAATGTGATCGGGCCGATGCTGTGTGCGCGGAACGCGGTGCGGCGGATGTCGACGAAGCACGGCGGGCGCGGGGGTGCGATCGTGAATGTGTCGTCGGCGGCGGCGCGGCTGGGATCGCCGGGGGAGTATGTCGATTACGCGGCCAGTAAGGGGGCGCTGGATACGTTTACGCGTGGGCTGGCGTTGGAGGTCGCGGGGGAAGGGATTCGGGTGAACTCGGTGCGGCCGGGGTTCATCTATACCGAGATGCATGCCGACGGTGGGGAGCCGGGGCGTGTCGATCGGGTCGCGCCCACGCTGCCGATGGGCCGGGGCGGCCGGCCGGAGGAAGTGGCCGAGGCCATCGTGTGGTTGCTGTCGGAACAAGCGTCGTACGTGACGGGCGCATTCATAGACGCCGCAGGTGGGCGTTAGCGGAGACGGCCGGACCGGTATCGGTCCCGACGCGCGTATCTACCGCAGGACCCGCAGCGCGGATTTCTCGATGAGATCGGCGATTTCGGAGTACGAGGCATAGCCCATGCCAGCGCGAACGAGGGCCCCGGCGTAGATGAGTTCGAGGGATTCGACGATTTCCAGGTCCGGGTCGGGGCCGAGTGCGCGGATGAGGCGTTTGCGGATTTCGGCCCCGATGCGGGTGCGAAGGTGCTCGACGTCGGGGTCGCGGCCGAGCAGGGCGCTTGTGACGGCGCCGGAGAGTTCTTGCTCGTCGGCGACGAGCATGGCGATGGTGCGCAGTTCCGCGACGACCCGGACGGTGGGGTCCGGGTCCTCGCTGGCGGGGGACGGGTTGGAAACCAGTCGGCGCCAGAAGATTTCGGCGACCAGGTGTTCCTTTGAGGAGAAGTAGGTGTAGGCCGTCGCCGTGCCGACGCCGGCGGCGGCCGCTACCAGACGGATGGTCATGCCCGCGAAGCCTTCGCGGGCAAGCACTTCCACGGCCGAGCGAGTCAGTTTGTCGACGGTGTCGGCCTGCTTGCCGGTGAGGCGGCGGCGGGTGGCCTCCATGATGATGGGGGTACCGTCGATGGACTGCGCTTCGGACATGTGTCTGGATCCTACTCGGTCGCGTTTTCGGAAATAGCGGCGGCGATGCCCGCACGCCGCCCGTAGAAGCTGCCGTCGCCGAGCGAGGCGCCACTCACGTAGCCGCCGGTGCAGATGCCCGAAGTGCAGCGGCCGGCCGCGAACAATCCGGCAATGGGTTCGCCGGAGACGTGCAGCACCCGGGCGTCGAGATCGGTGCGCAGGCCGCCGAGGGTGAATCCGGCGGTGAATCCCCGCATATCCCACGCGGCGAACGAACCGGTCAGCGGCCGAACCCATTCCGGCTTCTTGCCGAGTAGCGGATCGGAACCCTTGGCCGCGTGCAGGTTGTAGGTGTCGATGGTCGTTTGCAGTGCCTGCTCCGGCAACCCGATCTCGGTTTCGAGTTCGGCGATGGACTCGGCGGCCCACTTGGGCGGCTGCCGGAAGAAAGGGGTGGCGGTGACGGTCGAAAGCGCTTCCTCGTAACCGGTTTCGTCCATGATCAGATAGGCCTGGTTGTCCTGCTGCATCAGGGTGCGCTGGCCGATATGGCCGCCGTAGGTGTCCTCGGCGGTATAGCGTTGCCCGCGGCCGTTGACCAGGACGCCGCGCGCCAGCATCTGGGGGTCGCCGAAGAAGGCGACCTCGGTGGCGTCCAGATGCGCGACGTCCGCGCCGAGCGCCTGGGCCAGCCGGATGCCGATGCCGTCGTGCTCCTCGATGGCGGCGGCCGGGCGTCCGATCAGCCGTGGGGCATGATTTTCGATCATCTGCTGCTGGTAGGCGAAGCTGCCGGTGGCCAGCACGACACCGCGTTCGGCGCGGACGGTGACGTCCTCGCCGAATCGGGTGGCACGGACGCCCACGACGCGGCCGGTCTCGTCGACGACGAGCCGCCGGAGCCGAAGGTCGTATTCGGCTCGGACGCCGAGCTTTTCGGCCGTTTCGGACAGCGGTTTCATCAGCATGTAGCCGCCGCTGCGCTGCCCGACCTTCTTGTCCGTCATCTGGGGGACGTGACCGCGCGGGGCGGGGGTGGCGATGGCGTTGAACGGGGCGGAGTTTTCCCCACCGGAGTAGTTCAGTCCCTCGTCATGCGGCGGTTCCCAACCCGGCTCACCCCAGAATTCCTCCTTGAACGGAACTCCGGACTCGACGAGCCAGTTGAAATGATCCACGCTGCCCCGGCAGTAGTCGGCGATTCTGGCCTTGTCCGCGCCCGCCCCGACCGCGGCGAGCAGGAATTTCTCCATGTTCTCGGGTGTGTCCTCGAAACCGAGGGCGTGCTGCAGCGGCGTCCCGCCGCCCAGGTAGATGTGCCCGCCCGCCATCGCGGCCGCACCACCCCAGCCGCCGGTGCGCTCCAGGATCAGCACTTGCGCACCGGCTCTGGCCGCTTCGATGGCGGCGCAGACCCCGGCGATGCCGTAGCCGGCGATCACCACGTCGGCGCGCAGATCCCACTCGGTGACCTCGGCGGCAGGTAGTGGGCGAATGGTGGTGGAGTCGGCCATGTTCGGTGGATCCTTACTTCTCGGACTGCTCTTGGCGGGCGGCCTTCTTCTGCTGCGCCACAATGGTGCCTATCAGAATGTCGAGCTTGGTGCCGCTGGGCCAGCCCACGTAATGACAAAGGAACAACGCGATCTCGTGCAACTCGGCTTCGGAGAGTTCCTTGTTGCGCAGCGCCGCGCCGATCTGGATGCCGGCGGTGTCCATCAGGTTCTGCGCGGTCAGGGCGCCGAGCAGCAGGAGGCGGCGGTCGCGGATGCTGAGGCCTTCGCGGGACCACACGTCGGCGAAGAGGTGGTCGGCGGTCATCGCGAAGTGGTCGCCGGGGTAATTCTGGAACTCGGTGCCGTAGACCTCGGCCATCTTTGCCAGGCCGCGTTCGCGGACGGAGTCGGAAGCGCCGTTGGCGGTGTTGTCGCTCATGGCTGTTCGCCTTTCGAGGGATTCGTGGTGGTCACGGTGACTTCCGTTCGGCGGCGGGACCGATGCCGACGCCCAGTCCGGGGCCGAGGCGCCCGAGCGCGAGTTCGGCCAGTGGCAGCTCCACTTCGCGGCGGGCGGCCAAGTCCAGAGCCAGGGAAAGGTCCTTCTCGCCGAGGTCACGAACGTGCTGGAGGATCGGCAGCCAGAAATCACCCTGCTCGATAGGGGCGGTGGTGTCACGCAACATGATCGCCCCCGGACCGCCGGTGACAGCGTCGGAATGCCGCACCACCTTGCCGAGCGCGGTGATATCCAGCCCGGATGCCTCGGCCAGGCGCTGCGCCTCGGTGGTGGCGGTGAACGCGATGAAGTGCAAAAGGTTGCGCGCCAGCTTCATTCGGGTGCCCGCGCCCACCGGTCCGGCGTGCACGATCAGATCGGCGAACGCGCCGAACGGTTCCCGGATCCGCTGGAAGGCCGCCTCGCTGCCACCGACCATCACCGCGAGCCTGCCGCTGGCCGCCCCGGGGGCGCCACCACTGATCGGTGCGTCCACGAATTCGACACTGTGCGAAGCACATTCGACGGCGAGTTCCTCGGCGGTCCGGTCGCTGATCGTGGAGTGCACAGCGACGACGCTGCCCGGTTTCGCAGTCTCGAGCACACCGTCGGGCCCGGTGAGCACCGCACGTACCTGGGCATCGTCGACCACGGCGATGCAGACGATCTCGCATTGTTCGGCGAGTTGGGCGGCCGAACCGGCTGCGGCAGCACCGGATTCGGCGTACTTCTGCATCGCGTCGGGGCGCATATCGCTGACGGTGAGTCCACCCGGCCAGCTCAGCAGCCGTTCGGCCATGGGCGCGCCCATATTGCCGAGTCCGATGAATCCAACCCTGTCGGTCATGCCCGGAACACCTGTCCACCATCGATATTGAAGATCTGCCCCGTCACCCAGCTCGCGTCGTCGGAGAGCAGGTACAGGCATGCCCCGACGAGATCCTGGGGCGTCCCCATCCGCTTGAGCGGCAACCGGCTCACCATGTCGGTCACGATCTGTTCCGGCGTCACGGCTTTGGTGGCCTCGGTGTCGATCGGCCCGGGCGCGATGGCGTTGATCCGGATGTTGTTGCCACCGAGTTCGAAGGCCAGCTGCTGAGTCAGCCCGTTCACCCCTACCTTGGCGAGGCCGTAGAAACTCGAATAAGTCCATGCAGCCGTGGAGGATTGGTTGACGATCGACCCACCCTTCTTACGCATGTGCGGCCATACCGCGCGGGTGACGTTCAGCGCGCCGTCCATGTTCACCGACATGAACTTCTTGTAGTAGTCCCAGTCCACGGTCAGCAGCAGATTGAGCTTCATATCGCCGTAGATGGCGGCGTTGTTGACCAGATGGTCGATGCCGCCGAACTCGGCGACGGTGAACTCCGCCAGCTCCTTGGCGGAGCCGGGATCGGCGACGTCGCAGCGTGCGAATACCGCGGTCCCGCCGTCGGCGGTGATCTTCTCGGCCACCGCCTGCCCGAGCTCGGTATTCAAGTCGGCGATAACGACTTTCGCGCCCTCGGCCGCCAGAGCGGCGGCATAGGCCGCGCCGATGCCCTGCGCGGCGCCGGTGACGATGGCGGATTTTCCGGTGAAACGGGCCATGTAATGCTCCTCTTATCCTGCGGTCGAGATCAGCTTGGTTTCCAGGTATTCCTCGAACCCGGCGACGCCCATTTCCCGCCCGATGCCCGACTGCTTGTATCCGCCGAACGGCGCGTCGGCGGAGTACCAGACGCCGCCGTTGACGCTCAGCGTCCCGGTGCGTACCCGGTCCGTAACGTGCCGGATGCGTGCGGGATCGGTGCCCCAGATCGAGCCGGACAGGCCGTAGGGGGAGTCGTTGGCGATGCGGATGGCGTCGTCGTCGCCATCGTGCGGGATGATCACCAGCACCGGCCCGAAGATCTCCTCGCGCGCGACCGTCGCGCTGTTCGGGACGTCGGCGATGAGCGTGGGCTCGATGAAGTAGCCGCGCTCGTGCTCGGCGGGCCGACCGCCGCCCACCACGATCCGTCCGCCTTCGGTGCGAGCGATCTGCAGATAGCGCTCCACGCGGGCGCGCTGCCGTTCGGAGATGAGCGGCCCGCACACCGTGCCTGGGGAGCTCGGATCACCAGGTCGGATGCCGCGCAACGTCTTAGCGGCCACCTCGATCGCCTCGTCGTACATCGCGCGCGGCACCAGTAGCCGGGTGCTGAGCGCACATCCCTGTCCGGCGTGCACGCTCACCGAGAACGCCGTAACCCCGACGGCGGCACCGAGATTCGCATCATCCAGGACGATGGCCGCCGACTTGCCCCCGAGTTCGAGGAACGCCTTCTTCAGGTTCGCCGCCGCGCCGCGCATGACGGCCCGCCCGGTCTGGGTGGACCCGGTGAAGCTGATCATGTCGACCCGCGCGTCCTCGGTGAGAATCGACCCCAGCGCGTGGTTGGCCGAGGTCACGATGTTCACCACGCCGGCCGGGATATCGGTGTGCTCGGCGATGATCGCGCCGACCGCCGCCGCGCACCACGGCGTATCGGGTGCGGGCTTGAGCACCAGCGTGTTTCCGGCCGCGAGCGCGGGACCGAGCTTGGCGAAATTGATCTGATGCGGGAAGTTCCACGGCGTGATCGCGCCGACCACCCCGATCGCCTCCCGGCGCACCACCCGGTGGCTCTTGATGCCCATCGGAGTGGCGGTGCCGAGATCGGTTTCCCAGCTGTAGGTTTCGGCGAGACCGGCCGCGTACTCCAGGTCCGCGATCGGCCCTTCCAGCTGCGGGCCGCGGGTGAACATCAGCGGAGCGCCCGCCTCGGCCACCGTAATCGACCGCAGCTCCTCGATATTCGCCTCCAGCGCGGTGCGCAGTTGGCGCAGGCAGTGCGCGCGGAAGGCGTGATCGCGAGACCAGTCGGTGTCGTCGAAGGCGGTCCGCGCCGCGGCGATGGCGGCGGCGAGGTCGGCGGCGTTCCCGTCGGCGGCCTGACCGAGAACCTCCTCGGTGGCGGGGTTGATGGTGGCGAAAACGCCGTTGCCGCCGTCGATCAGCTTGCCGCCGACCAGCATTGGCGCACCATCAGCGGGCAGAAGGCTGCTCATGCAAACTCCGATCCTGTCTGGACACGTGTACGGAATATAGTCCGGACTGCGGAAATGACGCAAGAACGAGTTACAGGAAACGCAACCGGGTCACGGGGTCGGTGGTGTGCCGCAACAGGGTTGACCGAATTCCTCCGCATTCCTGGTTCGGCTGCGAATTCTCGTGATAATCCGATCGAATCGTTGTCGAAGCCGCGAGCCGCTGGTACCGTCCAGACACATGTCCAGCTATGTGTCTCCCACTGACGGCGAGCACCTGTCGATCAGCGAGAACCTGTTCTCGAAAGAGGGGTACGTGCGATGACTACCGCGTCGGTGGAGCCGCTGATCTTCGACCCGTACGACTACCGCTTCCACGAGGATCCCTACCCGACCTATCAGCGGCTGCGCACCGAAGCGCCGCTGTATCACAACCCTGAACTCGGGTTCTGGGCATTGTCGCGGCATGTGGATGTCACGAACGGTTTCCGGGATGCGACCCGGTTGTCGAGCGCCAACGGCGTCTCCTTGGACCCGGCCGCCTACGGCCCGCACGCGCACCGGGTGATGTCGTTCCTCGCGATGGACGATCCCCGGCATCTGCGCCTGCGCCGGCTGGTCTTCAAAGGCTTCACCCCCAAGCGTGTCGCCGAAATGGAAGACCGCATCGAAGAACTCACGCTGTCCTACCTGGAACCCGCTCTCGACCGCGGGTCCTTCGACTGGATCGACGAGGTCGCGGGCAAGCTGCCGATGGACGTGATCTCCGAACTGATGGGCGTGCCCGCCGCCGACCGCGCCGAAATCCGCCGCTTGGCCGACCTGGTCGTGCACCGTGAGGACGGCGTCCTCGACATCCCGATGGCCGCCGCCAAGGCCTCCATGACCCTGATCGGCTACTACGCCGACATGGTCGCCGAACGCCGCCGCGCTCCCGCCGACGACCTGACCTCCGCCCTGCTGAACGTCGAAACCGACGGCGACCGGCTCACCGAGGAGGAGATCATCGGCTTCATGTTCCTGATGGTCGTCGCGGGCAACGAGACCACCACGAAACTCCTGGGCAACGCGCTGTATTGGGGCGCGAAGAACCCGGGGGAGTACGCCAAGGTCGCCGCCGACGACCACCTGGTCTCGGACTGGGTCGAGGAGACGCTGCGCTACGACACCTCCAGCCAGATCCTGGCCCGCACCGCCACCACCGACATCGACTACCCGTACGGCACGATCCCGGCCGGGTCGAAGGTGCTGCTGCTGATCGGCTCGGCCAACCGTGATCCCGACGTCTTCGCCGACGGCGACGACTTCCACATCGAACGCACCGACAAGTCCGCGCTCGCGAGTTTCGGTGCGGGCGTGCACTTCTGCCTCGGCGCGCACCTGGCCCGACTGGAAACCAACGTCGCCCTGCGCGAATTCGCCTCGCGGGTCCGCGAATACGACGTGGTCGACGCCGGGATCGAGCGCGTGCACTCCAGCAATGTTCGCGGATTCGCGAAACTCCCCATCACCGTGGAGGTCCGGTAAATGCCCCGTTTCGAACCCAACCCGGACCGCAGGCCCGCGATAGTCGCCGGAGCCTCCTCCGGAATCGGCGCGGCCACCGCGATCGCGCTGGCCGGCCTGGGCCACCCGGTCGCCCTCGGCGCCCGCCGGGTCGACAAGTGCCAGGAACTGGCGGAGAAGATCAAGGCCGACGGCGGAACAGCTTTCGCGCACCGCCTCGATGTCACCGACGCCGACTCGGTCGAGGAATTCGTCAGCGCCGCCGAGAACGAGCTGGGCCCCACCGAGATCCTGGTCTCCGGCGCGGGCGATATCGAATTCGGCCCGGTCCACGAAATGGACCCGGAGCGCTTCCTACATCAGATCGCCGTGCACCTGGGTGGCGCGCACCGCCTCGCCAACCGGGTCCTGCCCGGCATGATCGCAAGGCAGCGTGGCGATTTCGTGCTGATCAGTTCCGACTGCGCCCCTGAACCTCGGCCGCAAACCGGTGCCTACAGCGCCGCGAAAGCCGGCCTCGAAGCGATGGCCCTGCAGTTGCGCATGGAACTCGAAGGCACCGGCGTCCGCGCCTCTCTGGTGCGTCCGGGCCCGACACTCACCGGCATGGGCATGAATTCGACCCCCGAGGTGGTCGGCCCGATGCTGCAGGCCTGGAAGGACTGGGGTTTCGCCCGCCACCCGTACATGCTGCGCGCCGAGGACCTGGCCGCCGCCGTGGTCGCGGTCGTCAGCGTGCCACGCGGCGCGCACCTGGTGCTGGTCGAAGTCCAGCCCGAAGCGCCGTTGCGCAAGGAGGACGCATGAAAATCGTCGCTGACCTGGATCTGTGCCAAGGGCATGCGGTGTGCCAGGACGAGGCGCCGGACGTCTTCAGCGTCCCCAAACGCGGCAAGGTCGAAATCGCCGACCCCGCAGCGGATTCCGCCGACGTGCAGCGCGCCGTCCGCTACTGCCCGACCCAAGCCCTCTCGATCCTGACCGAGAACCGAACCGAAGGAGCCCGGTGATGACCGGTTACCCCCGCACCGAACTCGACGAGATGGTGCAACGCTGGCTGGTGGAGAACCAGCGCTGCGAGGAGAAGGGCGACTGGAAGCCCCTCGCCGACATGTACACCGAGGACGCGACCTACGGCTGGAATTACGGCCCCACCCAGGAGTTCATGGCGGTCGGCCGCGAGGAGATCCGCGAACTCGCACTCGGGCAGGAGATGTTCGGCCTGGAAGGCTGGACCTACCCGTACCAGGAGTTCGTCATCGACGAGCGCAGCGGCACCGTCATCGGATTCTGGAAGCAGATCAGCGAACGCACCCGCGCGGACGGCTCGCACTACTCACCGCAGGGCATCGGCGGCAGCTGGTTCCGCTACGGCGGCGACTTCCAATGGTCCTGGCAGCGTGACTTCTTCGACTTCGGCAACGTCTCGGCCATGTTCCTGGAGATGATCCAGAACAATGCCCTGTCCGACGGCATGCAGCAACGCATCCAGCGTTCGGTCGCCGGCCCGCTGCCCGGCTGGTACCAGATCGGCGAAGCACCGGCCTCGCTGTGGTGAGCGAGCCTGCGAGCGAATCATGTGCCAGCGCGCAATTGCGCACGACGGAGCCGAGCGCTAGTGAGGCGGAGTCGTGAGCAATTTCGACGAGCTCGACCGGGCCACCCTCGCGCGGTTGCTCCCGGAGCTGCTGCTGTGCGGGCACCTCATCGACCGCTCCGGCATGGCGCACTGCATCGCCGCGTTCGGCCGCCCGGGCATGACCGCGGTCGCGATCGAGGAATGGCAGGTGGCCAGCCCGGTCTACACCCGCCGGATGCGCCAGGCGCTCGCCATCGAAGGCGACGGCGTCGACACCATCTTCAAGGGCTTGCAGCTCGACATCGGCGCGCCACCGCAGTTCATGGACTTCCGGTATCGCGTCGACGACCACGATCACGGCGAATTCTGGCTCGACCACTGCGGTGCGCTGCTGGACGTGGAACCGATGGGCCCGGAGTTCGTGGTCGCCATGTGCCACGACATGGAGGACCCGACCTTCGACGCGACCGCCCTTGCCACCAACCCGCACGCCCAGGTCCGGCCCATCCACCGCCCGCCGCGCACCCCCGCCGACCGGCATCCGATGTGCGCCTGGAAGGTCACCATCGACCCGGCCCACGAACCGCCGCCGATACCGCCGAACTCCGACGTGGTCGCGAATTCCTTTGCGGCGCAACTCGAACTCCCGGACATCGACCCGGGCGACGACGGCCGATCCGACTACGCGGGCGCACTGCTGAGCGACCTGCGCTTCGACGAGTTCTCCAGATCGGCGCTGATCCGCCTGGCCGACGAGGTCTGCCTGCAACACCACCTGCTGACCCTGGGCTTCCTCATCGCGGTCCGCGCCCGCACCGACCAGGCCACCGAGATCGGCCGCAAACAGTTCACCGGCATCGCCGGGATCACGTCCGAACGTCTGCGCGCGGCACTGGATCTCGGCGACGACACCGCCGCGCTGGCCACGGTACTGCGGCTGCATCCGGCCTGGAACCCGCTGTCCTACACCGGCATCCAGATCACCGAGACCGCGGACTCGGTGAGTATCCGGCTGCCGCGCAGAAGCGGCGCGCAGTCCGACGGCGTCTGGCCCGCCCTGCTCGACGCCGGCAACCTCGCACCACTCGAGGCGATGGCGCGCGGGGTGAACCCGCGTTCCTATATCCGGGCCGTCGAAGCCGACCAGTTCGGCTGGAGTGCCGAAATCGCCCTCGCGGCAGAACCTTTCCGGGAAGCTACAGAAGTGGCGATCACCCGATTCAGCAAGGGCGCCGCCTTCACCTTCACCGACCGCGGCATACCGCTGCCGTTCACCGTGGTGTAACGCACGACAAGGAAGAACCATGGCCAACAATTTCGCCGACCTGTACGAGCACTCCGCCGACGCGATGCCGGACCGGGTGGCCGTGGTCGAAGGCGACCAGCAGGTCACCTTCGCCGAACTCGACGCCAACGCCAACCGCCTGGCCCACTACCTGGCATCGGTGGGTGTGCGGGCGGGCACGCACGTCGGCTTCCAGATGCACAACGGCATCGCCACCATGGAAACGCTGATCGCCTGTTTCAAGATCCGCGCGGTCCCGATCAACATCAACTACCGCTACCGCGCCGACGAACTGCGCTACGTCTACGACAACGCCGACCTCGAGGTGCTCGTCTACCACGACACCTACGAGGCCGCGGTGCGCGAGGCGGCGCCCCAAGTGGCCTCACTGCGCGAGCTGATCGTCGTCGGCGAAAACCATGGCGGCGCAACGCCGTACGCCGACGCCGTCGCCGCCGGGGCCCCGGATCGCGACTTCGGCCCGCGCAGCGCCGACGACCTGTTCATGATGTACACCGGCGGCACCACCGGCCTGCCCAAGGGCGTGATGTGGCGCCAGGAGGACATGTGGCGCGTGCTGGGCGGCGGCATCGACTTCTACACCAACGAACCCGTCGCCGACGAATTCCAGCAGTCCCGCGTCGGTTCCGGTAACCCCCAAGCAACCTGGTTCGTGCTGCCGCCGCTGATCCACGCCGCCGCCATGATGCCCACCTTCACCGCGCTCTGGTCCGGCAACGCGGTGGTCTTCGAGCCGAAGTTCGATCCGCAGCGGATCTGGGAGGTGGTCGAGCGGCGCAAACCGCAGGTGCTCGTCATCACCGGTGACGCCATGGCCCGGCCGCTGATCGACGCCTACCGGGTGCGCCCGGTGGAATCCTCGCTGCTGGCCATCGGATCCGGGGCGGCGCTGCTGTCGCAGTCGGTGAAGAACACGCTGCTGGAGATGTTCCCCTCGACGGTGGTCACCGATTCCATCGGCTCCTCCGAAACCGGTTTCGGCGGAATCGGTTTCGCGCAGAAGGACGACAACCCGAGCCGCGGCCCGCGGGTGCAGACCGGGCGCGGCGCGGTCGTCGTCGACGATGACGGCAAGCCGGTCGGACCGGAGGAGGAAGGCTGGGTGGCCAAGACCGGCGCGGTGCCGCTGGGCTACTACAAGGACCCGGTGAAGACCGAGAAGCTGTTCAAGACCGTCGACGGCGCCCGCATGGTCATCACCGACGACCGGGCCCGCAAGGAATCCGACGGCTCCATCACCCTGCTCGGGCGCGGCAACATGGTCGTCAACACCGGCGGGGAGAAGGTGTTCGTCGAAGAGGTCGAGGCCGTGGTGAAGGCGCACGACGCGATCTACGACGCCGTGGTGATCGGGGTACCGCACGAGCGGTGGGGTCAGCAGGTCGCGGCGGTTATCTCGGCTTCGGGGAAGGTCGAATTCGCCGACTTGGAAGCCCACGTCCGGAAACATCTCGCGGGATACAAGATCCCGCGCCAGATCTGGGTGGCCGATCAGGTGCTGCGTTCGCCGAGCGGCAAACCCGACTACCGCTGGGCCAAAGACTATGCCGTGCAGCAGAAGCCGACCTATCAGGTGGATTGACCGATCTCGGACCACTGGTCGGCATAATGAGAACGTGTTCTAATTTGGCCGACCGCGCCCGACTTCCGCGCATCTGATGGAGGCAGGATCCTATGAGCACCACCGAAACCAAGGCCACCCTACCGGCTCGCGTCACGCCCGAGCTGATCAATCGGCTGACCGCCATGGTCGCCGCGAGCGACGCCGAGCCGTACGAGATGATCGAGGCCTACACCGGCGCGGCAGTCGGCCCATTGCCGCAGTCCAAGCCCGAGGACATCACCGCCGCCTACGCCAAGGCCCGTGCGGCGCAGAAGGAATGGGCGTCCTGGCCGCTGAAGCGCCGCCTGGAAGTGTTCGCACGCGCCCACGAACTGATGCTCGCCGAATGCGAGACCACCGCCGACCTGATCCAGATCGGCTGCGGCAAGGCCCGCCGCATGGCCGTCGAGGAATCGTGCGACGTGCCGATGGTCATCAGCCACTACCTCAAGACCGCGCGAAAGGTGCTGCGCCCCAAGCGTCGCGGCGGCCCGATGCCGGTGGTCACCAGCTCCACCGAGGAGCACCGGCCCAAGGGCGTGGTCGCGGTGATCGCGCCATGGAACTTCCCGTTCGCTATCGCGCTCTCGGATTCGATCCCCGCGCTGATCGCCGGCAACGGGGTAGTCCTCAAGCCGGACAACAAGACCGCGCTGTGCGCGCTGTTCGGCGTGGAGCTGCTCTACCGTGCGGGCCTGCCCGAAGGCCTGTTCCAGGTGGTGTGCGGTGAAGGCCCCGAGGTCGGGCCGACGCTGATCGACAACGCCGACTTCGTCATGTTCACCGGTTCCACCGCCACCGGCCGCATCGTCGGCGAAGGCGCGGGCCGCAACCTCATCGGGTGCAGCCTCGAACTCGGCGGCAAGAACCCCTTGATCGTGTGTGCCGACGCCAAGCTCGACGAGGTGATCCCGGGCGCCACCTTCGCGGTGTTCGCCAACTCCGGTCAGGCCTGCATGCACATCGAGCGGATCTACGTCCACGAGAGCCGCTACGACGAGTTCGTGCGGCGATTCGTCTCGGCGGCAGAGGATTTGAACGCCAAGATCGGCGCGACCTACGACTACACCCCGGAATTCGGGTCGCTGGTGTCGGTGCAGCACATGGAACGCGTCGCCGCCCACATCGAGGACGCCCGCGCGAAGGGCGCCACCGTACTGACCGGCGGCAAGCCGCGCCCCGATATCGGGCCCGCGTTCTACGAGGCCACGGTGCTGGCCGACGTGACGCCCGAGATGACGCACGCGATCCAGGAGACCTTCGGCCCGGTCGCCGCCGTCTACAAGTTCAGCGACGACGCGGAAGCGATCCGCCTCGCCAACGACACCGACTATGGCCTCAACGCCAGCGTGTGGAGCGGAAATCTGGCCCACGCCAAGCAGATCGCTGCCCAGCTCGAAGCCGGGAACATCAACGTCAACGACGGCTTCGTCACCACCTACGCGTCCAAAGCCACCCCGTCGGGCGGAGTGAAGAACTCCGGCGTCGGCGCCCGGCACGGCGATCACGGCCTCCTCAAATACACCGACACCATCAATGTCGGCGTGCAGAAACGCCAGGTAATGGCGGCACGCGACGGCATGCCCTACCAGAAGCAGTTGAAGATCACCCTGGCGTCGCTGCGGCTCATGCGTCGAACTCGCTTGCGCTGAGCCCTAGTGCGCCAGGCCATATAAGGGAGGCAGCCATGGCGGCTCCGTCTTTTCCGGCCGGTTTCGATTTCACCGACCCCGAATTGTGGGAACAGAGAAGTCCCGTCGAAGAATTCGCGTTGCTGCGCCGCACCGCTCCGGTGTGGTGGAACGCGCAACCCGATGCGACCTCGGGTGGTTTCCGGGACGGCGGCTACTGGGTGGTCAGCCGGCACGAGGACGTGAAAGAGATCTCCCGGAACTCGGAGCTGTATTCCGCGCAGCGCAAAGGCGCGATCATCCGGCTGCCGAACGACACCACCCCCGAACAGATGGAGCTCACCGGCGCGCTGCTGGTGAATATGGATCCGCCGAAGCATTCCAAGACCCGGCGGATCGTCTCCAAAGGATTCACCCCGCGCGCGGTGGAGGGCCTGCGGGCGGCGCTGACCGAACGCGCCGCCCGCATCGTGCACGAGGCGAAACGTTCCGGCGGCGGCGATTTCGTGCAGCAGGTGGCGTGCGAACTGCCGTTGCAGGCGATCGCGGAGCTGCTCGGGGTGCCCGATGTGGATCGGCGCAAGCTGTTCGACTGGTCGAATTCCACCCTGAACTACGACGACCCGGAGTACGGCGACGCGAATATGGCATTCGCTGAAATCATCGGCTACGCCTGGAACATGGCCGAGCAGCGCCGGGCCTGCCCAGTCGGGGATATCGTCAGCACGCTGGTACATGCGGGGCTGGACGGGGAGGCGCTCGGGTCCGACGAATTCGGGTTCTTCGTGGTGCTGCTGGTGATTGCAGGCAATGAAACGACACGCAATGCCATCACGCACGGAATGAAAGCCTTCATCGATCACCCCGAGCAATGGGAGCTCTACAAGGAGCAGCGGCCCAAGACCGCCGCCGATGAGATCGTGCGCTGGGCCACGCCGGTGAACGCCTTCCAGCGGACCGCGACCGCGGACGTGGAACTGGGCGGAGCGCGGATCAAGGCGGGGGAGCGGCTCGGGTTGTTCTACAGCTCGGCGAATTTCGACGAGCACGCCTTCGCGGACCCGTTCACCTTCGATGTCCTGCGCGACCCCAATCCGCACGTGGGCTTCGGCGGCACCGGTGCGCACTACTGCGTCGGCGCGAATCTCGCCCGCCTGGAAATCGATCTGATGTTCAACGCCATCGCCGACGCCATGCCCGACATCACCGAAGTCGCGGAGCCGGTGCGGCTGCGCTCCGGGTGGATCAACGGCATCAAGAGCTGGCAAGTCCGCTACGAGTAGCCGCTCGGACGCTCAGGATGACAAGGACCTTGTCATCCTGAGCGAAGCGCGTTATTTCCGTCGGCGATAGCGCACGGTGCAAGGTTGCTGCAACTGCACCACCATCTTCGAGTGATCGTTGCGGTAGCTCTCCGACGGCTGTGCCATCTCGAACTCCCAGTCCCGCAGCAGGATCGAGAAGATCGCCTTCAACTGCATGAGCGCGAACGCGGCCCCCACACACCGGTGCCGGCCGGCGCCGAACGGAATCCAGGTCCACCGATTGACCAGATCCGCCTGATTGGGGTCGATGTAGCGGCCCGGGTCGAAGGCGTCGGGAGCCGGGAAGTCCTCGGCGAGCCGATTCGACACCGCGGGAGTGGCTGCGACCAGGTCGCCCTCCTCGATGCGATGCCCGCACACCTCGAAGTCCCCGCGCGCCACCCGCATCAGGATGATCAACGGCGGATGCAGCCGCAGCGTCTCCTTCAGCGTCGCTTCCAGGTTCGGAATCTGGCGGAGCGCACCGAAACTGATGTCGGAGCCGTCGGCGTAGAGGTCGTCGAGCTCGGTGACCACCGTGCGCATCAACTCCGGGTGGCGCAGCAGTTCGATCACCGTCCAGGCGGCGGTGCCGGAGGTGGTGTGGTGGCCGGCGAACATCATGGAGATGAAGATGCCGGTGATCTCGCTGGCGCTGAACCGGGGTTCGCCGTCGTCGCCGGGCACCGAGACGAGCACGTCGAGCATGTCCCGATCGTCCTTGCCCGCCGGCGGATTGGCCTTGCGGCCGTCCATGATCTCCTGAACGAGAGCGACGAGTTCGACCCGCGCGGCATCGCGCCGCTGGAAGCTCTCGATCGGCGCGTACGGGTCCACGTAGGCGAGGGCGTCGGTGCCGCGTTCCAGATCGTGGTAGAGCCGGGCGAAGCGGCCGTCGAGCTGGTTGCGGAACTTCTTGCCGATCAGGCAGGCCGAGGACGTGTAGATGGTCAACTCGGCGAAGAAATCGAGCAGATCGATTTCACCGGCGTCACCCCAGCTTTCGAGCATCTGCTCGACCTCGCGGGCAATAGTCGCCGCGTGCCCGCGCATCTGCTCCGCCCGCAGCGCCGAGTTGTGCAGCATTTCCTTCCGGCGTTCCGGAGGCGCGTCGAAAACCACGCCGTCGCCGAAAATCGGCTTCATGAACGGATAAGCCGCCCCCTGATCCAGATCCTCGTCGCCGGACCGGAAGAAGAATTCGTTCGCCTCGGCCCCGGAGAGCAGAATTACGCGTTTCCCGGCGAGGTCGAAAGCACCGACATTGCCGCACTCCTCGCGCACGCGGCGCATGAGACCGATGGGATCCTCGCGGAATTCGTCGAGGTGGCCGTGCTCCGGCTCCGGCCCGGACGCGTCACGCAAGGAAACACGGCGGGGTTTGACCAGGGTCATGGGAAATCCTCCCGATAAGACTGCCCGAAACGACAGATGGACACCTGTCTGGACAGTACTATGGGTCCGATTGGCGGGCAAGGTGATTCACCAAGGTCTTCCAGCTCGCGTCAGCGTGCGGCGCGAGCTCCCAAGGCTGCCGCGATCAGCACCGTGATCCCCTCGGCGATCGCCGTCCCGCCGAGCGCGTGCGCCGCCGACAACGTGGTGGTTCCGGCCAAGCCCAGGAACACCGTCCCGAACACCGCGATCCCGACCACGACCCCGAGCTGCACATTGGTCACCAGAATCCCGCTGGCATCGGCGGCCAACTCCATCGGCACCTTGGCCAGCGTCCGCGTCATCAGCGGACTGAACGCCAGCCCGTTACCGACACCCATGAGCCCGAACAGCATCCAGCCCACCGGACCGAAATCCGACCCGTCCCGCAGCAGCATCCCCAACGTCACCATCGACGCCGCGGCCAGCACCAGTCCGCCGGGAATCATCGACGCGTGGAACCGCGCCGGGATCCGGTCCCACCGCAGACTCGCCACCGCGAAGGTCAACCCCATCGGAATGAACAACAGCCCCGCGTGCAGCGCGCTGTATCCGAGCGTGCTCTGCAGGTGGATCGCCATCACGAACATCCAGCCACCGAACGTCGCCATGATCACGAACAACGTTGCGGCCGTGAGCAACAGCCCCGGCGCCCGCAACGCCCGCTGCGCGAACAGCGGAGCCCCGCCGCGCGCCGCGACCCATCGCTCGATCAGCACGAATCCGGCGAACCCGAACACGCTGGCGCCCAGCAGAATCCACGACCACAGCGGCCAATCCTGTTCGTGACCCAGCACCAGCGGCAGCACCAGCAGCAGCACCGACGCCGTCAGCGTCACCAGGCCGGGCACGTCGACCTTGCGCTGGAAACGCGGCCCACCGGCGGGCAGGACGCGCGGCGCGAGCACCAGCAGGGCCACACCGATCGGGACGTTCACCAGAAACACTCCGCGCCAGCTGGTTTCGAACAGGTCCAGGTTCACGATCAGCCCGCCGAGCACCTGCCCGGCCACCACACCGCCGGAGATGATCGCCGAGTACATGCTCAGTGCCTTGGTCCGGGCGTTGCCGGTGAATTCGCGCTGAATCAACGTCATCACCTGCGGCACCATGGCCGCCGCACCCACGCCCTGTACGAACCGAAACACGATGAGCGAGGTCTCGTTCCAGGCCAGACCGCAGGCCAGCGAGGCAATCGTGAACAGGATGAGCCCGGCGATGAACGCCCGGCGTTGCGAGAACCGGTCACCGAGGCGCGCGCCGGTCACCAGCAGCACGGCATAGGCGATGACATACCCGGCCACGATCAACTGCAACGCGGAACCGCTGGTGTTCAGATCGCTGCGAATGGAAGGAATCGCGACATTGACGATGGACGAGTCGAGCACCGCCATGAACTGACCGGTGAGGATGACGGCGAGAATGGCGAAGGTGCGCCGGGGATCCAGCGCGGGCGCTGCCGCCGGGGCTGGCAGCGGCGGGGTCTGCGCCGGCAAAGTCTGTGTCATGTATTGAATGGTGCGCCGGTCTCGACACCAGTAACAGGAGCCCAGTAAAACTAGTACTGGCAGCACCTGGATAACGCCCCGGGTTCGGGCGAGTGTTCCGGCGGCGCGGGCACTCTCAGGACTCGCGGGCTGCGATCGCAGCCTGAATTCGTCGTAGCGTGCGCAGGCCCTTCTTCGCGGCGACGTTGACCATGCCGTCGAAAACCGTTGAACCCCGGTCGTGGGCCATCAGCCGTTCCAGGGTCGGTACGGCACGATCGTCGCCGGTCGAACCGAGCGCGACAGCCGCCCAGTAGCGCTGGTCGGCGTCGGCGCTGTCGGCGGCCTCGCACAGCCGCGGGATGATGTCCGGAGTGAAGGTGGACAACGCGCTGGCGATATAGCCGATGCGGTAATACCGGCGGTTCTCGAATTCGTCCCACAGTGCGGCCAGGGCCGCGTCCCCGCCGATCATGCCCAGTGCCTCGGCGGCCCGCTCGCGCATTCCCGCGATCGGGTCCCCCAACAGGGGAGTAAGCGCCGGCACGACCGATTCGTCACCGAGCTCGCCCAGCGCGATCACCGCCTGTTCGCGAGCCATCTCCTGCGAGTGATCCAGCATCGCGACCAGGCCGGGAACCGCGTCACGGAAGCCGAGCTCCGCGCAGCCCATCGCCGCCCACGCCTGGCAGTTGTACCGAGTGTCGGCGAGTGCGGCGAGCAGCGGTGCCCGCAACGTGTCGTCGCCGAAGACGTCGGCCCGGTTCAACGCCCGGCTGTACAGCGCCCGGTGGTAGTCGGGGTAGTCGCGGACCAGCGCGCGCAGTGCTTCCTTGGCGGCTGTGTCGCCGTCCTCGGCCTGCGCGAGCAGGCGCCGCAGGTTCTCCTCGCGGGTCGCGAGATCGCCGTCTTTGAGGAGTCGCGCATCAGCTGGGTTCACCGCACAACGGTACCTGGCGGTGATCTTGTACCCCGCCCGCGTGAACGGGCGAGAGATTCACTCGTTGACCCAGCGCCACTGGATAGCCGACCAGGGCTGCGCTCGTGGCAGCAGTTCGTCTACCGCGGCGACGACGCCCGGCCATGCGGAGGGAATGTAGTCGTCACCCGACAACCAGCCCCCAGGCCGGATTTTCGGCTGCCAGGCCGCGATGTCGGCCTTCACGCTGTCGTAGTCGTGCCGGGCGTCGATGTGCACCCACGTCAACGAGGCATCGGCGAACAAGGCCGCGGTGGACTCGGAATCGCCGACCACGATCAGGACCTGGTCGGCGAAGCCGCACGCGATGAGGTTGCGATGGAGCAGCCCGGCGAAGGTGCCGCCGCCGGCGGAAACCGCGGGGCCGTGCGCGTTGACGCCACGCTCGCCCTCCGGTCCACTACCGCGACAAGTGTCGACGCCCACGACAGTGCAGGTTTTACCGCTGTCGGCAACGACTTCCGCCAGGGAGCACAGGCTGCGGCCGAGATAGTTGCCGACTTCGACGAAAGTACTCCCCGCGGGAAAATGTGCGACCGCTTCTTCCTGAGCATCTCGCCAGGTGAACCAGCCGGGTATGTCCTGCCAACGCTGTACGGGGACATCGGTTTCGGGTTCGCCCGGATTCGACAGCATGTCCCGACGTTACGGCATGTCGCCGTCCCTCCGCCGGGTCAGTGCAGGGACTTCAGCACCGCACGGTCGAAGGCGATCGTCTCGTCGAGACGGCCCTGCAGCGCCTTGGTGACCCAGTCGGGATTGGCCAGCAGCGCCCGGCCGACGGCGACGAAGTCGAACTCGTCGCGTTCGAGGCGATCGAGCAACTGATCGATGCTCGCCACACCGGCCTGCTTCTGCCAGCCGGCGGCGCCGACGAACTCCTGGTCCAGCCCGACCGAGCCGACGGTCACCGTCGCCTTGCCGGTGAGTTTCTTGACCCAACCGGCCAAATTGAGGTCGCTGCCGTCGAATTCGGGCAGCCAGTACCGGCGGGTGGAGGCGTGGAAGGCGTCGACGCCCGCCTCGACCAGCGGTGTCAGGATCTGATCCAGCTCACCCGCGCTGTCCGCGATCTTGGCCTGGTAGTTGCCCGACTTCCACTGGGAGAGGCGGAAGAAGACGGGGAAACCGGGGGACACGGCGGCCCGCACGGCCTCCACGATCTCCACGGCGAACCGCGCCCTCGACGCGGGGTCGCCGCCGTAGCCATCGGTGCGCTGGTTGGTGCCGCTCCAGAGGAAGCTGTCGATCAAATAGCCGTGTGCGCCATGCAGTTCGACACCGTCGAAGCCGAGGCGCTCCGCGGCGGCCGCCGCTTCGGCGAACGCGGCGACCGTGTCGTCGATATCGCGCTGCGTCATGGCTTTTCCGGTCGGTTCGCCGCTCAGCCCGACCGCGGACGGGCTTTCGGCGGGCGGCTCGGTTGCGGTGCGCGCCACGCCCGTGTGCCACAGCTGCGGAATGATCCGGCCGCCGGCGAGGTGGACCTGCTCGGCCACCTGCGCCCAACCGGCTAGGGCCTGCTCACCGTAGAAGAGCGGCACGTTGTCGTAAGCCCCGGCCGCGGCCCGGTTGATGTAGGTGCCCTCGGTGACGATGAGACCCACGTTGTTGGCTGCCCGGCGGGCGTAGTACTCGGCGACGTTGGGCCCCGGAACGCCCTCCGGCGACATATTGCGAGTCATCGGCGCCATCACGACCCGGTTCGAAACGGTCAGATCGCCGACCGTGAACGGCCGATCCAGCAACCGCCGGATCCGGGTGGTGTCTACTACCGAGGTCATAGGGTCTCCAAAGTCGGCGCCGAGCCGATAGTCGGCCGGGTGTGCGGAAATGCAGGTTACGCGCGGTGCTCGTGCCTTGAAATAGTTGAGCAACTCAAGCGACTCCCCGACAGTACAACCGCAAGTGCTTGAATTTGTCAACCATTCGGCTGACCGGCACGAGCCAGAGAAGCTTGAGTTCTTCAAGTATTCGGCCTACCGTTGCACTGTGCCGCACTCCTCGCCCTCGGCCTCACCGACCGCCACCGACGTCATGGCGACCCTCGCGGAGTTCTGCCGCGTCTACCAACAGGACTTCCTGGCCGCGGCCCAGCGCTTGGACCTGACCTTCAGCCAAGCCAAGCTCGTCTGCCTGCTCGCCGAACCGCGGCCGATGCGCGATCTGGCCGAAGACCTGTCCTGTGACGCATCGAATATCACCCTGCTCATCGACCGGCTGGAGCAACGTGGACTCGTAGAGCGCCACATCGACCAGGCCGACCGCCGGGTGAAAAAGGTCGTCGCCACCACCGAGGGCACCGCCATCGCCCAGCAGCTGCGCGACCAGATGCACGGCGTCCGTGCGGCACTGGAATCCTTGAGCCCGGCGCGCCGGCGCAGCCTGCAGGGCATCCTCGAACAGCTGCATGCGCATCTGATGAGCAGTCCGAACTAACGGCCCCCGCACCAGTGTCGTTGTGCTCTTGCTCCGACCGCGTCTGTCGTGGGTCCGTAATACGGTGCAGCAGTGGCAGATATCTATGAGTTCCTGATGTCCATCGACCTCCGCGCCGACCTATCTAGCGAGGACGTCGCAGAGCTGCGCTGGCAAATAGGACAAGGTGAACCACCCCGCTGATGAGCGTCGCCTCTCCCGTGGGTACGTCGGTGTCATCGAAGAGGAGGACGGGGAGCTCGCCTTCACCGAGCCGCAACCGCTTCTCGACCAAACCGGACCGGCGTGGAAGATCGAAGGAACTCTCCGCGCGAGCCTCGAGCAGACCTCGACCGGCTGGCATCTCGAAGCACGGCAAGAGATTCATCCTGAAGACTTCGAACAGTTGGAACCACTGCTGACCTGGCTGTATCAACACGTGGATCTCGGCATGGTTGCACCAGATGGTTCCGTCGAGCTTGCACGACTCCGATGGTACGAAGACGCCGATTTCCGACCGCTTGTCGTGCGAGACGACACTATCTTCTGGCCGTGAAAGTTGGCCTGTGCCAGTCAAATTGGCCGGATGAACCCCCCTGATGGTCCATCACTCTACTCGGACGCGAACGAACTACATTGCGTCAATGCGCGGCTCACCGAACTCCAGCCTGTGATGGCCGCATACACCTGACTGCGCTCCGCCACAGACGACCTGGTCGCGGCCCGTGAATTAGCCACGGAGGACGCATCATTCGCCATCGAGATCGGGGATGATTGGCAGTCCCAGTACGTGCCGAAAATCGGCGCTGCGCGCGGCGCGGAGAGGCTACAGTTGGGTGCATTCTTCCCGGCTTCTGTTGCCCGGAGCGAGATTTGGGCTTGGCGCCAGGGAAATGCGGCGCGCAATGACACCGCCCGGGGCGGATGGCGACGATGTGCCTGATTCGATATCGCTGGAGGTCGACATGGAGTACTTCGAGGTCCCGCGTCCGCGCACCGGCCCTGATGGAATTTGTTCAGATAACGCGTGTCCGTGCGGATTTCCCGGTACCCCGATCCCGCGGGGCTCGGGGTACATGTATGTCGATAAGGCCGTGGTCGAATTTCGCCGCGACGCCCGCACGACGAGTGAGGCGGCGCAGAAGGCCGCCCGGATCCGGGAGCAGCGGGATGGGCTCGTCGCGTTCGGGCAGGACGTCACCACTCCCACCTTGATGTGTGAGCAGGGCGCCCGGCAACGGGGCCTCGATTTGGCGGTGGCCGCGGCAGATGCCGCGCATTGGTGGGAAACAGGATCGGTGCCGCTGCGAGCCACGCCGTCGGCGCGCAGACCGTGGTGGCGGTTCGGCCGGTAATGGAATCATTGCCGCAAGGCCTCGCGAAGCGCGACCGAACCCCGGAAAAGGTGCCCGTGCATGCCGATCGCCTCGGCGGCCGCGACGTTTTCCTGGCGATCGTCGACGAAGAGGATTTGGTCCGGGGTGCGGGCGAGGGAGTCTGTGCACCAAAGATAGGCCGCCGGATCGGGTTTGGTGTGGCCGATTCGGCAGGAGAAGGCGCGGATTCGGAAGAGTTGGAGCCAGCTGTGCTGTCGTTCGTAGTGTGCCGCTAGATCTTCGGGGATGTTCGAGAGCAGGGCGATGGGGCGACCGGCGGCGGTGAGGTCTTCAAGCAACTCGACCATGGCATCGTCGACTTCGCTCCAACTGAAGAGGTCGGCTTCGATGAGGTCGGCGGTCTGGCGGGGATCGAAGGTGGTGCTCAGGGTGCCGGCGACGCGTTGCCAGTAGGAGGAGCCGGTGATTTCGCCACGATCGTAGGGCGGGCGGTGGGCCCAGTAGGTGGGCCAGAACTCGGAGGGGTGTACCCGCCCGGCGGCTTCGAGGAGTCGGTGTTTGCCTGCTTCGGATTGGTCGCGGGCGATTACGCCGAACAGGTCGAAGAGCACTACTTGCGGGATGGTCACCAGTTCACACCTTCCGTACCGTGACACCAGCTGCGGCAAGGGCTTCCGTCGCTGCCTCCGGTGCGTCCTCGTCCGTGACGACAGCGTGCAGCGCGGTGGCGGGGGCGACGAAAGCCAAGGCGGTTCGCGAGAACTTGGCGCCCTCGGCGACCGCGATGACGCGGCGGGCCGAAGCGATGGCCGCACGCTTGACCGCGGCGTCACCCAGGTCGTGGGCGGTCATCCCGTCGCCCGCGGAAAGTCCGCAGCATCCGAGCACGGCGGTGTCGAAGCGTAGAGCGGCCAGTGACGCCTCGGTCAGTGGGCCGGTCAAGGCGAGTTCGGCGGGGCGCGGCTGGCCTCCGGGAACCAGCAGCGTTACCTGGGAAGCCCCGGTCAGCGCGTTTACGGCGTGCAGGGACAGCGGCATGACGGTGAGTCGGCGGTCGGTGAGCGCGCGGGCTACTTCCAGGCAGGTGGTGCCGCTGTCCAGAACGACGGACTCACCGTCGGAGATCAGCGCGGCGACTTCGGCGGCGATCCGTCGTTTCGACTCGATGCCTTCGCGGACGCGGAGGCCGAAAGGTGGTTCCTCGCCGCGCAACAGCAGGCTGCGGGCGCCGCCGCGAAAGCGTTCGAGGACGCCCTGCTCGGCCAGTGCCTCCAGGTCGCGGCGAACGGTCATCTCCGAGGCGCCGGTGATTTCGGCTAGGTCCGCGACGCCCAATCGACCCGCCTCGCGGACGGCTTCGGTGATCTGCCTGAGTCGGTCTGCGCTCGCCATGCCTCCATCTAACATTATCTGTGTTCGAAGAACAACCTTTCAAACATTGAATCTGTTGTTTATGTTCGTATCTATGCTTCGAGACACGGCCGCTCGGTCGGCCACCTTCGCGTACTTCGGGCTCAACGGCTTCCTCATGGGGATGTGGATCGTGCACATTCCGGCGGTTACGCACCAGGCCGGGGTCAGTCATGCCGTGCTCGGGTATTTACTGCTGATGCTCGGCGCGGGCGCCTTTGCCGGGATGCAGGTGATCGGTCCGCTGACCGACCGGTTCGGGGCGCGCACAGTCGTTCCGGTCAGCGCGGCATTATTCAGCGCGTCCCTGATCCTGCCCGGACTGGCAACCGACGCTTGGACTTTGGGCGCGGCTCTGCTGTTGCTCGGCTGCGGCAACGGCGCGTTGGATGTCAGCATGAATGTGCATGCCGTGCAGGTGGAACGGGCTTATGGCCGGCCGGACATGTCCGCGTTCCACGCGGCCTTTTCCATCGGTGGTGTTCTGGCCGCGCTGGTCGGCGCGGTGACGCTGAGCCTGGAGTGGAGTCCGGCGTTCAGTCTCGGCCTGGCGGCGATCTTCGGGCTGGTGGTGTCGGTTGCGGCCGCTCCCGTGCTGCTCGAGCCGGAACCGAAGACGGCGACCGACACCGAGACGGCTGCCGCGCCCACTCCGCGCCGCATCTGGATCCTGGCGGCGCTCGCCTTGATGCTCATGCTGTGTGAAGGCGTCGCGAACGATTGGAGTGCGCTGCATCTGCGGGACGTTCTGGACGCCGCACCCGCCACCGCCGCCTTCGCCTACGGCGCGTTCGCGACGGCGATGACCATCGGACGCTTCCTCGCGGATCGGTTCTCCGCAAGGTTCGGGGCGATGGCGATCCTGCGCTACGGCGCGGCGGTGGCCGGGATCGGGCTGGCGACGGCGGCGCTGTCGCCGTGGATTCCGCTGGCGCTGATCGGCTGGACGATCGCGGGGATCGGCCTCTCCGGTTGCGTGCCCCAGTTGTTCAGCGCGGCAGGACATTTCGACCGCGCCGCCGCCGGAGCCAACGTTGCCCGGGTCGCCGGGATCGGCTATCTGGGGGTGCTGGCGGGTCCCGCCATCATCGGGCCCATGACGCACTTCGTGCCGTTGAACACCGTACTTCTGCTACCGGTGGCGTTCTGTGTGATCGCCGCGGGCACGGCAGGCGTGCTGCGGGAAACGAAGGAGGTTCAGTCGGTAGGGAATCGGTAGACCATCGCGCTGACACCGGCGATTGCCGCGGCACCCAGACCGAGGCACATCACGATATTGCCGACCACGGTTCCCGGATCGCCCGAGGTCAAGTTCTGGGTCAGGTCTTCGCCGAGTATGCCGCCGACCAGGATCCAGGCCGCGACCAGCGGCGCGAAAATCGGCGACCACCAGCGCCTGCCGAAGGCGACCAGTGCCGCGCACACCGCGATCACGATGATTCCGGGCGGAAACAGAGGAAATTTCGACGGATCCACGATCCATTGAATGAGGAGTCCCAGAATTCCGACGCCCAATCCGTAGAGGGCGAACTTGGTGGACTTCGGTAGCGCGCGCATGCGGGTGTTCATGGTCAGGCCCTTTCGCGTACGGCGGCGATGCCACAGAAGATCGTCGCGGCAAAACTGATCGTCTGCAGCCAAGCCGCCAGGAACTCGACGGTCTTGGCAGGCGTGACGAGCCGGTTCGGGAAGTCGGCGTCGGCGAATCCGCCGACCAGGAACAAAGCCGCCATCGCCACCGCGAACAGCGGGACATACCGCCACCGAACCGTCGCCACCAACACCGCGAAGGCCAGATAGATCAGCGGACCGGGTCCGTCGTAACCCGCTAGGATACTGCGGGATTCGACAATCTCCGGACCGGCGTCGCCTATCGCGGCGAGGACGAGCGCTACGCAGGTCGCGGTCCGCCAGGGGCGTTGCCGCTGTGCCGTTGTGATCATAGGACCAGCCTCGCGCAGCCGGCACCGCCGCCACATCCGTCGCGCAACGGACCGGGACCATACGCCTCGGCGCGTAATCAACGCGCCGAATCGTCATGCGCAGCAGGACATTCCCCGGTTGCGTGCCGAACGCCGGTCTACTTCGCCGGCAGGCGGGCGCGGGCACTGTCGACGAAATCGGCAGCTGCCGCGCCATAGGCATAGGTCGCGGCCTCGAGCGCGCCGATCGCCGCGGCGAGTGGGTCTGGATTGGTTGCCCGATGCAGCGTGGCCCAGGCCCAATAGTTTTCGCGGCCGCCGATCGACGACTTACGCGCGCGCAGCTCGGCCTCCGGCGTCAGTGCGCGGTCTGCCATGCTCGCCGCCACCTCGGGATCGTCGTGCAGGTGCACATGTTCGACTGCTCGGCGCGCGGCCCACCACGCTATTTCCCGCTGCTGCTCGGCGGAGATGTCGTCCAGGATGTCGGTGTCCGGGCCCAGTGGTCCGTGCCCGAACCGCGCCCGCGACCCGTCGGACTGCCGTGGCACCGGGTAGAGCTCGCCTAGCAGCGGTATCACGGCGAATCCGATCCGGGCGGTTTCCATGCGTGCGAGGTCCGCTTCGGTGAATCCGCAGCCGGTGAAACGTTCAACGGCGACAAGCCCTTTGGCTATGTGGTCTCGGTAGTCGGCGAAATCCAGGTCGCGCAGCAGGGGTTCCAGAACAGGATCGGTCTGTGCCGTACCGAGCTCGACAGCGGCGAGGACGCGGCCGTCGGTGGCGAACGAGAGTCGAGTGTGTCCGTTGACGTTCCAATACAGCGATGCGGCACGCGTACCCCGGGACAGCGCTCGCAACTCCGGGCCTAGGCTGCCCTGATATCCGTTGTACTCGACCGCGATCACCGCCCCCGGGACGCCCACCACCGCAACCCACGGGTCATTTGCGCGGTCCGCGAACACGTCCATCGGCTCGGGGTGCGCGGGGTTCGCACCGAAAGCTTCGAGCACGGCGCTCGCGTCCGCGCCGGCGACGACCGTAATCGTGGCCGCGTCTGCGAGCGCCGAATTCCGGATCCAGCGATATGCGTCCTCCGGCTTGACGACTCGGGGCGGTTCGGGTTCCCCGCGTAAACGGTGACCGAGACGATCGGTGTGTTTGTGTACGACGGTGTCGGTGCTCGGTGACTTCCATACGATCAGCTGGTAGGTCTCCCGGGTACCGGCGTCGTCGCGGTTCGTGGCGTGGACCCGGACGCGGTAGTTACCCGGCCACGGAGGTGTCTGTTCGGTCAGTGACGCGTGCCGATGCCACGTTGTGGGTTCCGGCGCGCCCAGCACCGACGCGAGGCCTCGGTTCGCGGTCCACCCGACCTCCACCACCTCATCCCAGGCGACCGTATCGACTTCGGCCGGGGGGTTTTCGAGCACATGGACCACTATGTGGACCGCGGCATCGGCGGACCCTGTCCGCACCGCTATGCCACCCGGGACAACCGCGACCAGACCGTTCTCGCTGAAATCGACGGTCTCGGGAAACTCCGCCTCGGTCAGCGCGAACCGATGATCCCTGGCTACCACCGATCCCGCCGAGCGCAGCGGGTAGAGATAGTCCGCACGGATCCGAGCGAGCTGCGCGTCGGCGTACTCGGGCGGCATCGGAGCGGCACGCAGCAGTGGCCCGGCCGCGACCAGGGCAGCGCCGATCACCGCCGCCGGATCGTCTCCCTCGCCGAGACTGCGCAGCACGATTGCCGCGGCCGCGACGCACATCGCCAGATAGGCCCTGCCGTGTGCCGCGGCGACCCCGGTCTCGTCGAGGGCAGCCGGCGATTCACGCAGCAGGGCAACGACGGCAGGCTTTTCGCTCAGACGGGCGGCGAACGCGGCGACGAGGGCCAATGCGCCCGGGCGGAACGCTTCGAGTTTATCGATGGCCCTTCTTGTGTCACCGGTTCCGGACACGGTCCCGTACATCACCATCGCGTCAGGTCGCTGTGGCAACAGCGCTGAAAGGCTCGCTACCGGAGGCACAGTCAGTTCGCCGACCCACAGTTCGAGAGCTCCGAGCAGCCGCTCCGGCAGCTGCGGCCCGAAGCGATCCAATTCCGAATGCAGCCCGGAGCCGGAGGCGTGAAAGTCGTCCTCCGCGCCGGGTAATCCCGTGCGGCCCAACGCTGCCGCGGGTGACAGCGGAATACGAGTCGCAGCCGATCGCATCATCTCGATCACTGTCGAAACGAGCTCGTCGGCGACCTCATCCGGAATATTCACTACGCCCCCACCTCGTTTGCTCGGACCGCTCGAACTCTACCTGCGAGTTCGCGGGGGAGGCGACGAGCTTGCCTTTGCTGTCCCAGGTTCGGGCCGTCTCGCGTCTGTGTTTGCCACGGTGGCGTGCTGACGGCGGAGGCATTGCCCGGATGGTGAACGTTGGTTCCCGACACCAGTAACAGGAGCTCGGTAAAACTAGTATTGGCAATACCTGGATAAGCCGGTGACTTTCGGCGACTATCGGAGCGTGACGACAGTGACGGACGCGCGAGCCCTGGGCAAGGCACAGCGAAACGAGTTGGGCGCCTTCCTGAAATCCCGCCGCGCCCGGATCACCCCGGAGGACGTCGGTCTGCCACCCGGTCCGCGCAGGCGCACCCCCGGGCTGCGCCGCGAGGAGGTCGCTCAACTCTCCGGAGTCGGTGTCACCTGGTACACCTGGCTGGAGCAGGGCCGCGAAATCAATGTCAGCGTGCAGGTTCTCGACGCGGTCTCCCGCACCCTGGGCCTGGACGCCGCCGAACGGTCCCATGTCTATCGCCTCGCTGGTGTCCCCACGGTGCCGAGCCCGCACACCGGCACCGGTCTCCCGGAAGAACTCCAGGTCATCCTCGACCATTTGGCACCGTTGCCCGCGGTGCTGCTCAGCGCCCGCTACGATATCCTGGCGCACAACGACTCCTACGAGTCGTTGTGCCCTGTCCGCGCCCTCGGTGATCAGGTGCTGGATGTCAATATCGCCAGGCGCGTCTTCCTCACCCCGCAATGCTGCAACGCCTACCACCACAGCTGGGACGATCTGCGCCGCATGGTCGCCTACCTGCGCGGCGCCTATGCCAAGAACCTCGACGACCCGACCTGGCAGTCCTTCATCGACGAACTGTGCACCGAGAGCGAGCATTTCGCGACCCTGTGGGCCCGCAACGATGTCGCGGTCCCGATCAGCCGCGTGAAAACCGTCCGGAATCTGGCCGTCGGCGACCTCGACATGTTCGTGACATCGATGTCCCTGCCGGCCGTCCCCGGATCCTGGGTGCAGATCTACACCCCGACCGACGAATCAGCGTGGACGAAACTGCGCACGCTGCTCGCGATGGCGGAGGAAGACCGCCGCGAACCCTGGCTGGAACACCGCCGCGTCAACCACCCCGACCTTCTCGCCGGTTGACGCAGTGGGCTACAAGTTTGATGAATCGCGGCGCTCGAGCCGTTCGGCATCGGATTGCGTTCGCGGCGTATCGGGTCGAATTCCGGTCTAGTTGCTGTAGTCATGACCGAGCCCCTCGATCCTCAACAATTGCTGGGCGCGGGCTCCCCCCGAAAGCGCGCGTCGATCCAGTTGACCGCCGCCGGTGCGCCGAGCACGGCAGTGCTCATGTGGTCGGGACTGGGGAACAGGTCCGAGAGCACCGTCACTCCTGCCGTGCAGTAGCGTCGCATGGTGTTGTCGATGGAATCGACCGGAATCAGCATGTCCTGCGGGGAATGCCATTCATACACCGGCGCCATCGGAGTCTCGTCGAACAGTTCGAGGCTGTTCTCTTCCACGACCCGCCGCGCGTCCGGATCGTTGATCAGCGACGTCGATGTGGCGACGTCGCTGACACTGCGACCGGCGCCGGCCAGCAAAACTTCGTTGGTGCAACCGTTGGCGATCTCGGCGCGCATCGCGAGCCCGGCGGCGTTCATATGTGCACTGATCGGCAGACGCTGCGGGTATTCGCGTTCGAGGCCGACCGCGGCTGCCAGCGCCAGCCCGAAGGCAGGGTGCCGCTGGAGGCCAAGCGCTTCGATCATCTTCACCAGGTTCATCGGTACCCCACCCTGGGCTGCCCCGACCAGACGCAGTTCCGGGGCGTACTCGCGCTGCAGTGCAGCCGCCCACCCGGTGGCCATTCCGCCGCCGGAATAGCCCAGCATCGCGACGGGACTGCTCTCCAGCCCGAGTTCGGAGACGCGCTGCGCGGCGCGAATACCGTCGAGGGTGATCAGGCCGCCGAGCCGGGCGGCGCCGTAGGCGGCGTTCGGGCCGAGATGATCAGGCAGCGCGATCGACCAGCCCCGTAGCAGGATGGCGTTGAGTAGGGGCGCTTCCTTGACGAAGAGATTCGGGTCCTGGGTGTAGAGCACGTGGGAGACAGCGCATTTGACGCCCAGGCCATTGATGATGTGCTGATAGGACAGCAGCGGCGCACCCGGTCGATGGTTGAACGGGGTCAATACCGTCGTCGTGGCGGCGATCGGCGCACCGGCGGAGTCGGTCGACCTGAACTTGATCATGGTGACGCGCGCGCCGGGGAAGTACAGGAGCGGCGGCATCTGGCGCGTCGCCAGCACGTCACCAGGCGCCGCGGACTCGAGGTCGCTCGGCGCGGAATAGAACGGATCGGGATCCGGTATCGGATAGAGCGGCTCGGCCGCGGCGGTAGCGGAGGTCAGTATCAGCGCGGCGACAGTGCCGACCGCGGCGAGGAAGTTGAATGAGCGGACCGAGACCGGGTGGCCAACGACGAACATGCGCATGACAGGCGACCCCTCCAGAACAAGCATGGTTGCTACTGATTTGCCGATCATTATCCCGCGGCTCCGTCGCGGTCCGCGAAGAACACGCCGGTGCCTCACAAAGGGAATTACAGCACTGCGTTTCCGCAGCTGGACGAACGGTTCCCGACAGGGCGAAGTCTTCGATCGCACCCCCCGAAATGCAGGCCTACGATGGATTTGTCGTTCGTTGCTGCCATCGAGATGCAACCGTGCATCACGGCGAAAGGTACTCGAATGCGATTCCAACGCTCTGCAACAGTTTTGCTCGGTGCGACTCTCACCCTTCCTTTGCTGGTGGGTTTCCCCGCCACCGCCACGGCCGATCCGGTCGTCGGCGGTTGCTACGGCGGCCAGCTCACCACCACCAACGTCCCAGGTAGTGGCAGTGGCGGGATGGACACGAACGTGACCGGCGGACTCACCGACTGTGGCAGCCCGCAGCTCCCCGAGGTCGATGGCGGCATGCTGAATATCAGCTATCCGTTCAACATCGTCACCGGCAGCAATTCCGGCACCGGCGCGGGCGGCAACCCGGCCGGCGGGACCATCGTTTGGTCCGACGGATCGGTCAGCGTCGTGTCGGGCAACTGGGTGACCTCACCTGTAGGCCAGAACGCAGTCAGCACGCTCGGCGTCCTCAGCGGCCCCGGTGCCGGTCAGCAAATAGTGTTCGGCACTCGCCAGATCGCCAACTCCGGATCAGTGGGCGGCGGCAGCGGCGGAGCCGGCTCGGTGATGGTCATCGACGCACTTTTCCACTGACCGCAGCGCATTACTGGACACTGCGTGCGCGTCCAGAACTGCGATCGCCGCCCGGATCGTCACCTGCGCCTAATGCGGGTCCCGGAAAAATTCGATAATACAAGCGCAGCTCGTCGACAGCCTTTCGGCACGAATGGAGTCTCGATGGGTAGACACGACGCACCAGGGGCGAATCCAGTCGAGCCGGTGCCCAAGCCGGAGGCCAGTAACCGATGGTCTCGCGGTAAGAAGGTCGGTGCAGTGCTGGGAGGGATTGCCCTGGCAACTGTTACCGCGGTGGTGACCACTTATGCGGCGCGCTTAATTAGTGGTATCGAAGAAAGGGTCACAGATCCGGTAGAAGTTGCCGTCGAAGATCTGTCCATGGATCGATGCCCCTCAACCTTCATGTTGCCGGGCAAACCGCAGGACTATCCACCGGTGCCCAGCCAAGAGCAAACGCTTGACTGGGCACGTGGCAACGGCGCTATCGAGGGGCTGCGGAACTTGGTGCGAGTCACGATAACGGGTAGCCGGGCCGATCAGCCGGTTGTTCTCGACAGACTCAGGATCGAGGTGCTTCGCAGGGAGTCGCCGGTTGCGGGCTTCGTGACAGGCTCGCAATGCGGCGGTCCGCTCGACAGGAGATATTTCCAAGCCGACATCGATCAAGCTCCAGTCGTCCTCGAGAGCGAACCTGCGAAAGCTGGCCTGAATCCGGAGCAAGCAAAAGACTTTCCGTATTTCGTCAGTGGATCGGAGGTCGAGCAGTTCTACCTGAGGCTGACCGCAGAAACGTGCAATTGTGATTGGAGGGCTGTGCTGGAGTGGACTTCGGGAGCACGCGAAGGCGAAATCGTCATCGATAATGATGGTAAGCCATTTCGAATCCACGGTACGCAGGGTTACCCTAGGTATCAATTCGGGAATGGTCCGAGCAATTTGGTTCGCGTCAACTAGATAGCGTCAGACATCGGTTCTGCCACGAGCCTCCCGCAGCGAACGAAGCTTGCCGCGGGCAATGCCGCCGACTGAAATCTCACCGCCTGAGGGATCGAGAGCGGCGACCTGCTCGCAGAGCTCGATGGCTTCGACGACCTGTCCGCACTTGGCGAGTTCGTCGGCCAGGGCGAGCATGGCGCCAGCGTTACCTCGGTTGGCCAATTGGCGGAACGCGGCAATGGCTGCTTCCCGTTGACCGAGATCCCGCAACACCACACCGAGGTTCTCCAGCGCCAACCAGGCGAACTCCGGGTGCCCGGTGTCCAAGGTCCGACGCAGCATCGACGCTGCCTCCTGCAGGCGACCACTTTCCTTCAGATGCGTCCCGAAGTTGAACATGGCCATCGGAACGAAATCGGGATGACCGCTGGCGATCACCTCACGCAGTGCAGCTTCGGATTCCGCGAAGTGCTTGCCCAGCAAGCTGGCCAGGTTCGTCAGTGCTGCGTGACGGATCGCCTCGTGGTCGTTGCGAGCGGCGGCTCGGTACGCGATCGCCGCCTCATCCATCCGTCCGAACTGCTTGCGCAGGACGTTGCCCCACCCCATCGCGGCAACGCCGGCAACCTGTGCATTGGGAGCCTCCATCGCGAACAGGAAAAACTCCTCCGCTTCGCCGGGCCTGCCCATATCGGCAAGGAGCTGCGCCAAATTCGCTGCTGCGGACGGAGACTGCTCAGGATCGCCGCTTTTTACGACGGCCCGGAACGCCTGCTCGGCTTCGTCGAACCGTCCGAACTCGGTCAAGATGAGGCCGAGGTCTCGGCGTGCTGCATGAGCGTTGGGATGGTCGCTCTCGGCCACGAACCGGCACACCGGCTCCGCCTCGGCGAGTCGTCCGTCCGCGATGAGCAGCCCCGCAAGGTCGACCGCCGCAGCGATCCGCTTTCGGCGCCACCGGCCGTTCATTGCTGCTCGAAGAGCTGCCTCCGTATGATCCATCGCAGCTGCGCTCCCCTCGGATCGATGCCAGTTCGACGCTACCGTGGGTCCAGCGCACACGAGGCACCACTGTTCAAAGAACCACCCGAAAATCCAACCCGGACATGGCTAGCTGCTCCGCCTGAACCCGCAGGCATGTGCGGATGTCCTGAGCCACAACGGCTCTGGCCCGCCGGCCGACTCCGTATGGCCTCTTCGCTCAGCGCGCGCAGCGGCAGAATAGTGCGTTCACTTGTGAGAGAGTGGCTGCCATGGCAGCTGGAGTGTCGCCGGGCCGCGAGGTCGTACTCGAGACGACTCGTCTACTGCTCAGGCCGTGGCGGGTAGCCGAGGCTGTCATCCAGCGTGAGCTGTGGACCGAACTGATCCACGAGTACCGCCACACCGCCGAATCGACGCAGACGGACACCCCACGATCGCAGAGCTCGAGGATTCGATCCGTACCAGTCAGCCATCGTCGGTCGGCTTGCTGGCGGTCGAGCGCAGGGCCACCCGTGACGTCATCGGCTACTGCGGCCTGGTCGACAGCGGACGCGGCGCGAAAGGGCAACCGGAGCTGGCATTCGAACTGCTTCGCCGCGTCTGGTGTCAGGGCTACGCGACCGAGGCCGCGCTGGCGGTTGTGGACTGGGCGAGATCGTCCGGGTATGAACGTTTATGGGCCACGGTCTGGGACTGGAACATCGCTTCTCGCCGTGTGCTGGCGAAGGTCGGGTTCGAGGAGACCGAACGGACTGAAGTGCACGCAGTGCACGGGACCACCTTGTTCACCACGAGACGGCTCTGACACGCCCCAAAATTCCTTCCACCGCCGCCCGATGTATCGATCACCCACTAAGTCGAAGCTCGCGCTACACGGATATCGGCGCGGTGATCGGCAGATGCGGACGTTCAGAACCGCTCTGTAGGCGGCAGTAGCGGATGTCGGCCGAGGTGATCTAATCAGGCAGCTACCGTCGGGGCGGGGCAGAATGTGCACGGTGAGTTTGGACCTGGATATCCCGCGGTGGCTTTCCGGGCATCGGACACCGATCTTGACCACGATGGCTCGATTGCCATGGATATCGGGGCCAGCGCCACGATCATAGTCGCGGCCGGGGTGGTCGGGCTGATCCTGGTGATCGCGAAACACTGGTGGTGGCAAGCGGTTACGATCGCCGTTTCGGTCGTGGCGGCGATCGCAGCCGTTGCTCTCGAGTACATGATTCAGCGAGCACGCCCGCCGGAGGATCTCGCGGTCGTTGCGGCCGGTGGGTTTTCGATGCCGTCGACTGTGGTTGCCATGACGGCCGCAGTCGCGGTTGCCGCCTATCTGGTCCTGCCCTGGCCGGCGCGGCACCGGCGCGGTACCGCCATTCGACTTGCAGTGCTCGTCGTGGCACGAGTCGTCCGTCGCAGGCCGATTCGGTGGTGGCCACATCCCTCAGCGAACTAGATCGCAGCATCAGCCATCGCCCAGAGCCGAGCGTGACAGACCATGCGACAGACTGCCGTCATGCGCTTTCACGGCAGTCTCCCGTTCCGCGGTCGGATCGTGTGGCTCACCTCAGATCAAGGCGGCCGCTCATCGGGACCACCACCCACACCACCCGACCATGACTACGCCGCAACAGCATTCGTCCCGCCACACAGTCTGGCGGAGGGAACGGCATCGTTCGCTCTGCGAGTCGCCGACCGAACCGCGTGGTGCTCACCGGCCAGCGCAGGATGGCTGATCGTCGAGAACACCGGTGTCTACACGGTCCAGGTCGGCTCGGTTGTCGTCATCACCGAAGGTCCCCGGATTGTTGGCTACTTTCACGTCAGCGAACTGATCAAGACCTAGGGATCTCGTGACTAGCAACAACTTTCAAGAGCGACGGGTCAGTGAACCTTCTGGCCGATTGCCCGCAATACCTCCGAGAGCCACACCAGGTGGTATCCGATCGCTCGATCAGGTTCGGCCAGCAGATCCGTCAAATGCTCCCACGACCACGAGAGTTGGCCGAGCGTCAGATCGGCCGGAGTGTTGGTGAAGTCGTACAACTGATCCTGCGGAATCGACCAGAAGTAGTCCTGATCCAAGTGAAGGGTGTCTCCGTCAGTGGCAGCCTCGACGTGATCCATGAGCAAGTCGATGGACCTGCGCAGGTCAGTCAGCGATACGTGCAGTTGCCATTCGGTCATGAGCACGATCATCCCTGGCCCCAGACACCGCCCTGAAATCGGCTACTTAATACTGGTGCCAGGGCCTGATCCCGGCCAGGATCGGGTCCAGGTGCCCGGTGAGAAGCTCCCTAATCGGCTGCCCACCCGCATCATTGGTGTGGCTCTCTATTGGCTTGCAGCTCACCGGGTGCCGTGCCGGGAATGGCTGAAGAGGGGTTTGCCCAGCTCGAAGTAGCGGTGCCTTCCCGCACGGACCTCACACGCCGATTCGGGAAGGACGCGCCGGTGTCAGTCATCATCGGGATGGATCCACACAAACGCTCAGCCACGATCGAGATTATCGACCTCAACGGCGAGATACTGGCCACGGGACGATACGGCACCGACAACGCCGGATACAACGAAATGCTCACCACTGCACAGCGATACAACGAACGGGTGTGGGCGATCGAGGGCTGCAATGGCATCGGCCGTCATATCGCGCATCGCCTGGTCCACGATCGGGAAACAGTGATCGATGTGCCGGCGAAATTGTCGGCGCAGATTCGGGTGTTCGCGACCGGCAACGGTCGCAAGACCGATCCCGTGGATGCGCATTCGGTGGCATTGGCGGCGTTGCGGGTACCGGACCTGCGTCGCGTCCAGGCGGATTCGGAGCTGATCGCGTTGGGGATGCTCGCCGATCGCCGCGACGAGCTCGGCCGCGCCCGCACCGACACCGTCAACCGGCTGCACCGACTGCTGCTGGAGTTGCTGCCTGGCGGAGCGAAGAAGTTCCTTACCGCAATGCAGGCCCGGAAGCTGGTCGCGACCGTCAAACCCCGCGATCCGGCGGGCAAGGTCCGGCGCCGCCTGGTCGTCGAGTTGATCGGCGAACTGGAAACGATCGACCGAAAGATCAAGGCCGCGAACAAAGAACTACGCCAGCTCGTCAACGAGCGCGGCTCCAGCCTGACCGACCTCAACGGCATCGGACCAGCCGGCGCGGCGCGGTTGCTCGCCGATGTCGGAGATATTCACCGATTCCGAGACCGGAACCGATTCGCGTCCTGGAACGGCACCGCCCCTTTGGACGCATCCTCAGGCCAGCAGCAACGCCATCGGCTCTCGCGCGCCGGGAACCGGAAGATCAACCGGGTCTTGCACACCATGGCCATCGTTCAACTGCGCAATCCCAGCGCTGGCCGCACCTACTATGACCGCCGCAGAGCCGCGGGCAAGACGTCGATGGAAGCAATGCGGGCATTGAAACGACGGCTGTCGAATGTCGTCTACAGGCGCATGCTCGCCGACCAGCGCAGAGGTGAAACGGCAAGCCCGGGAGGGCAATCGGGGACGACTATCGACTCCAGCGCGACCGGCTCAACCCCGCATACCGGCACTTCGGACAAGCCACAACCCGGACTTACCACCAACCAGAATAGCCCCGACCTGCAAACCGCGTCTTGACACGAGAGGGGAGCCAATACAGTGCGTTTTATGAGCGCGCGTGGTACGCGGCGCCGCTTTGAAATGCTCAGCGCTTCCCAGGCGCTGAAACACGTTGGTGGCTAGGGCGTTGGCCGGGCAAGGCGAGTGGGAGCCAGACGGCCGCGCAGCTCTACCGATTCGCCGAGCCGCCAGTGGCGGGCTTCTTCGGGGGCCGCCGCGGTGACTGTTTTGTCCGAGGTGAGCAGCAATGAATCTTGTTTTGCCAGTTCGCACAACCGCGCGGCTTCGTTGACCGCGTCACCGATCACCGTGAACTCGTAGCGCTGCCGAGCCCCGACATTGCCGGCGACGACCCGCCCTTCGGCGATCCCGATCGCCGCCACGAAATCCGCGCCGACGGTATCGAGCCGCGCGCGGATCGCACGTCCACACGCCAGGGCGGCCCCGGCCGAGTCGGGAAGTGGTGCGGGCGTGCCGAATACGGCCAGCGCCGCGTCCCCCTCGAACTTGTTCAGCAAACCGCCGTGGCGTTCCACCTCGTCCACCACCACGTCGAAGAAGCGATTGAGGATCGCGACCATCTCGGTCGCCGGCAGCGAGGCGGCCATGGTGGTGGATCCGACGATGTCGATGAACAATGCTGCTGCTTGGACTTCGACGCCGCCGAGGCTCGGCGTGCCGGTCAGCGCGGCGTTGGCCACCTCGCGCCCGACATGCCTGCCGAACAGGTCCCTGATCTCCTCGCGTTCCCGCAGTCCCTCGACCATATTGTTGAAACCGCTTTGCAGTTCGCCCAATTCGGTACCGTCGTAGACCGCGAGTCGCAGATCGAGTTCGCCCTTCTCCACCTCGCGCATCGCCCGGCGCACGCCATTGATCGGGGCGACGGTCGCGGCCAGCGTCTGGGTCATGAGCAGCAGGCCGATCAGCAGTGTCGCACCGCCCAGCGACAGCACGCACACCGCCAACCGCGCCGTGCTGACGTAGTCGGTGCACAGGGCCACTACGGCCAGCACCATCAGTCCCGCCACGGGCAGACCCGAACCGACCAGCCACATCAGCAGCGATCGCCCGAAAACGCCGATTCCGCTGGGGGAGCGCGTTGTTCGATCCGACAGGAACCGTGAGGTCACCGGCCGTAGCGCGAATTCGATGATCAGATAGGTACTGGCGCACACGACGACGGCGCTGAAGGTGATGCCGAACGCGACCTTGGCGATCAACCCGGGGTCGGCGAGTCCGGCCAGCAGTGTGAGCACAGTGACGCCGCCGAACCACAGCACCGCCTGCATCCGCACCAGTCGGCGTGGCACCGCCGCGGCCGCGGCCTGTTGCTGCTCGGTCGGTATCGCGTCGGGGTCCTTGGCCCAGCCCAGCGCGCCCAACCCACGGGCCGTGCCCCACGAGACGCCGACCAACATTGCGATCACGGCGTAGGCCGGGGCGGCGACGGCGTCGACCAGGAGGAGCTTCTCGGTGAAGACCGACGGTCCGGGAAGTACGAAACCGATCAGCGTGACCGACAGGAACAGGCCCGCCAGGTTGGCAAGCACGATCGGCACCGTCAGCAGCACCTGGATGCGCAGCCGCCGGGTGCCGGCGCCTTCGTCCTCGCGTCCGAGGAGTCGCGACCCCCATGGCGCCGCCGCGAGTGTGTTGTCGCTCCGCGGCATGTTCTGCCCGCCCTTTCCCGATCCAGGTCGCTGCGAATGCCAGGGGCGCCCGAGGTACTCCTACCGGCGCCCGATTGAGTGTACAAGCGTTCACTGACATGCCGGCTGCAACACCGCCGCGTGAGGCATCCCGAACTCCTCGCCGGATAGGGCCTCGACCTCCGGTCCCGAAAGGCCGTGTGAGGTGCAGTAACTCGGCGAGCCGCGCACACGGAAGAACCGGGTCTTATTGTGCACCTGGCACACTCACTACCAATCGGGTTAGGTTAACGTCTCCTAACGTGTGATCAGCGTGACTCCCGCTGATCACACGTACTGATGGACCCCACTGCCTCGGGGCATACCCCGAGAGAAGTCAGGAAGAGATGAACACTAATCCGAGCACCGGATCCGGCGTGCTCAAGCGATCATTCGGCATTGTGGGCACGACGGTCGCGGCCGTCGGACTGTTCGCACCCGGAGCAGCCAATGCCGATGTCTTCGTACCACTGCCGGACGGCCAGAAGGCAGCCCCGGGCGCGCTTATCACCCGCACCGGTGAGCGGGCCCTGGTGTCTCCGTCGCTGTCGGCCAATGGTGCAGGTCGCGTCGTGTGGGTTTCGGGCATGGTCGTCGCCGAAGTAACCGAAACCCCGGAGGGCAAGGTCGGGCCCGACTCCGGCCCCTCGAACGATCCGGGCAGCAACAACTCCGCCACCTTCGGTGCGTCCCAGCTCAACACCGGGTACATCATCGGCTGCCAGGTCAGCATCGGCGACGACGCGATCTCGCTGGGCGCGAAGGCCGGCGCGACCCTCAAGTCGGCCAGCATCAGCGGCTCGATCGGGCTGAAGATCGCGCCCGGTGAGGTGCGGTGGGTGCAGCTCGAGCGGGCCGACATCCCCAAGCCCGGAACGTATTTCGTGGACTACACCGACGTCGAGATGTCGATCGAGGGTTGCGCCGGTTACGCGCAGGCCCGCGCGTACACCAACCTCGAAATCATCGGTAACACCCACACGAAAACGACCCTCTACGGGCAGCCGTTCAGCATCGGCTGAGCGGGCACCGAAATCAGCACGTCAATCCGCACCGAACCCTCGAAGGGTTATATCTTCATGCGCAACCACAGAAATCGCGTGGCCGTCTCCGGACTGGCTGCCGCCGTCACCGCTATCGGTTTGTTGTCGGCCGGAGCCGCCAACGCCGACACCTTCATCCCGCTGCCGGGCGGCGAACTCACCCGCGAGCTGCCGCACGGCATGACCATCACCGTCCGATTGGCCGGTGAGTCGGCCACCATCAACCCGTCCCTGGGCAACACTCCGTTGAGTCGCAACACCTGGGTGTCCGGTACCGCGCACGTCGAACTCACCGGAGGCGACCGCAAGAGCGTCGGTGCGAAGATCGCACCGGGCTACATCGTGGGCTGCCAGGTCGACATCGGTGGCGGCCGGATCAACGGCACGGGCAAGGTCGGTCAGAGCGGCGACAACCTGTCCGCTTCCACGTCTGCCGGCGGCAGGCTCACCCTGGGCCCGGGACAGGCCGGGCGGCACATGATCCTGGATCTGGAAGCTCCCGACGACTACGGCAACGAGGAGCACAGTAAGGCCAATTCCTTCCGCGGCCCCACCGGCAGCGTCACGTGGGCCGATGCGACCCTCGCACTGGACGGATGCGCCGGCTACGCCCAGGCGCGCGCCTTCGTGATCGTGAAAGTCCGTGGAGCAGAAGGTGTTTCCGTGGTGACCCTGTGGGGTCAGCCCTTCAGCCTCGGCTGATAACCAACTGCGGGCTCGGTGACCAGGCACTATGGGACACCGAGCCCGTACCTCGTTGCGCAGGGCAGGTCAGGGGGCCGCGACCGGGGTGAGGCAGCTGTTGGGTGGGTCGACGAAGATGCAGAGGGCTGGGCTGCGGGTGGGGCGGTAGTCCGCGGGGACGCCGCCGGCGTGGACGAGTTGGGTGTAGGTGCCGACCGCGTCGGTGGGGCGGCGGACGAGGGCTGGGTCGGTGCGCACGTCGACGGTGTAGAGGCCGAAACGGGGTGTGTAGCTGCCCCATTCGTAGTTGTCGGTGATGCTCCAGTAGTTGTAGCCCATGACGTTCATGCCGTCGGCCTTGGCGCGCTGGATCCAGTAGACGGTGTCGCGCAGATGATCGCTGCGCGAGTAGCCGTCGCCGCGGGGGCGGCCGTTGTCGGTGGGCATGCCGTTTTCGACGATGTAGAGCGGCTTGCCCGGGTAGCGACGCGAATAGTGTTGCAGCGCATAGTAGATGCCCTCTGTGCGCAAGGGGAGGTCCCAGATGTTCTGGCCGGGCATGGCCGGAAGCGAGGATCCGAGGGCTCTGGTGATGGATCCGAGCAGTGACTGCGCCGGGTCGTAGCCGAAGTAGTAGTCGACGCCGACATAGTCGAGCCGGTGCCCGACGCGGTCGAGGAAGCCGCCGTTGACCTCCGCCTCCGCGCCTGCGACGTAGCCGACGTTGCTGGTCACCTGCGCGCCCGGCTGGACGTGGTGGATGTAGTCGTAGATGGCGTTGTGCGCCTGGGCGATCCGATCCTGCATCTCGCCCGCGTCGGCGGCGCCGCGGCGGACCTCATGCGAGATATACGCCGCGGGTTCGTTCACCGCGACCCACAGCGGATTACGGGACGCGTAGCGGTCGACCACCGCACGCATATTGGTCAGCCAATCCTCGACCATCCCCGGATTGCGCCAGCCGCCGCGATCCACCGCCCAGCCCGGGTACACCCAGTGGTCGAGGGTGATCATCGGACGCATCCCCGCCCGCACGATATTCGCGATGACCGCGTCGTAGAAGCGGAATGCACCCTCATCCCAGTTTCCCGGCGCGGGCTGCAACCGCGCCCACTCGATCCCGATCCGGAAAACCCCTACGCCGAGTGCGGCCGCCAAGTCCACGTCCGAGGCGTTGCGGTTGTAGAAGTCGACCGAATCGCCGAGTGCGTCGTAGTCGGGGTGCGATGGGATGTACCGCGTCCAATTGCTGTCTGGCGCATGGCCTTCGGACTGGAATCCCGAGGCGGCGACACCCCAGAGGAAGCCGGGATCCACCGGCGCTATGGCAGCGACCGGCTGAATCGGCGGTAACGCCTGAGAGTGTGTGGTCAGCAGCAGAGTCGAGGCGGCGGCGGCGAGTACAGCCAGGGCATGCCGAGGAAACTGGAATCGCATCACCTCAGGGTAACCAGGCGGCACCGTCGCCGTGCCGTTTGCGTGGAGCCCAACACTGGTTCCGCGAAGTCGTCTAGAGTGCGCAGATTTACCAGGGACACAGAAGGTTTCGTCCGTTACGTCGAGACGACTGGGTCCTTCGCGGTTGCGAGGGACCCAGCCTGTTTCGACCGACCCCTGGCTAGCGGGTACCGCGCCGCCGCAGCACCACGGTGAGCACAAGACCACCCACTAGCAGCACCAGCACCGCACCACCGGCGGCAAAGGCCAACGGCGAGATACCCTTCGGCTTCTTGGCCGGGGCGGCTTTCGTCCCAGGCTTTCCGGCATCGGGTTTGCCGTTGTCGCCGAAGGTTCCGGCGGGGGTGCCGGTGGACCGGTAGGTGGGCCCGGATTCCGGCGAACCGACCACGCTCACCTCCAATTCGATCGGCACCGGAACACCGCGCGCCTTCTCCAGCTCGACGCCCGGGCTCAGCTTGACCGCGATGTAGTACCACCCCGGTACCGACTGCTCCCGCAGCTTCACCACATCGGCATCCCGGTTCTGGTAGCGGATCGGGATGGTGGCTATGGCGGGATCATTGGTCGGCAGCACCTGGTCGCGACTGGCGTAAACGGTGGTGTCGTCGTCGATCTCGGTCCGGAACGGCGTGTACAGCGTGGTGCTGATGTTGGAGGTGTACCCGCTGCCGCGCACGTCCGTCGCGCCGAAGTGGACCCGGTAGGCCAGGCCCTGACCCCACTCCAATTTCACCTTGTAGAACACGAATTCACCGCGCTGCATGGTGTCGGAGTACAGCCCTGATCCGTCGAGGGTGGTGGCCACATTGAACGAACCGCCACCGACCACCGGCTGGACCGGCCCGGCCGGAGTCGTGAATTCGACAGGGATGGTGGCGGCCGGCGGCGGACCCGCGTCCGAAACCGGCGACTCCAGGCCGACATTCATTTCCAGCGTGAGTTTCTCGGGCGAATTCTCGCCGACGTGCGCCCATTCGAGGGTGAAGTAGTAGCGACCGCCGCCCCGGCATCGGTCGGTGCTTGGGCTGCCGGTTTTCGGTTCGGCCGCCTTCGTGAACATCTGGCCGACGGTCAGGGCCACGCCGTCGCTGGAACGGGTCTGCAATTCGTGCTCGTAGACGTGGCAGTCGTCCCCGTCTCGTCCGTAGACGCGCATGTCGAGCCGGTTGTTCGAGGACGCCGAACCGGAGGTGCGGCGCGGGAAGGACACGGTGCCGCTGAAGTAAGCGGTCGACCCCTCGGGGATGTCGACGGCGTAATACCGCTTGCTCTTCTGGCCGAGCACGTCGAGGTATTGGCCCGGCGTGACGACCGGTGCGTCGCGATAGCGCTCGGTGCCCTGGACCCGGGTCCCCGCCGGCGCGTAATTCCGGAGCGCGGTGGCGCTGACCCGGGGGAGTACCTGCTCCAGCGTGCTGCCGTCGGCGGCGTCGGTGTAGGTGCCGCCGGTGGACTGTGCGATGCAGGACAGCTGCGCGCGCGAGGCATCGTCGACGCCGAAACCGATGGCGTGCATGACAATTTGATGCCCCTGCTTGCCCAGCTCCTTGGCGACCTCGCACGGGTCAGGCGGCGAACAGGTGTCGAGACCGTCGGAGACGAGAACGATCGAGCTCCGCCCTTCCTTGGGCAGGGACTCGGCCGCCTTGCGCAGCGACGCGCCGATCGGGGTGAATCCGCTCGGCACGATGCCGTCGACCGCGGTGGTGAGCGCGGCCTTGTCGATGGTTTCCGGCGCGCGCAACGTCGTGACATCCTTGCAGCCCGCGGCCTTCTCGGCATCCGAGGACCCGGTTCCGGTGCCGTACACCGTGAGCCCGACCTTCGACGCCGTGGGCGCGGCCGTCACGAAATTGCGGACCGCGGTCTTGGCCGCGTCCATTTTGGTGCCGCCGCTCGGGTCGGCCGCCAGCATCGACCCGGACGCGTCCAGCACCAGCATGGTGGGCGCGTACTCCGGATTGTTCTGGCCCCCAGGTGATTCCTGTGCCAAGGCGGGTGCGGCCCCCGGGAGCAGGCCGATCACCCCCGCCGCGGCGAGACCGATGACCTTCGCAAGACGCGACACGCTATCCACACTCCGTTCCGCCGCATTCGGACTTATACGGCGTAACGGACCCTACGCAACAGCAGTTGCAATAGCCACTCGAATTATGGAAGACAGCAAAACGGGGATAGCAAACTGAATGCTATCCCCGAATTTGCCTGCGGCGCTTAGGCGGTCGCGTTCTCCCCGCTGCGGCGGATCTCGACGATCGGCAACGTCAACGCGGCGGGTGAGCTGGCGGGCACCACCGGCTGCTTCGGCGCCACGGGCGAAATCCGCTGGTAGCCCGCCTCTTGCGTGGGCCGGGTGTCCTGCTCGCCCTTGTTCGGCCAGTAGGCCGCGGCGCGCTCGGCCTGCGCGGTGATGGTCAGCGACGGATTCACGCCGAGGTTGGCCGAAACCGCCGCGCCGTCCACGACACTGAGCGTCGGATACCCGTACACCCGGTGGTAGCCGTCGATCACGCCGTGCTCGGGGTCCGCGCCGATCGCCGCGCCACCGAGGAAGTGCGCGGTCAGCGGGATGTTGAAGATCTCGCCCCAACTGCCGCCCGCGATACCGCCGATCTCCTCGGCGACCTTGCGGGTCACCGCGTTGCCCATCGGGATCCAGGTCGGATTCGGTTCGCCGTGGCCCTGTTTCGAGGTCAGCTTGCGCCCGAACACGCCACGCTTGGTGTAGGTGGTGATCGAGTTGTCCAGATGCTGCATCACCAGCGAGATGATGGTGCGCTCGCTCCAGTTCTTGGTCTGCAACATGCTCAGCAGGTTGATCGGGTGACGCAGCACCAAGCCGAGGAAGCGCAGCCAGCGGGGAATACGGCCGCCACCGTCGACCATGAGGGTCTGTAGCAGACCCATCGCGTTGGAGCCCTTGCCGTAACGAACCGGCTCGATGTGAGTGTCGGGGGTCGGGTGGATCGAGGAGGTGATCGCGACGCCCTTGGTGAAATCGACGCCGGGCGTAACCTTCTTGGTGGCAGCGCCGACGATCGACTCGGAATTGGTGCGGGTCAGCACGCCGAGCCGGTCCGACAGGTTCGGCAGCATGCCCTTGTCACGCATGGCGAACAGCAACTGCTGGGTGCCGCGAGTGCCGGCGGCCAGGACCACGTGCTTGGCGGTAAAGGTCTTGGGCTGCTTGCGAACCCAGGCGCCGGTGCGGCGGGTGTCGACATCCCAGGTGCCGTCGGGCAGCGGGCGGATCCCGGACACGGTGGTCATCGGAATCACCTCCGCGCCGGACTTTTCCGCGAGATACAGGTAGTTCTTCACCAGGGTGTTCTTGGAGCCGTACTTACAGCCGACCATGCAGTCACCGCATTCGATACAGCCGGTGCGCTCGGGGCCCACGCCGCCGAAGTAGGGATCGGCCACCGTCTTGCCGGGCTCACCGAAGAAGACGCCGACCGGAGTCTGGACGAAGGTGTCGCCGACGCCCATGTCGTCGGCGACCTTCTTGAAGATCTCGTCCGCCGGAGTCATGTGCGGGTTGCGCACCACGCCGAGCATCTTCTGCGCCTGCTCGTAGTACGGGGTGAGCTCGTCGCGCCAGTCGGTGATGTCGCGCCACTGCGCATCCTTGAAGAACGGCTCCGGCGGCACGTACAGCGTGTTCGCGTAGTTCAGCGAGCCGCCGCCGACGCCCGCGCCGCCGAGGATCAGCACATCGCGCAGCAGGTGGATGCGCTGGATGCCGTAGCAGCCCAGCGCGGGCGCCCACAGGAACTTGCGCAGCTCCCAGCTGGTCTTGGGCAGTTCGTCGTCGGCGAAGCGCTGACCGGCTTCCAGGACGCCGACCTTGTAGCCCTTTTCGACCAACCGCAGTGCGGTCACGCTGCCGCCGAATCCGGAACCGACGATGAGTACGTCGAAATCCGTCGCCCGCTGGTCCATAGTGCAGAACTCCTCGATGCCGGTCTTCTGTGACTGCCGGTAACACTACTCTCCAGTAGTGGCGCGGCTCACGCCTGGGTTTTCCACCAGTCGACGGTGCTGGCGACAGCCTTGTCAAGAGGCGTGGGGTGCAGGCCGAGGCGCTGTTCGCTGGCGCTGGAGTCGAGCACGAACGGCGCGGCGCCCTGGTAGCTCATCTCGGCCAGCTCACGCATGGCCGGGCTGATCAAGCCGATCGTCTTCAGCATCCACGGGCTCAGGGCCAGCACCTGAGGTTCGGCAACGCCGGCCGCCTGCCCGATCAGGTCGATCAGTTCGCGCTGGGTGACGGGCGGTGCGGTCGGTGCGTGCAGGAAGCTGTTCCACAGCGACTCGTCGGCGGCCGCGCGGATCATGGCAGCGGCGAGGTCGGGAATGTAGGTGAACGAGTGCGGCATATCCAGGCGGCCGAGAGCCTTGGCCTTCTTGCCGGCCAGGATCGGGGCGAAGATCTGCTCGCCGGACAGGGAGTTGCGCACGTATGGGCCGACGAAGTCGGCGGCGCCGACGCTGATCGTCGGGGTGGCGTGGGCTTCGCGGGCGCGCACCAGCTCGGTCCGGACGCCGGGCTTGCCGAAGTCGGCGGTACGCGGCATGTCTTCGGTGATGGGGCGGTCGACGCGGCCGTAGGAGTAGAGGTTCTCCGCGCAGACGACAACGGTGCCGGTCTTGCCCGCCTCGTCCAGCACGGCCTGCTGGGCGGGGATCAGTTCCGCGCGCCAGGCTTTGGCGGCGTATGCGGAGGCGCCCGCGCAGTGGTAAACGGCTGCGGCGCCCTCGAATTCACCGGACAGTTGGCCCGGATTGCCGACATCGATCTTGCGGCGCTCGACGAGCGGGTGCTCCGGGCCGCTGCCGGAGCGGGTCAGCACCCGGACCTGCTTTCCGGCGGCCGCCAGCTGCTCGGCAATGGTGACACCGACGGGGCCGGCTCCGGTGACGATGTGCAGGTCGGACATGATGATCCTTTCGAGGGGCGAACGCGCCCTGGGGTTTTCAGTTGTTGAGAGCAGTGCTCTCTGATGTGTTCAGCATGCCCCGCTGCGGCGGCTGTGTCAAGAGCGGTGCTCGCAATTGTTGACAATGCTCTCGCCCTGTTGCACGGTGTCTGGTATGCCCACGACACCCCGTGCCCGCGCTCGCGCCCAGACCATGCAGGACATCGTCCGGATCGGCCGCGAACATCTGGCCACCGATGGCGCGGCCGCACTGTCGCTGCGAGCGGTGGCGCGGGATCTGGGTGTGGTGTCCTCGGCGGTCTATCGCTACGTGCGCAGCCGCGACGAACTGCTGACCTTGCTCGTGGTCGATGGGTACAACGCGCTCGGCGACGCCGTGGATGCCGCCCTCGCGGACGCGCCCGACGATCCGAAAGAACAGTTGCTGATCCTGGCGCGCACGGTGCGGGCCTGGGCGCATGCCGAACCCGCCCGGTACGGACTGCTTTTCGGCACCCCGGTGCCCGGCTACGACGCGCCCGCCGACCAGACCACCACGCCGGGCACCCGGGTCATCACCACCATGCAGTTCTTGTTCGCGCGCGCCTACGAGCGCGGGATGCTCACCGCCCCCGATCCGCTGCCGCGCGTATCCAGCGCGCTGTCGGGCAGTTTCGAGGAAATCCGTGGTCAATTCGAGCTGGACCTCCCTGATTGGCTGATCGCGCGGGGCGTCACGCTGTGGGCGTCGCTGTTCGGGCTGGTCAGCGGCGACGTGTTCGACATCTACGGCACCGACACCTTCGCCGATCGCGGCGAACTGTTCGAGCTGCAGGTCGAGGCGCTGCTCGACATGCTCGGATTCTCCCGCTGAATTGCGCTGGGGCCCACCAGTGCTGACCGCTCACAACTCGATTGTGCTGTGGCACAAGGCACTATTGCCCGGCTTTGTGCCGACCGTTACTGTTACCCGCTGGTAAGACAGTGGCGTTGTCTGGGACGCCAAAATCGAGCGGGGATGTATGACCAAGCGACGACGCTTATTCCGGACCTTGACCGCGCTGGGGGCAGTCATCGTGGTGAGCACCGGTCTGGTGTCCGCGCAGGCCGGGCAGGCGACGCCCGACGGCGGCGCGCTCGGCGCCTCCTGGACCGCGACACACGACGGCCCACGGACCTATCCGCAGGTGCACATCGATTGGGATGTGCCGATCACCATGAGCGACGGCACCGTGCTCAAAGGCAACGTGTACCGGCCCGCGGACGCTGCGGGCGTGCCCATCGCGGAGCAGACGCCGACCGTCGTCAACCTCACCCCGTACACGAAACTCGTCGCCAACCTGGCAGATTCGGCCCAGAGCATCCCGATCCTCAGCGACCTGCTGGTCGAGGCGCTGAAGGGTTTCGACCTGTCCGCGTTCGGCCTGGGCGGTCTCACCGAGACGACCCGAGTGCTGCCCGCCGGCCTCGGCCGAGTCTTCAGCGTGGACCGCAAACTCGTGCAGAGCGGCTACACGCAGGTGGTCGTCGACGTGCGTGGAACCGGGTTCTCTCAAGGCCTGTGGCAGGTCTTCGGTGAGCGTGAGCAGCAGGACGGCGTCGAGGTCGTGGAGTGGGCGGCCCGCCAGCCCTGGTCCACCGGGTCCGTCGGCATGAACGGCGTCTCCTACTCGGCGATCAATCAGATGCACACCGCCGAGCGCAAACCCGAAGCGCTGAAAGCGGTCTTCCCCGTGGTGCCCGGCAGTGACCTGCTCCGCGATATCGCCGCCACCGGTGGCGGGGTCGGCATCGGGTTCCTGCCGGTGTGGTTGATGGCCGTGAACGGGACCAAGCTGGTGCCGAACGTGCAGTCCATGCTGAACGGCGGCTTCGACTGGAAATGGCTGGCCGACCGCGCCGCGGATCCGTTGACCTTCTTCAACTATCTGCTTGCCGCACTGACGATTCCGAGCATCGCCGAGGTGCCCGACTACCTGCTGAATCTGCTCCAGGACGATTCGCTGATTCGCACCGCCTGGCTCGGGCATCCGGAAAAGATCGAGATCCCGACCTTCGTCTACGGCGGCTGGCACGACATCTTCACCTACTCCTCGCCGCGCGCCTTCCAAGCGGTGAATGTGCCTGCGGGGCAGAAGAAACTGATCATGGGCGACACCTACCACCTGACCTCCGGCAGCGGTCTCGGCCTGCCCGGCGGGCCACCGCGGCTGGACGTGCTGCAGCGCGCGTGGTTCGACAAGTGGCTCAAGGGCATCGACAACGGCATCGACGACTACGCCGATGTGACGGTGTGGCAGCAGGGTGGCGGCTGGACCAGCACCACCGAATTTCCGCGTCCCGGAATGGATTACCGGCGCATGTATCTGAGCCCGGCAGTGTCGGGGACCGCGCGCAGTGTGCACGACGGCAGTCTCACCGCCGAGCCCGGGGGAGCGGCGCGGCTGACCGTCGCACCCGGGCTCACCGGCGTGTGCTCCCGCGATTCCGCCACCGGCACAGCGGGTTTGACCGCCATTCTGGATATCTGCGCCAAGGACGACCGCATCAACGAAACCAACGGGCTGACCTTCACCAGCGCGCCGGTCGCCGAACCCACCCAGATCTCGGGGCCGATTGCCGTGCACCTGAATACGGTGCTCGACTCCACCGACGGCTACTGGGCGGTCACCGTCAACGACGTCGCACCGGACGGCCGCTCCACCGTGTGGACCAGCGGCCAGCTGCAAGCCTCCCTGCGAAAAGTGAACGAGGCCAAGTCGACTCGCTCACCCAGCGGCGACTACACCGACCCGTACCCGATTCTCACCCTGGCGGACCGGCTGCCGCTGGTCCCCGGCGAACCGACGATCCTCGACATCGGACTGCCCGCGACCGACGGCATTCTGCAACCCGGCCATCGGCTGCGCATCGATGTGTACGCGCTGAACTTCCCTCGCGGACTTCCGTTGCGGCCCTTGCTGAACGAGAGCGAACTGCTGCCGCAGCACCTGGAACTCGACCCGAATCGGCCGAGCTGGGTGAATATTCCGGTCAGCGGTAGCCCCGGGTGGTAGCAGTTGTGCGCCGGTCCGGAGTCGCGTCCGGACCGGCGCGACCGCGCTACCCGCCGACCGAAACCCGCCGCTGCCCAGCCAGCGCGCCACCGTAGGTCACCGCGCCGATCCCGGTCAGGGCGATCGCCAACGGTAGGTGCTGCTCGCCTTGCTCCTTACCGTCACGTTGATCAGCGAGTTTCGATTCATAGGTGTAGCTGTCGCTGCCACCTCCATAGACGATGCACCGGTCACCGGGCACCATCTTCTTTCCATCGCATTCCGGGGTCGCCCCTGGATCCGCGTTGGCCGCGAAAATCGAAATCCCGAGCCAGATAGCTCCTGCTATGAAGGCCAGTCCACCGACTTGTCGAATCACCCCGAGTGGGCCGTTTGTGCTTGCCATCTATCCTCCCCAGGTAGATGCGCTGAGACTAACAGCACGGAAGCGTCTGGGGCACTCGGAATTACGTCGGTCCGGGGGATCGTGACCGGGTTGACGCCAGCCTGCGTGACGGTGGCTTGGCTGCGCGCAGGCTCGGACCCATCAGGTTCGGACAGCACTGTCCGGGCCCAGCTAGGCGACCGGCCGGTTCTTCGGCGGCCAGCGTGGTGGCGCGCCTACCGGACGGTGTGTAGGCGCGCACACGCGAATCGCGGTCAGGCGCTGCAGCCACCGCCACATTGGCACGGACCACCGGATTGGCAGCCGCACTGGCAGCCGGGCTCCGGCCGAATGATGTTGTCGAGCATGATGATCGAACCTTTCTCCGAGGTCGAGCGATGTCACCTCGAGGCCTACGCCGGAGGCCTCCAGCGAGGTGCTGTGATCAGAGAACAAGCGCTGCCCAGCGGGCGAATGCCGACCCGGACCGCGGCGCAACCACGCGATCCGGCGCGAATCACCGAATGAACTTGTCGAACAACATGATCAGGCGGAATCGGTCTGATCGATGTCGAAGAATCCTACGCCGTCGACGGAGTGGGCGGCAGTGCGCGTAGATGGACATTTTCGTCCACTTTCACGCCGCAGATCTGTCCCAGGAGCGTTCAATTGCGGGGGAAGCGCTTGGAAAAGCCCTCTTCCACCTACCTCTGGACTGGTGGAGGGTTGAGGTCGAGAGGTCCTCGCAGCGAACGTGCGTAGCGCGAATGGGGTGTGCAGGCCGCGGATTTTGACCTCCGATCCCGGCTACTTCGGGATCGTCACCGGGTCGAGGCAGCTGGCGAGAGCATCGACGAACGAGCAGGTTTTCGGGGCGCGGGTCGGGCGGTACCGGGCCGGCACGCCGCCGGCCCGGGTGATCGCGGCGTAGGCGGGGACGGCGTCGGTGGGCTTGCGGGTCAGTGCCGGATCGGTCAGGACGTCGACGGTGTACAGGCCGAAACGTGGAGTGTAGGAACCCCATTCGTAGTTGTCGGTGAGGCTCCAGTAGTTGTAGCCGATGAGGTTGATGCCGTCGGCTTTGGCGCGCTGCAACCAGTAGACGGTGTCACGCAGCAGGTCGGCGCGGGTGTAGCCGTCGGCTCGCGGATGGCCGTTCTCGGTCGGCATGCCGTTCTCCACGATGTAGAGCGGTTTCCCGGGGAAGGCGCGTGCGTAGTGCTGGAGCGCGTAATAGATGCCCTCGGGTTGCAGAGAGTTCTTCCAGAGCTCGGAGAAGCTGAACCCGCTGGTGAGGGTGTCGGGGGAGATGCCGTAGTAGTAGTCGATGCCGATGTAGTCCAGCTTGTGGGCGATGCGCGACATCATCGCGCCGCTGACGAGATCGTCCGCGGCCGGGATGTAGGCGACGTTGCTGGTCACCATGGCGCCGGGCTGTACCTGGTGGATGTAGTCGTAGATCCCGTTGTGCGACTGCGCGAGCCGCTCGTTCATCGCGGGCGCGTCCGTCACCGAGATTCCGCCGTGCCGGGTCTCGTTGATGACGTACATCGCGGGCTCGTTGAACGTCACCCACAGCGGGTCGGTCGGCGCGTACCGGTCGACTACCTTGCGCGCGTTCGTCAGCCAATCCTCGACCATGCCCGGATTGGCCCAGCCTCCGCGATCGACCTCCCACCCCGGGTACACCCAATGGTCGAGGGTCAACATCGGCCGCATCCCCGCCGCCTTGATCGTGGCGATCACGGTGTCGTAGAAGCGGAATCCGTTCTCATCCCACTCACCCGGCCTGGGTTGCACCCGCGCCCACTCGATCCCCATCCGATACACCTTGACGCCGAGGTCAGCGGCCAACTGAATGTCGGAGCGATACCGGCTGAAGAAGTCGATCGACTCCAGATACGGATCCTCGGTCTTCCCCGCCGCCACGTACCGAGCCCAATTGCTGTCCGGCGCATGCCCCTCGGCCTGATATCCGGACGCCGCGACACCCCACAGGAAATCAGCACCCAACGGTGCCACCTCCGCGGGCGCCGCCGGTCGAGCCTGCACGGGCGCGGCGGACCCCACCATCAGCGCGACGGCGGACGTGGACATTGCAGCCAGGGCCTGACGGCGACTGAGGGATCGCATGAGTCTCCTGCGGGAATTCGTTGATCGGCCGCACTGCCCGGCAGCCCGGATTCACTTGTCCGGCAGCCTAACTGGTCGAGCGTCCGAATTGGGCGGGGATCGATGGGTCAATTGTGCATTCCGCCAACGCCGATCCACCCGCACCGATCGCGGCGGGTTGCACACGAATCCGCGTTGACGTCCCGCGCGAATTTATTTGCCGCGTACTGGCAGGCAGTGAGGACGGCAAAGGTTCCATCGCTCCGCCTGGCATTGCTGCCCGCACGCATCGACGGTTGCCCTGGCCGGGATTGCAACCGCCGGAGTCAGCGCCTGGATAGTCGGTCAAGATCATCAGGAACTGGTGGTGGGGGCTACTCGGGCGATGCCGCCACCAGTTCCTGATGATCTTGATCAGCGCATGATCTCCGGCGGTCTTCTGCTCAGTGTGCGGGGCGAGGGATGCGGAGGCCGGTGCGCTGGAAGGGGAGTGGGCATTTGGGGCAATGGGGACGAAGGAGGGTGGGGGAGGGGCGACACGGCCTGCGTGCAGTCTCAGCCCGCGGGTCGAGAGATTCGGGGAGGGGCGATGGAAAGCATTCTGATTGGCGGGGATTGGACAGCCTGGTGGCCTGATCGAACTGTATTCCACATCCCTGTAGGTAGATATGCGCATCTAACTATGTATGATCCCTCATCAAAGATCAGGCCACGGGGTACGTCCGCAGCGAACTTTCATTACGTCTATAGCAACCACAGCCATGAAGGAAGGGGGCCTGTTTTGGGCGGAGGAGTGCTGGGTTCGACCTGACTGATGAGCGGCTCGAAGCCTTTGCCGCACAGGGCGTCACGCGCGTCGTCGTCAGTGCTACATCGATGGATCCGGGGGGTCCGCCGCACCGAATCGCTAGCGCCACCAGCGCGGCGGTGACGATCCGGAGGGCGGTGGATCCGGTGCGGCTCCGTGGTGGAGGGGCGGCGGGTTGGTGGCGGCGGGAGCCCTTGACGACTCCCTCGCGGTCACGCTGGTGCAGGCCGTTGGGTCGGTCCGGGATGGTGGCCGTGGGGACGAATCCGGCGCGGCCGTCGTGGTCCCGGGGCCGGCGGGTTAGTCCGGGATGGTGGCGGTGGCGACGAGGTAGCCCTTGGGGTCGCGCCAGGCTTGGCCGGGGTGGTAGGTGAACCAGTCTTCGATGTCGGCTGTGAGGTCGGTGAGGATGGCGGCGCGGTGCGGGTTGTCGGGGGCGATGCCGTCGAAGGTGAAGAGGGAGGCAGCGAAGTGGATGAGGGGTTCGGGGGAGTCGAAGACGAGGGCGTTGTCGCGGCGCAGCAGGGTCGCGGTGCCGAAGGCTTCGTTCATCAGGGGTGGGAGGGTTTCGGCGTTGACCGTGTACGGGAGCGCGTCGGCGGGGTCGATGCCGTAGGTGGCGGCGTGTGCCGTGATGAGTTCGCGGAGACGCGGGCAGCTCTTGGGACGGTTGACCACGACGCTGACGATGCCGCCGGGTTTGGTGGTGCGGCGGAATTCGGCCAGGGCCGCGGCGGGTTCGGGGACGTGGTACAGCATGTGGCGGGCGGTGAGCACGTCGAAGGTGTTGTCGTCGAACGGCATGCGGGTGGCGTCGGCGAGGATGCCGCGCACGCCGGGGATGACGTCGGCGGCGGCGACCATGGTGGCGGAGGTGTCGACGCCGACCAGCGGGCCCTGGTGGCCGGCGGCGGCGAGGCTCGCCAGGAAGCGCGCGTCGCCGCAGCCGATGTCGGCGAGATACTCGGTGCCGGTGAGATTTATCGCGGCTAGCACGTCGGCCTGGGGGTCGTCGGCTTTCTCAGAGAAGCGCCGGTGGGTGTCGATCCGCACTTGCAAGGCGGTGGGATCGGAGTATTCGGCGTCGAGGTGGCTGAGCGCGCCCGTTGAAGATTTCATCGGTGGTCCTTCGGTCCAGTGGCCGTGGTGACTCCGCGTGTTATCTGGCGCGAGCGTACCCCGCACTGCGGCTATGGAAACCGTTTTCGGCCGTCGCGGGATCGTCGAGCGGGCGGCGAAACGGAAACCGCGGACGTCCACCCGGGCCACGCCTGACTCGTGCGCACAACAGCGCCGTCTTCCTAGTCGGCGGACGCCAGTTCCACGACGATTCCACCGAACCGCCCCTCCCGCATGGTCGCCGGATGTCCGTCGATGAAACACACACCGGTTCGGGTGACCTCGACAGATTCTTCCTGGTGGGGTCCGGAGCCGTCCGGGTGTTCGAGTGCGTCGGCGTAGTAGGCGATCATTCCGCCGAAGGCATCGGTGTTGAAACCGACAACTCGGCGCCCGGCCCGGTCGGTAGTGCGGTCCCTGCAGTGATAGCAGACCATGCGCGGGTACCGCCCCTCGTAGACCGCCGGCCGCTCGCAGAGCGGGCAGGGTTGAGTGTATCGACGCCCAGGGGTCGGGGATTGCAGCAGGAAATCGCTGCGGGCCAGGATTTTACGCCCGGAAACCGTCGGCCCGCCGCTGCTCCGCAGGATGAGCAGAACGAATTCGGCATAGTCGACCGTCTCGGGATCGATCCCACCGGCTACCTCATCGATGCGAGTCAAGCCGGCGTCGTAAGCCTCGAGCGCCAGCCGTTGCGCCACACCGAGTTCGCTGTCGGAGATATCCCGGTTGGCATGCGCGGCCTGGGCCAGGTGTTCGGCGATCACCGTGTCGATGGTGCGTCCGGCCTCGGACAGGAGCCCCGAGGCGCACCCGACCGTGCTCACCAGAACATAGGCATCCAGATCACCGCGGTCGGACCGGATCGTCTCCAGGAAGGCGAACCCTCGACCATAGCTGGCGTTTTCGAGGCTCTGATGGCTGTAATAGACGACACTGCCGGGATCCCGCGCCTGATCGCGCGCGATTCGAACCGCGTCGTCGTAGGTCAGCGAAGAGCTCGGATCCAGCCGTTTCATGACCCAAGCCTAACCATCCAGCCGCATCGGACTGAATCTGCTGCGGCACAGCGATATTCACATGAATCAACGGCGCGGAATTCCGGTATCGAGGCATTGTTTTCCGCAGAATCCGACGCTACCCCTGCGGACTCTTTCGGGCTATCTCCTCGACTCGGCAAGAGCGCTGGAATGGGCTGGACCAGGGTGTTCGTTGTCGAGAATGGGTTCGCCGAGACCGATTCGGCGTTGTATCCGCTGCATCCACGCGGGCGCCCACCAGCAGCGGTCGCCGAGCAACTGCATGACGGCGGGTACGAGCAGCATGCGCAGCAGGGTGGCGTCGATGAACAGGGCCGCGATCATGCCGAAGGCGATGTACTGCATCATCACCAGATCCGAGAACGCGAACGCGCCGGTGACGACGAGCAGGATGAGTGCGGCCGCGGTGATGATGTTTCCGGTCTGTGCGGTGCCGATGCGGATCGCGTCGCTGGTGCTGGCGCCGAGGGCGCGGGCTTCGACCATGCGGGAGATGAGGAAGACCTCGTAGTCGGTGGACAGGCCGTAGATGATCGCGATGATCAGCACGAGCATGTTCGATTGGATCGGTTGCGGGGTGAAGTTGAGCAGGCCCGCGAGGTGGCCGTCGACGAAGATCCAGGTGAGGATGCCGAGGGTGGAGCCGAGGCCGAGGGCGCTCATCAGTGCGGCTTTGATCGGCAGGATCAGGGAGCCGAAGGTGAGGAACATCAGCACTGTGGTGACGAACAGGACGAGCGCGACCATGATCGGAATGCGGTACAGGAGTGCGTCGATACTGTCCTTCTGCATGGCCGGCATGCCGCCGACCAGCATGGTCACATCGTCGGGTACGTCCATCCGGCGCAGATAGTCGATGGTTTTGCCCGCTTGCGCGGAGTCGACGAGGAGGGTGCTGGTGCGGTAGACGCCTTTTTGAATCGTCGAGTGCGACGGGATTTTGAAATCCTCGGACAGGCCCGGTGCTTCGTTGGCTTGCTTCACGACCGTGCCGATGGCCGCGGTATTGCCGGATACGAAGATGAGTTCGAGTGGGTCGGCGCGTTTCTTGGCGAAGCTGTCGTCGATTGCCTCCTGCGCGAGGCGGGTCGGGTTGTCCGGTGGGAGATAGCGTTCGCTGAACCCGCCGAAGATCAGGTTGCCGATCGGTACGGTCAGGAACAGCAGCAGTAGGCACAGCGGTACCGCGAGCTTGCGTGGATGGCGCATCACCCACGCGGTGGATCGGTCCCACATGCCGTTGTCGGACTTGCGGTTCTTGCGGAATCGCTTCAGCCCCAGCATGTCCACGCGCGGACCCAGGATGGCCAGCATGGCGGGCAGAATGGTGATGGCGGTGAGTGCAGCCAGTGACACGGTGGCGATCGCCCCATACGCCATCGATTTCAGGAAGGCTTGCGGAAACAGCAGCATGCCGCCGAGGCTCGCGATGATCATCGTTGCGGAAAACACCACGGTTCGCCCGGCCGTCATTACGGTCCGTCGCACCGCGTCCGGGGTGGTGTGGCCCGCGGCGAGTTCCTCCCGGAATCGGCTGACGATGAACAATCCGTAGTCGATGGCCAGCCCGAGCCCGATCATCGTGACGATCGGCTGGACAAAGGAATTCACCTCGGCGAAATTCGTCACGAATCGCACGACGCCGTTCGCGCTGATCATGGTGAGCCCGCCGACGATCAACGGCAGCGCCGCCGCGACGACCCCGCCGAAGATGAAGAACAACAGTAACGCCACCGCGGGCAGCGCGAGGATCTCGACGCGATGGATATCCTCGGCCATCTTGTCGTTGAGCGTTCCCGCCAGCGGCTGGAGCCCGCCGACCTGCACGTCGACACCGGGAATTGTGAAGGCGTCCTTCACCTCCCGGTAGTTGCGCATGATGTCGGTGTCGTTCTCGCCGCGCAGCGCGATCAGCGCAATGGTTTTGGTCTTGTCGGGGGTAACGGCTACGGCTCCGGTGACTCTGGCGGTGACGGCCGGCCAGTACGCGGCGTTGATGCCGCCGATCTCGCCGGGATGTTTCCGCGACAACCCATTGAGGCTTTCGATGACCGCACGGCTGAATTCCGGGTCGTCGACGGTCTTTCCGGCGGGCGCGGTGTAGAGCACCGCGACATCGAATTCGTGACTGCGGCCGAAGGCTTGGTCGGCGATCCGCGCCGCCTCACTGGACTCCGAACCGGGATCGAACATTCCCCCGGAGCTGAGATGATCAGCCAGCCCGGACCCGTACCCGCCGAGCGCCAGCAGCGCGGCAGTGACGATCCCGAGGACGAGAAACCGCACTCGCGATACGAGCGCACCCCACCGCGCGAACATCAGCGCACTCCGAGGATGGTCGGGGGAACTTCCGTGCCGAATCTCGCGGAACCACTCTGCATCCCACCAAAGGTACCGATCTTGCCCGGCGCCGCACCGAACACCGTCGAGGCTCACTCGGTGCGCAACTACCAACCTCCGTCGACGGGAGTCATATCGGTGCATGTCAAGATCAAATGGCCCCGATATGACTCCCGTCGATGTCCATCCTGCGCGAGCGCGGCGCGGCAGGTGGGACAGGGCTTGTCGGCTTGTGCCGAGGCTGGGCACCCGCCGATACGCTCAGGCGGGCGGAGTTGCTCGCTGTACGGCTGTAGCTCGCGCGATCACACCGCTGGGCTGGCTGCGTTCAGGTTCTCGCGATTCGGGGCGTCGGAAGTTCGACGGGGCCGAGGAGTTTGGTGAGGGTGCGGGCCAGGGCGTCGAGTTCGGGCGGGTCGAGGCGGTCGAAGTGTGCCGCGATTGCGGCGTGATAGTGCGGGGCCGCTTGGTGGAGGCGTTGGTGTCCGAGGTCGGTGCAGGTGACGAAGGCGGAGCGGGCGTCGCCCGGGTTGTTGTGGCGGGCAACGAGTCCCGCGTTTTCCATTTCGGTGACCAGGCGGCTTACTCGGGTGCGGCTCAGTACTACGCGGTTGCCGAGGTCGGTCATGCGTAGTGGGTCGGTGCCGTCTAGTTCGAGGAGCACGTCGTACCAGGCCAGCGGCAGGCCGAAGCGGCGCCGTAGGTCGGCGTCGATCTGCGGGACCAGTTGGGCGTGCACTCGCAGCAGCGCTGACCAGGCGTGTTGCGCGGCGCGGGGCTGCTCCAATTCGGCCATGCGGCAATAGTACTCGACTTATGTGCGCCCGCACGCATATAGTTTGCGTGCGCACGCACATAAAATCGGCGTGCTCTCTGGAAGGAATTCGCATGACCACAGTCATCACCCGCACCGAACTGGCCGAGGCGATCGAGTCCGGCTCGGTGACCGTGCTGGACACCCTCGGTCCGGGCTACTACGAGAAGGCGCACCTGCCCGGTGCGCTGGTCCTGGTCGAAGCCGACGTGGAATCCCGAGCGGCCCAATTGCTTCCGGACCGGGAGGCGACGATCGTCACCTACTGCTCGAACGAGAGGTGCCGCAACAGCGAAAACGTCGCGGTGAAACTGCATGCCCTCGGCTACGGCAACGTCCGGGCTTACCGCGCCGGGATCGAGGATTGGGCGGCGGCGGGCCTGCCGGTCGAATCCGGCGCCTGACACCGGCGGAGTAATCGACCTGCGCGGTGACGCGCAGGTCGGCTGCTGGCCGGTTGGCCGAAGGGGCTCATGCAAGTAGCCCGGGTTACCGTCGGGATGTTCCGGCGCTTGAGCTCGGGGTGCTGCCGCCGTTGCCCCAGCTGACCGCGTTGCTCGCGGTGGCGCAGCCGAGCAGTCTGAGGATCGCCAGGATGGCGGGCAGTTACTCGCTTGGTCCAGTGCCTCGACATGGGTCTTCACCGAATCCGTCCGGCCGGCACCGTGCGCGTTGCCGGCGGCGATGAGCACGGATCCGACCACCTACCTTGTGCCGCAACCGATTCCGCGCGAGATGTTCATCAGCGCTGGCCCACGAAATCGCTGCGCAATACTCCGGCCCCCGACGGTGCCGTGCGGATGTGATCGGTCGGGTGGGCGCTGGGCGTGTTGAACTCCCTGCGCCGCACCCGGCCGTGTCGATGCCGCAGCGGTGAACTCAGCCGCGGAACCACATGGGTCGCAGGATCGGACCGTCTTCGGGCAGCGGGATCAGATCGCCTTCGATGACGAATCCGCAGCGCGCGTACAGGCGTGACGAGCGCTCGGTGCTGGCCTCGAGGTAGGCAGGGAGACCGGCGTCGGAGGCGGCTTTGGCGCGGTCTGTGACGATGGCGGCGCCGGCGCCTTTGCCGCGATGCTGGGGCAGGGTCACGATCAACTGCAGGTAGCGGTGCGGGACCTCGGCGGGATGGGTTTGTTCGAGGAGGGCGGTCAGTGCCCGCAGCCGCCGGAAGGGCGGGAGCGGGACCTGTTCGTAGACGGCGCGCATCTCGGCGGCCTCGCGTTCGAGGCGATCGCGGTCCCGCACGGTCTGCCACAGTGACACCGCCCAGATGTCGGTGCCGTCGCCGGCGACCCAGACCTCGTCTTCACGCATCGCCTTCTCCACCATCCCGGGCGCGTGCTGGGTGCGGTACTGCTCGGCGACCTCGGGGTGGTCTTTCATGATCCAGCTGAGCACTTCCTCGTCGACGCTCGCTTCGGCGAGTACCCGCGCCACGGTGTCGAGCTCGTCGAGTTCGGCGCGGTGGACCCTCACTGGCGTAGTCATCTCTGCAACCTCCCGTTGTGAACAGTGTCTTCGAAAGCCAAGGTATGGCTGTGCCGACGTGCTTACGACAATTTCGTCACACTGGTAGGTGTGATGAAATCCGAGGCGCCGGCGTGCGCGGTATGTGGTGCGGAGTTCGCGCATCCGGCGCGGGGCCGGCGGCGCCGGTACTGCTCGCGGTCCTGTCAGGCCCGCGCCTACCGGGCCCGCCGCCAACCCGAGTCCGCGCCGCAGCGCCGCACCCCTCCGCGCCGGTTGACGACCATCGCCATCGTGCGCGCCGCCGTGGCGCTCGCCGACCGGGAGGGTGTGGAAGGCGTGTCCATGCGCCGCCTGGCCACCGAGTTGGGCGTGGCGACCGCCGGGCTGTATCGGCATTTCCCCGACCGTGACACCCTGTTCGCCGAAATGGCGGAACTGACGCTCGCCGAAATTCCGCCGCCGCCAACCACATTGGGAGGCTGGCGCGAGAGTCTCGCCTACGAAGCGCGCGGTGAATGGCAGCTCTACCGGCGCCACCCGTGGATGTTGGCGGTGCTCGCCCAGACTCGCCCGCCCTTGGGCCCGACACTGCTCGACTCCCTGGAACGCCCCTTCGCCGCGCTGTACCGGCCGGGCATGACCAGGGATGCCCTGCTCACAGCGTGCCTTTCGGTGTCGAGCCTGGTCCAGGGGCTGGCGCTGCTGGTCACCTCCGAACGCCGCCCGCTCGGACTACAGGCCACTGCCGAGCAGGTGGCGGCGCTGGTCGCCCCGGAGACGCACCCGATGCTGGTGCGTGTCTTCGACCCCGATACCACCGGACTCGAACTCGACCTCGACAAACTTCTCGAGGACAGCCTGGCGCTGCTTCTCGACGGGATCGCGGCGCGGCACTTCCCTGGGGAAATCGCGGGTGCGAATCCGCGCGTGACATCTGGGTGACGATTCTGCGCCGCAGTGGCGGCCTGCCAACTTCCGGGCTGATCACGGTCCAGGGCAATGCGTCTGCTCATCGTCGGCGATTTGAACGACGCCGGGGCACCTGGTCGGCGGCGGCGGTTGTGACGCCGAGACCGTGCTGACGATCGCGAACCAGCGGGCCGCCACCGCACTGAAACTTCGTTGAGATCGCCGACGGCGGCCACTACGTCCCCGAGGAACAGCCGGCCCCGGTTTGGGTGAAGGAGTGTGGGCTCGGGGTGCTCCGGCGGGCCCGAACAACCTGGGTTCGAAGGGGCTCCGCCGCGCCGAATATCGCGTTTGGCGGGGAACTCATGGTCTCAGCTTGGGTGCTGGCACCGCCAGCTACCGGGTCCCCGGGAGCTCGAGCCGCATTTCGAATTCCAGGCGCGGGTCCTCGGGGGAGATCGGGCCCGTGACGCCGGTGCGACGGAAACCGTGGCGGTGGTAGAGCCGTTCGGCGGGGGCGTTGCCCTCGGAGACTTCCAGGCCGATGGCGGGCAGGCGGTTGGCGGTGGCCCACTCGATGACGGCGCGGACCAGCAGGTCGGCGACGCCGGTGCCGCGAGCTTCCGGGGCCACCCACATCGACACCACGTGGGCCGCACCGGATTCCGGGGCGATGCCAACGGTGCCGAGCTCCTGGCCGTCGGCGCTCGCGACGAATTGGGTGCGGGCGGCGAGGATTTCGCGCCACAGCTGATCGGTGCGGGACTGCGCCTCGGCGAGGGTGGAGCCGAAAGCGTGAGGCGCTTCGGCCAATGCCAGTAGCCGGATGCTGCGGAAACGGGCCCAGTCCTCGGGGGTGAGCTGGTGGATCCGGACCGATTCGATGTCGACGGCGGCCATCATCCGGCCTGTTCGAGTTGTTTCTTCAGATTGCGCAGTGTGCGCGCGATGTTCTTGGCTTGGAACTGAGCGAAAGTGTCTCCGCCGGTGACGATCCGGTCGAACACCTGGACCGCCGCGTTCGGCCACCGCCTGCGGTCGTCGGTCCAGGTCTCGGTGACCCGTGTCCCGCCGTCTTCCTGCGTGAACCGGTATTCCCAGCTGGCGATCCCCGCCCGAATCCAGGGCTCACGCGCCCCGATCGCTTGCACCTGGAACGCGAACCGCTCGCCCGGGTCCGCCGCGGTCACCACGCACCGAGTCACCCACTTGGTCAGGCCCCGCTTGTTGACCCCGTCGAATTCCATACCCGCATAACTGGATTCCCGCGGTTCGCGAATGGTGGCCCCGAGATTCTCGGGACTCCACCGCCCCATCAGCCGGGGATCGCTGATCTGCTCATAGACATCCAAGGGCTTCGCCGCAACAAGGATGCTGTCGGAAACCGTCGTAACGCGGCGCACGGTGAGCCCCTTCGGTGACTGATCATCTGATGCCCGAGCCTATCCGACCCCGAGCTGCGATTGTCAGGGCCAGTCGCCGTCCGGGAGCAGCGCCCGCAGGAGTCAATCCAATAGCTCGTCGAGGTACTTGGCGGGGTTGTTGAGGAAAGCGCGCGTGATGCGATAGTGCTCGGTGTCTTCGTAGTCGACGAGTTCGTAACCGTCCTCGCCGATTTGGTAAATCCAGGCATCCGGGTACGACATGAGGATCGGGGAGTGGGTGGCGATCAGGAACTGGGATCGCGTGCCGACGAGCTCGTGCATGCGGGCGATCATCGCCAGTTGACGGCTCGGTGACAACGCGGCTTCCGGCTCGTCCAGGACATAGAATCCGTGCCCGCCGAAGCGGTGCATCATCAGCGCCAGGAATGATTCTCCATGTGATTGTTCGTGCAACGAGACGCCGCCGTAGGAGTTGATCAGCGGAGGTCCGGAGCCGGGTTGCTTGTCCAGGTCCTCGATGTTGGTGGCGACGTTGAAGAAGCTCTCCGCGCGCAGGAAGAACCCGTCACGCGGCTTGTGCACGGACTTCACCAGCCGCAGATGCTCGTTGAGGCCCGAGTGGGAACCGCGGGTCGAAAAGTTGAAGTTCTTCGTGCCGCCTTCGGGGTTGAAGCCCCAGGCGGTGGCGACGGCTTCCAGCAGCGTCGACTTGCCGCTGCCGTTCTCGCCCACGAGGAAGGTCACCCGTGGATGCAGCTCCAATTCGGACAGGCCACGCACCACGGGCAAGGAGAATGGATACTCCTCGAATGACGGCACACTGTGCCGGTCCAGAATCGCTCGCCGGACGTAGGGAGCGCTCATCAGCGGCCAGCCACAGTAACCATGCTGCAATTATCTGACGAACGACGGAATGCACTCGTGCGGGGTTGCTCCTCGACATATATCGCTTGCGGCAAGACTCAGGGGTGCCGCAGAATGGGCGGCCGAAGCCAGGACCTGCGGAAATCCAGTGCGACGCGTGGGTGGGAGAAATTCGGCGAACGGGTGGTTCATTGTTCGATGTGATCATTGCCGGGTGCGGGCCGACCGGTGCGATGCTGGCCGCCGAACTGCGGTTGCACGATGTGCGGGTCCTCGTTGTGGAGAAGGACCACGAGCCCGGGTCGTTCGTGCGCATAGTCAGTCTGCACATGCGCAGTCTCGAGCTGATGGCGATGCGCGGACTGCTGGATCGCATGCTCGAACGTGGACGACAGCGTCCGGTCGGCGGTATCTTCGCCGCCATCGCCAAACCCGCGCCCGAGGGTTTGGATTCGCAGTACGCCTATCTGCTGGGTATCCCGCAGCCGGTCATCGATCAGCTGCTCGAAGAACATGCGATCGAACTGGGCGCACAGGTCCGGAACGGTTGTGCGGTAACCGGTTTCGAGCAGGACGCCGAGGGTGTGACCGTCGAATTGGCCGACGGGGAGCGGCTGCGGGCGCGTTACCTCGTCGGCTGTGACGGCGCGCGCAGCACGGTGCGCAAACTGCTCGGTGTCGGGTTTCCCGGCGAACCCTCGCGGACCGAGACGCTGATGGGGGAGCTGGCACTGGGTCTGCCGCCAGAGGAGATCGCCGCCAAGGTGGCCGAAATCAGCGCCACCAATAGGCAATTCAGTCTCCGGCCCTTCGGCGAAGGAATCTATAGCGTCGTGGTCCCCGCCGCGGGAGTCACCGATCGCGCGGAACCGCCCACCCTCGAGGATTTCCGGCAACAGTTGCGCGCCCTCGCCGGAACCGATTTCGGCGCGCATTCCCCGCGCTGGCTGTCCCGTTTCGGCGACGCCACCCGGCTGGCCGAACGCTACCGGGTCGATCGGGTGCTGCTGGCCGGCGACGCGGCCCACATCCACCCGCCCATCGGCGGGCAGGGCCTGAACTTGGGCGTTCAAGACGCAGTCAACCTCGGCTGGAAACTGGCCGCGCAGATCCACGGCTGGGCGCCGGAAACATTGCTCGACAGCTACCAGGCCGAACGCCATCCGGTCGCCGCGGACGTCCTGGACAACACCCGCGCCCAGACGCAACTGTTATCCACCGAACCCGGCCCGCAGGCCGTGCGCCGGCTGCTCACCGAACTGATGGACTTCAACGAGGTCAACCGCTACCTGATCGAGAAGATCACCGCGATCGACATCCGCTACGACTTCGGCCCCCGCCCCGACCTGCTCGGTCGCCGCCTGCGCGACATCGACCTGCAACAGGGCCACCTCTACGACCGGCTACATCGCGGGCGCGGCCTGGTACTCGACCGCACCGAACGCCTGACCATCGAAGGCTGGTCCGATCGCGTCGATCTCATCGCGGATCCCACTGTGGCGCTGGATGTTCCGGCCATCCTGCTGCGGCCCGACGGCCATGTCGCCTGGATCGGTGAGGACCAGCACGACCTCGACGACCACCTTTCCCGCTGGTTCGGCGAGCCCGCCAACCTGAACTAGGGGTAGGAGAACCAGTTGCCGACTATCGCACGCCTTTTCGCCGTCACCATCGATTGCCCGGACCCAATCCGGCTTGCCCGGTTCTACCAGGAGTTTCTCGGCGGGCATTTGCGTTCCTCCAACCCGGACTTCGTCGTACTCACCAGCAACGACAACGTCCGGCTGGACTTTCAACGCGTCACCAACCACCAGCCACACCAATGGCCCGACCCCGCCGCCCCACGCCGACTCCACCTCGACTTCAGCGTCGAAGATCTCCACCAGGCCGAACAACACCTACTCGCCCTCGGCGCGACGCTCGCCACCCACCAACCCGGCGGCCGGCACTTCCGCGTCCTTCTCGACCCCGCCGGACATCCTTTTTGCCTGGCCTCGACCACCACCGCAGGTACCCCGACCCAAGAACCAGCCCTGGACAACGGACGATAATGGGCTGCGCCTCAGGCGGCGGATAGCCGCGGTGCCCGCACCGCAACCGACGAACCTCGAAACAGGAGCTCGCACATGACAGACGCGCCCCGCACCCCCGAGGAATACCTCGACGGACACCCCGACGCCCTACCCATCTACCGGAAACTATGCACCCTGCTGGACTCGCTGGGCCCCTACGACGTTCGCGTCTCCAAAAGCCAAATCGCCTTCCGCCGCAACCGCGGCTTCGCCTACCTGTGGCTGCCCGGCCAACACCTGAAAAACCCGGACGCCGAAGTCGCGCTGTCGTTCGTGCTCGACCACAAGGAAAGCTCCCAGCGCTTCAAGGAGATCGCCCACCCCACCCCCAACCGGTGGACCCACCATCTCGAAATCCACCACCCCGACGACCTCGACGAAGAAGTCCGCACGTGGTTACGAGCGGCCGCGGATTCGGCGCAGTGAGGCGATCATGGAGTTCCGGCCCGATATTGCGGTGGTTTCCCCAGATCGGCGCTGGTGGTTCATCGATGGCGAGTTACGTTCGGACACAGCGACATACCAGCCCCACCAGATGTATTGCTTCGAGCGCTGGACCTATGCGCGATTTCCGCGAGACGGCGTGTTCGTCCTGGGATTCGAGACCGACTATCAATGGGACGACGCCGCGCAGGACGTGACCGGTCCCCAGCACGGTGGTTTGCTCGTTCTCACTCTCGATCACGCGAATTGCTGGCAGCTGGTGGAATTCGACCACGACGAGCGCTACGGCGAGCAGTTCGCGCCCTCCGCTGTGGTCTGGCATCCACGGGGTGTGCTGGCCTGGCTCGACAACGGTGAGCTCGCAGGCCGTGCGCTGCGCAGGCCTCGCATCCTGGACTCGCGAAACCTGCAAGGCCTCAACTACTGCGACGATTTCGAACTGGTACGTCTGGAGTTCGAGGTCCCCGGAGCGTGGGAGACGCTCGAAATATCCGCCGACGGTGCGATCCTCACCGTGGGCGGACAGGCCGGAGTCGATCGCTTCGACCTGGACAACAACCGGGTCTCCCGTGCCGGTGCGCCTTGGCAAGAGGCGGTGTCGAGTTCCGAGGACCCGCTCTACTGATACGTCACGATTTCCGAGGCCAAGGCCGATTCCGGAGCCATCACGTAGTGGAGGCGAGACCCAGTTTCACGGAGTGATCGGGCGGCACTCCGCATTGTCCGAGCTAGGACTCTCCCTGGCCGCCTGATGCACACCGACTGCACACACACTTTTCGCCCTTGCAGGTACCGGTGCCGCAATTCTTGTTCTTACACGCCGCGGTGCATGCCTTTTCGGCTGTCGACTTCTGTATCGGGGTCTTTGAGTTCTGGCAAGGCGCGCGACGCTGTTGCCCGGGTGCGAATTCTTGATAGATGGGGTCGTCGCACGGAATGCTCATTGTCGGTTGCGATGTCGGGTCGTCGAGCTCCGCCGCTGTAGCTATAGGCGCCCCAGCAAGGCCCAGGGCGGCGATAGCTACCGCTGCTGCGTACGTCGCCGATCCAATGAAACGAAGTGGTTGATGGACCATACGGATCCCTCCCTCTGCAATGGGTTAGATCGTCATGGCCATCAGTAAACCCGGCCGTTGAAGGGTGGTTGCGGGACCTGTCGGCGCGGCTGCGTGCCCCATTGCGAGGCATCACTGACCCGTCCGGCTTCTTGACACTCGGGGGCACGCGACCACCGCACGGTCTGGCACAGTTCGATTGGATCGCCGAAGCCACCTGCCCGCGCGACGAACCAGAGCTGTGTCGCTAGAGTCCAGGCAAGCTACTACTGCCGGGGGACTGGTTTGAAACTGCGCAGACTTGTTGTCGTACTTACTGTCTTGATATTGGCAGCATCGGTGTCGAGCTGCTTCATTGCGCCGGATCGCAGCAAAGAGATAGATGAGTTGAAAGCGGCAATTGCCGCGATGCCCGGTGTAGACAGCATCACGGCCGAATCCTCTCGAGCCTTCGCCGGTACCTTCCTCGCTTTGTCCGTGGCGATGAAACGGGCATCGGAGCAACAGGTTTCCGACGTCGCGGCGCGGATCACTGTGGTGAAAGGTGACCACTTCACCGACTACCAGCAGTCGACAACCTTCACGATCGGTGACCGAGCAGACCTCATGTATGGAAGGAAGCTGTATCCGGAGCAAGTTCTGGAAGACGTTCGAAAGATTCGAGGAATCGAAGCGGGCCTTCCTGCCGCGAAGATCTACGCGCACCGAAACCCGATCAGCGGGCTGTTCAGTATCAGAGTCACGAGTAGCGAGCACATCAGGGCCGTGGTAGATGCGACCCGGTCGGCGATCGGTTCCGACTCGGCGACGCTGACAGCGGATGCCACAGCCGACGACGCGGTGCCCGAATGGGAGATCGTGTTTCCTTACACCCCTGCCCAAGAACAGGCCGTTCACGACAAGCTGGATCACCTCCCGCCGGATTTCGCATTCGAGATCGAAGTCAAGGACGGCTCGGTCAGCAAGATTTGGGTAGTCACACCGGACAGAGCGTCGACCGAAACCAGGCTCCGGGCGGTGATAGCGGCCGTGCAGCCCACTACCGCTCACCCGCTGGCCTTGGGCTGGACCGACGGAGCCGGTGGGTGGGTGAAGCCAGGTGGGGCAGTGTCTTCGGATTTCCACGGAATGGTGATCGTCGGCGGCTGCTATTACAAATCGGTGGGCGAGGGTGGGCAAACTCCCACGGAAGAGGCCGACGCTCTGGAATCGAAGCTGCGCACAGAACTCGACACTTGCCCGAGGTAGCAACGTCGGTTGCGTTCGGGTCTCAGGTTTCTTGAAGGGTGTGATCGGTGCGTGCGACCATCGCGTATGGCCCTCTACCTCGAAACCGACCGGTTGTTACTGCGTCACTTCACCGAGAACGACGCCGAGTTGCTCATCGAACTCGACAGTGACCCCGAGGTCATGCGGTACCTCTCCGGTGGTGTCCCGACACCGCCGGAGAAGATCCGCCGGGAGGTGCTGCCCCGGCTGCTGGACCAGTACGAGAAGTGGGATGACATGTTCGGCACGTTCGCGGCGCACGAGAAGGCCGGTGGCGAGTTCATCGGCTGGTTCATTTTGCGACCCAAGGCCGAAGGCCCCACGGACGAGGTCGAACTCGGCTACCGGTTCCGCAAGGCGGCCTGGGGTGAGGGTTACGCGGCCGAAGGCTCGACGGCGTTGCTGCACAAAGCATTTACCGAGCTCGGGATGCGGATGGTCTGGGCGGAGACGATGTTCGTCAACCGCGGTTCGCGCAACGTCATGAAGAAAATCGGGATGACCCACGTGCAGACGTACTGGCCCGATCTGCCCCCGATCGAAGGTGCCGAGCAGGGGGAGGTCCGCTACGAGATCACCCGCGACGAGTGGGAACTCGGCGGCGCGAGCGGGAGCCGCGCCGTTGGGTGATCGGCTGGATCAAGCTATCCCGGAATGCGATACCGTCCGCGGGACGTCTACCGAGCGCGTTGTCGCGCTGCCCCGTCGAAGGTCACGCATCTGCCACCAGTACGTGGCGGCTACGGTGACATGGCAGGCGATGACTGCGATCGCTAGCACCGATATCCCAAGCAACGCGACGACCGTCACCGACACGATTCCTTCTTTCTCCTGAGTTTGTCCGCATGCGCGGATCGCACTGCAACGCATACCCGGGAACCGGCCGCTGCAACGGCCCCAACCCGGGCAAGTTTGTGATCCACCTCACTGTGGTGGGTGCTATCGGAGCTCCGCCAATACGGTGCCGTGCCGGATGGTGCCCGAGACTGCGGGCAGTGGTTGGGGGAGTGTCCATTCGGTGAAATCATCGATGCTGTCGCTGTACAGGTATCGGCCACTGCGCGGGTCGTCGAGGTTGTAGGCGTCGAGGTAGATACGCCAGCCGCCGTGGGGTAAGCGGATCACGCACTGGCCTTCTCGTGGGCTTCCCCATCCGGCCCAATCGCCGGTCCATTCAACGGTGTAGGGCCCGGCGAGCTGGTCGGCGACCGCGAGCTCCACGAATTTGGTGAGCTCGTTCTTGACGAAGGCGTAATAGCGTCCGTGATGATGCACCACGGTGGTATCGATATAGCCGTTCTCGGAGCCCGGGCTTGGTGCGAGCCCGTCCAGGGGGGTCGGTGGCGTCCACACACTCAATTGGGTGTCGGTGGCTGTCATCAGATGGGGGGTGAAGCCCGCGCCGGTGTTCAACGAAACCAGCACATTGACCTGACCGCTGGGGTCCAGGAACCATTCCGGAGCCCACGCATGCCGCACATCGGACACCGGCACCCGGTAGTCGTACATGTGAGTCCAATTGCTCAGGTCGTCGCTGCAGGCGAATCCGAGCGTGTCCCCATCCCAAGCGGTCGTGTAGACGAGGTAGTAACGGCCGTTCGCGCTCCGGAACAGGCTCGGATCTCGCAGCAACGGACCCATCTCGGTCGGATCGGTGGCCGGAGTCGCCGGATCCGCGCCAGGTGGTTGATACGCCGATGCCTTCAGTAGCTGAAATGTCGTGGCATCAGCGGACTCGTAGACGTACAAGTCGATCTGGCTGTTGTTGGTGAACGCCACCATCGTGTACCGGAGAGCGGGGGTGGTCGCCGGCGCCACCATCGGCGCACCCGTCGCGCGACCGCAGAGCAGCGCGTGCAGGGGCAGGCCTGCTGCCAGAGCCATCAGCGATCGCCGGTTCAGTTCCACGCGCAGCATTATCCGACGAAAGTTTGCTAAAAGGTTGCCGACACTCTTTGGCGGGAGGGTGAAAGGTCAGGCGTTCAGAGATTTCCAGAACTCGTAGTGGTGATCAGCCGCGAAGTCGGTGCCGCGGATGCCGTCGTGGCCCGACGCCAGCGATTGCACGTACCGCCGGTCGTCGAAGGATGGCCAGGCGGGGCGAGCATCACCGTCCGGAATTGCGGTGCGGGCGAATCGAGTCCAGTAGGCGATCATGCTGTCGCTCAGATCCTGTTGCGTGGCGCGTTCCATATAGTCGACGGTGAACAGGTAGGGCAGTTCGTGCATGTGGTTGGCGCCCACCGGGAAACTGGGCCGCGATATTCCCGGGAAGTAGGGGGTCTGCTGTTCGGCGAATTCGTAGGCGTAGGTCGGCACCTGCGCGGCGAGCAGCGCGAGGGTGTCCAGCGTCGGGACCGAGTAGCCGTGATCGGTCAGGACCGCCGCCAAAGCCGCACTCGGTGAGCCGAAATCGGCCACCGGATAGGTGCTGAGCACCTGGTCGGCGTGCGCACCGAACTTCGCCCGCACCTGCTGGGCGTAGTCATCGGCGGTGAGCGGCGCTGCCCCCGGGATCGCCTCCATGCCACCGAGCTGGCCGCGCACTTCGTCGCGATTGCTGCCGAGCAGGACCGGCACTTTGTTGAATCGGCCGGTGGCGAACGCTTCGCGTGGCGCGAGCGGCAGCAGATCGCCGTCGATGACCGGCCGATAGTCGTCGTGGCCGCCGCCGGCCGCGGCCAGCAGTTCGGTGGCCGACTTCGTGCGCAGGCAATCGGCGGCGGTCGCGAGATCCGGACAGCCGGCCCGGGTTGCCAGTCCGATGCCCTGCTGCTCGGCTTCCTGCCGGGACCGGGAGCCGTCCCCGGCACAGGGGGCGCTCTGGATGATCGCTCGATGGAACAGGCCTGCCGACGCGGGTGCGGCGAGGTGGGCGCACACGCTGTAACCACCCCCGGATTGCCCCATCAACGTCACGTTGCGGGGATCGCCGCCGAACGCCGCGGCGTTGCGCTGGACCCATTGCAGCGCCGCACGCTGATCCTGCAGACCGAGATTGCCTGAATCATTGTTCAGGGCTGGGTAATTGAGGAATCCGAATGCGCCGAGCCGGTAGTTGATCGTCACGACGACGACCTCGCCCGCGGCTGCCATCGTCGCCGCGTCGTACTGGCTGCCCGCCCCGTAGGTGAAGCTGCCGCCGTGAATCCAGACCAGCACCGGCAACGCCCGGCCCGCGGTGGACTTCGGTGTGACGACGTCCAGGTTCAAACAGTCCTCGTCTTGCCGCGCGACAGAGATGGGCAGGTCGGCGGGCTGTGCGCACGCGTTGCCCGGGGTCGTCGCGGCCCGGGGATCGCGCCACGGGACAGCCGGTTGTGGTGCGCTCCAGCGGAGTTCGCCGGTGGGTGCGGCGGCGAAGGGGATCCCGCGAAACGACCGGTAGTCGTCGGCGACGGTGCCGCGCACCGGACCGCGGTCGGTGCTGACGGTGGCGGTGTCCGGCGCGGGCTCGTCCGAGCATGCGGCAGTCGTCATCGCGGCCAGCCCGAAGACGGTGAGGCTCGAGGCGATCCGGCGCAGGCCGAGTGACGCCTTCGTCGTGCGGTCGTTGTCGGTCATGCCGCCGACAGTACCGAGGACTCACACATTTGTGCAATACGTATGTCTAAGACATTCGATCAAGTGTTGACGGGAGGAACGCCATCCATCGCGCGGCATCGAATGCACTGCGCCTCGGAAAATCTGGGGCGCATGTGAGGAGGCAAGCGTGAGTGATCCGCTCTGGTTGGCCGACGTCCTACGCGCCGAAGGCTTGCGCGTGCTCGAACACGACGGATGGCGGGAGCGCGGGCACGGAGATTTCGCCGACGTCCGCGGCGTGCTCTGTCATCACACCGCCGGCGGTGGCGAAAACGACTGGCGCATCGTCCAGTACGGCCGCCCCGATCTGGCCGGGCCGTTGGCGCAACTGGTCCTCGAACGGAACGGCATGTATCGGGTGATCGCCGCCGGGGTGTGCTGGCATGCCGGGCGCGGCTCGCATCCCGGCTGGCCCACCGACAACGCCAATTTCCACGTCATCGGCATCGAAGCGGTGTCCCGCGGCGACGGAACCGACTGGACCCCGGTGCAACTCGACGCCTACAAGCGGGGCTGTGCCGCGATCCTGCGCCACCTCGGCCGCGACGCCGGCGACTGCGTCGCCCACCGCGAGTACAGCAGCGAAGGAAAGATCGACCCGACCGGCATCGACATGGACGCATTCCGGTTCGAGGTGCAAGCACTCATCGATCGCTCACCCATCCCAGGAGGCAAAACCATGGCCGCGCTCGAAGAGACCTTCGTCAACTTCCGAGGCGAAACCGTCACCCTCGGCACCGCGATTCGCTTCATCGACGAATACGTCAACGATCTGCGCGAACAGATCGGCGGCCCGATCCCCTTGAAAGGCTGGCCGCAACTGGGGGACCGGACCCTCGTCGACGCCGTCGCCGCGATCGGCGCGGAACTGGGCGTCGACGGTTTCACCGACCTGACGAAGGTGCAGAAGTGATCACCGGAAGCTTGATCTGAACAAACTCTGGAGGCCGCGGTCGGCACCTCGTTGCTGACCGTGAGCATCGCAGCACTCGGGTGCGCAGCAGCACATCCCGAATGCAGGTTGCGTGGTGGTGATCCGGGAGCGGGATGCACCGGTCGTAGACTTGCGCCATGGCACACGACTCCGATCAGTCGGTCGATATCAAACCCCGCTCCCGCGACGTCACCGACGGCCTCGAGAAGACCGCCGCCCGCGGCATGCTGCGCGCTGTCGGGATGGGCGACGAGGACTGGGCCAAGCCGCAGATCGGTGTCGCCTCCAGCTGGAACGAGATCACCCCCTGCAACCTCTCGCTCGACCGCCTGGCCAAGGCGGTCAAACGCGGCGTCCACGCCGGGGGCGGCTACCCGCTCGAGTTCGGCACGATCTCGGTGTCCGACGGCATCTCGATGGGCCACGAGGGCATGCACTTCTCCCTGGTCAGTCGCGAGATCATCGCCGACTCCGTCGAGACCGTCATGATGGCCGAGCGACTGGACGGTTCGGTCCTGCTCGCCGGATGCGACAAGAGCCTGCCGGGCATGCTGATGGCCGCCGCGCGCCTGGACCTGTCGAGTGTCTTCCTCTACGCGGGTTCGACGCTGCCGGGCAACGTCGACGGCAAGGACGTCACGATCATCGACGCGTTCGAAGCGGTCGGCGCCTGCATCAAGGGCCTGATCACCCGCGAGGAGGTCGACCGCATCGAACGCGCGATCTGCCCCGGCGAAGGCGCCTGCGGCGGCATGTACACCGCCAACACCATGGCCTCAGCCGCCGAGGCGCTCGGGATGAGCCTGCCCGGATCGGCCGCCCCGCCCGCCCCCGACCGTCGCCGCGACGACTATGCCGTGAAGTCCGGTGAGGCCGTGGTCGAGTTGCTGCGCCGGGGCATCACCGCGCGCGACATCATGACCTTGGAGGCGTTCGAGAACGCCATCACCGTGGTGATGGCGCTCGGCGGATCCACCAACGCCGTCCTGCATCTGCTGGCCATCGCCCGCGAGGCCGGTGTCAGCCTGACCCTCGCCGACTTCAACCGGGTCGGTGACAAGGTGCCGCACCTGGGCGATCTCAAGCCGTTCGGGCGCTACGTCATGAACGACGTCGACAAGGTCGGCGGCATCCCCGTGGTGATGAAGGCTCTGCTCGACGCGGGGCTCATGCACGGCGATGTCATGACCGTCACCGGAAAGACCATGGCCGAGAACCTGTCCGGCATCGAACTCGGCCTCGACGGTGATGTCATCCGGCGCCTCGATCAGCCGATCCACAAGACGGGCGGGCTCACCATCCTGCACGGCTCCCTCGCACCCGAAGGCGCCGTGGTCAAGAGCGCCGGCTTCGACTCCGATGTCTTCCGCGGGACGGCCCGCGTGTTCAACGGCGAACGCGCGGCGATGGACGCGCTCGAAGACGGCACCATCGCGGCCGGGGACGTGGTCGTCATCCGCTACGAAGGCCCCAAGGGCGGCCCGGGTATGCGCGAGATGCTCGCCATTACCGGCGCGATCAAAGGCGCCGGCCTGGGCAAGGACGTGCTGCTGCTCACCGATGGCCGATTCTCCGGCGGCACAACGGGTTTGTGTGTCGGACATGTCGCTCCCGAAGCGGTCGACGGCGGCCCGATCGCCTTCGTGCGCGACGGTGACCCGATCGTGCTCGACGTCGCCAACCGCCGCCTCGACGTGGAGATCGACGAGAGCGAACTCGACGCCCGCAAGGCCGGCTGGGAGCCGCTCCCGCCCAAATACACCTCGGGCGTGCTCGCCAAGTACCGCAAGCTCGTCAGCTCGGCGGCGCACGGAGCGGTCACCGGCTGACTCACAGGATGGTCAGCAGCGCGGCGATGACGATGACCAGCGCTATCCACACCGCCAGCACACCCCAGCCCGACCGGGCGCTGCCGTAGCACTCGGCGACACGGATCCTGGTGTGGCGTCGCGGATTTGCGTGCGAGATATTCATCGTTCCGCCTTTCTCGAACCGGACCTGTCCTTCAGCTAGTAACCGAAAAGGCGGAGCCGCAACAGATTCGATGCTGTCGATTGTGTGTTGATGATCATGTTTCCCGGCGCGGCCCGAGCGAGGAGAAAGACACGATGAGCGGACGTACACCCAGCCAATGGGAGGAGCTCACCGCGGCCGACCCCGCGCATTCGACGTGGTACGTGGAGCGGTTCCGGGCATTGGCGGCCGACGGCGCCGACATCGTCGGGGAGGCCCGGCTGATCGACGCGATGCTCGCGCGCGGCAGCCGGGTCCTGGATGCGGGGTGCGGCCCGGGCCGCACCGGCGGCTACCTGCATCGCGTCGGCCACGTCGTGGTCGGCGTCGACGTCGATCCGGTGCTGATCGCCGCGGCCGAACAGGACCACCCCGGTCCGACCTGGATCGTCGAGGACCTCGCGGAACTGGATTTCCCCGGCCGTGGCATCGCCGCCGACTTCGATGCCATCGTGTGCGCGGGCAACGTGATGACCTTCCTGGCACCCTCCACCCGGGTGGCGGTGCTGACCGGGTTTGCCCGCAATCTCGCCCCGAACGGCCGGGTGGTGGTCGGGTTCGGGGCCGGGCGCGGATACGACTTCCGCGACTTCTTTGCCGACGCCGAGACGGCCGGACTTACAGTGGATTTGCGGCTTTCGACGTGGGACTTTCGCCCCTTCACCGACGACTCCGACTTCCTGGTCGCGGTGTTTTCGCGCGCGGACTGAGGCGCATTCCACAGTGCGGTGATCTCGGCGCGGCAGGTGTGGAACGACGCTGGCGGGTAACTCGGTGTGCATGCGGAATCCATTAGCCAGAGTTGCTCGCCGGGTGGCCCAGCGTCCCTGGGTCATGCGCGCCAAGCCCGCGATCCTGCGGCTGGAACGTGGAGTACGGCGAATCAGTAAGGGACGCAGAGGAATACTGGATGTGGCGGGGCTGCCGTCGGTGCAGATCACGGTGCCGGGACGCAAGACCGGTCTGCCGCGCACCACCTCACTGCTCGCGGTGCCCGAGGACGAGCGGTTCCTGGTGCTGGGCTCGAATTGGGGGAGCCCGAAGCATCCGGTGTGGTCGGCGAATCTGCGGGCCGCCGACATCGCCGAGATGTGTTATCGCGGCGAGTGCGGTTCGGCCACCGTCACCGAGATCACCGGCGTGGACCGTAAGCGGGCCTGGGATCTGGCCGTGGAGTTCTGGCCCGGATACGAGATGGAATCCGAACTCGCCGGCGGGCGGCAATTCCGGATCTTCGAATTGCGCCCGCGCTGAACGTTATTCGCCGGACACCTCGCCGCGCGACCAGAACTCGGGTGTGATGCCCAGGCTTTCCAGCCACGATTTCTCCCCCTGCCGCACGATCGACTCGGCATTCGCCGCAAGCAGGTCGAGCACATCCGCCTCGGGTTTGCCGCCGAGCGCCTGCAGGACGTACACCACCTTCTCGGGGGCGACGGTGATCGCGTACTCGTATTCCCCGCCGCGGCTCAAATGCTGCCCCTCGATGACGAGCGCCCCCGAATCTCGCAGGCTCGCAGTGATATACAGGCCGCCTCGACTCCAGAGCGAGACCGAACGTGTGGTCATGGGGCCAGAGTAGGCCGATTCGGCGGGTCAGGCCGAAGTGTCCTCGGCGCCGGGAACATCGAGACGTTCGGCGATGGCGGCGGCGAGATCGTTGAGCGAACGGCCCCCGTTCTGCGGCCAGCCCCGCCACTGCTGGGCGGCGCGGTCCCGGATGCCGCGGCCCGCGCCCGGCCCCAGCAGCTGATCCAGGATCGCCATCAGCATCACCTCGTTCTGATAGGTGCGGCGATCGATCCAGTGCAGGGCGGTCGCGGCATCGACCGTCTTGCCCTCGAAATTGACGAACGTCAGTGCCATGAGTTCCTCGTCTCCAGCCAGGGGATCCTGTGCCCCGGCAAACCATTCGACCGGGTCGATGGCGCGGCCACCGACGCGCCCCGGCGCGGTCCACACCTCGACATGGGCGTGCGGGCCGGTCGAATCACCGTGGGAGTTCACATATCCGATGAGTTCGCCCGCCATCACCGCGTCCCCGCCGCGCACGAGCGGGTCGCCGTGGCCGATCACGAAATCCGTGCCGACCGCGGGCTGACAGTCCAGCCACACCCAGCGCCCGAAACCTTCGACATCGGCGCGCTCCGCCCCTTCTACGCAGACACCGTCGGCGGGTGCGTAGAAGGGTGTGCCCAGCGGGGCCGCGAAGTCCAGTCCGTAGTGGAAACCGCCGGTGCGGGCTCCGAAACCGGAGGTGAGGGTGTAGGTTCCGGCGGCGAGCGGCCAGAACCGGGGCGGTAGCGCTTCTGTCACACGGCGGTTATGCCCGCAATGGGGTCGGCTGTAACCGGATTCGGTAGTGATTTCTGTTGCCGGCGTGGCAGTTTCGGAAGACTACAGGCCGAGTTTGGTGACCGCGTTGTCTTCCAGCGGGTTGGCGGTGCGGATGTAGTTGTGCACGGTGCGGGGATTGGTCCAGCGGCCCTGGCGCATGATCTCGCGGTCGGAGGCGCCGCCGAGCGCGGCCTGGGTGGCGAAACCGGCGCGCAGGGAGTGGCCGGAGAACAGGTCCGGGTCCAGGCCCGCGCGGGCGGCGTAGCGTTTGACCAATTCCGCGACCGCACGGCCGGACATGGCGTCCGCGCCCAGCCCGCCGTGCCGGTTGATGGTGGGAAACAGTGGCAGATCAGGGTTTTCGGCCAACACTGTGCCGGTGAATCCGTGACAGCGATGGATCGTGCTGTCGGTGCCGGGAGCTTCGGCGAGCCAGGCGCGCACCCCCGGCTCGCCGGTGCCGGTGTGGACTTCCAGCAGCCGGATCCAGTCGGCAAACGCGCAGACCGGGCAGGTGTGCGGATGTTGACCGCGGGGGAGCGCGACACGTTGTTCGGCGACACCGGTCGGGTCGGTCTTGGTGGTCGGAAGATGCACCAGCAGCAGCGGTTCGCCGGTGCCGTGATCGACGTTGACGCGGACATCGGCGATGCGCAGACCGGCGAGTTCGCTGCGGCGCAGCGCGCCCGCGAAACCGATGAGCAAGGCCAGCGCGTCACGTCGGCGGGCGGGTTCGGTGGGCCAGCCCGGCTCGGGAAGCCCGGCCAGCAGCTGGTCGAGGGTGTGTAGCAGGACCGGGCGTTTGCGGGTCGGCGGGGTGCGGCGGGTGCGGCGGATACCGCGCAGGGTCAGCCGGACGACATCGGAACGGGTCGGCGAGGGCAACCCGTTGGCGGCGTGCACCGCGGCGATCGCGGCCGACTTGCGTTCCAAAGTGGCCGGGCTGAACGCCCATTCGCCGTTCTCGCGGCGGGCGTCGGCGGCGGCGGCCAGATACACCGCCACATCCAGCGGGTCGGCCGGCAGCGCCTGGCGCTGCTCGGTGGCACACCATCCGGCCCACGCGATCCAGTCGGTGCGGTACGCGCGCAACGTATTCGCCGACTGCGACGCCTCCAGATACCGGCGCAGCGACCCGGCCTGCACCTCGTCGAAGCGTTCCCGCACCAGCCGCAGCGCGGCCGCGTCCACCAGCACGCTGCGCACACCCCGGCGCAGCTCGTTGCGCACCAGCTCGGGTACCGCCTCCACCGCACCACCTTCCACGTCTCCGGTTGCGGTCCCACACTATGCGCTCGACAGCTCCTTCGACAGGAACGCCAGCACCGTCAGCCACGTCCAGCCGACCACGATCGCGATCCGCTGCCACAGGCCGCCGATGTCGACCAGATTCGGGGCCTGCGCGAAACCGCTGCCCGCCACCATGAACGCCACCCCGAAGACCAGCCCGGAGGCCAGCGAATAGCCCATCCACAGCCAACCCCGCTCCCCGGCGAAGACGAAGCAGGCCGCGGTGAGGCCGAGCAGCACCAGGATCGAGAACAGGTTGTGCAGGGTGCTGTGGAAGGTGGTGTCGGGTGGGACCGGTTGGCCGGGTGGGAAGCCGCTGACCGGGTCGGTGTCGAACAGTCCCAGCCCGAGCAGGCCGATTGCCCACAGTCCCACCAGTATTGCGGCGACCATACCGCCCGCCCGCCACAATCCGGCTGCGAAGATCAGGCCGAGCGTCCCGCACACGCCGAATGCGAGGCTCGCCGTCCATCCCCACGGGCCGAGGGAGAGGGCGCTGACCGGATGCCGCATCGGGTTGTAGTTGTCTCGGACCGCACCCAGGACGAAAAACGCTGCGATGAACAGCGGCCCGGTGAGCAGCCCGCACCAGCGGCTGACCTTCATCATGTCGTCCACTATGGGATCGAGCCGGGGATAGCTGGTGGTGTTTCGCGAGTTTCGAGGCGTAGGAGTGTGCCGTGCACCGCTTTTCGGGCACCTTCGGGTACTCCTGCGATTCGTCACTGTGAGGATTCGGCGGTCAGCTCGCAGGCTCCTCGCTGTGTCGCGCACCGCGCAACCTGTGCGACGGCTACCCGGGTCGGCAGTCGGGCCACGGCCGGTATGGGCACACGGCCGACTATCGAAAGGCGGGCCATCGCCGGTATCCGGCGCGCGGTTGACTGTCGAAGTCGGAACCGGCGCGTCGTTAGTCCGGAAAGTCGACGAGGCGGGCGCTGTCGTTCCAGAGTGTCTGGGCGAGTTTGTCGTCGCGTGCCTGGACCGACAGTTCGATCCACGTGAGATTTCCACGGCGCAGGGCGGCGTAGGTGTGGCCGTCCGGGGGTGTTTGGAGGCCGAAGACCAAGTCGGCCAAGGTATTTCCGGCCGCGGAGCGGGTGTTGAGGGTGGGGCTGAGGCGGCGTACCGGCCAGCCTGCGGGGGTGCCCATCACTTTCCAGGCGATCCGCAGGGGAAGTGCGAGGTCTTTGGCCAGGCCGGTGCCGAACACTTGACCGGGGTCGTAGGCGAGGGCTGTCAGGTTGGGGTGGCGCTCGGCCACTGCCCGCGCCGTCAGCACCGCACACAGTTTGGAGGCGGTGTAGGCATGCTGGCCGGCTTTGCTCGCCTTGGGCTCCCGGTCGGGGTCGCGATCCGGGTGGGCGAGCAGTTCCGCGTCGGCGTGCCGGGGCGTGACCAGGCTGGCTTTCGTTGCGGGATCGTGGGTTCCGCTGGTGGTCAGCGTGACGACGGCGTCCTCGGCCAGCACCGGCAGCAGCAGCCGCAGCAGCAGATAGTGCGCCAGGTGGTTCACAGCGAAGGTCGTCTCGAACCCGTCGACGGTCCGGCTGTCGGCGTCGGGGCTGATGAGCCCGGCGTTGAGCACCAACGCGTCGATCGGTGTCTCACCCAGATCGTCCCGGACCGCCGCGGCGAACCCGCGCACCGAGTCCAGCTCGGCCAGATCCAGGGGAAAGGTATCGACGTCGGACTCCGGCCGTCGTGCACCCAGGATCACCCGGGCACTGCCACCTTTGAGCCGCTCCGCCACGATCGCGCCGAATCCGGAAGTCCCGCCGGTCATCACCATGGTGGTCACGAGTGCCCCCTTCGGAGCTGGTCCATCGAGTTCCATTTCAAGCTACGCCCGCGACCGTGCTCGCGGACCCGCTCATACGAACGGACATGGATTCCGGATGAACGGACATCAGCCGTCATGTCCGATATCGATCAATCGTCTCCGCGTCCCGTGCGACAGTAGTAGCGTCGCGAATGTCGTTATGCGGGAAGGACATCCACAGATGATGATTCGGCAGATGGCAGCAGGGCTGATGGCGGCAGCGGGCGCCGGCGCATTGGTCTTCGGCGCACAGCCTGCCCAGGCGGACCCGCTTCCCCAATTCAGCCCCTTCGGCACCACCCTGTTCAACTTCGGCAACGCCAACTTCTGCGCGGGCGCGATCAACATCGCGGTCGAAGCCACACCGCAGCGCCCCGGCTTCGTGCGCGCCCACGTGCGCCCCTTGGGCTATCAGCGCGGCCCCTGCGGCAACCAGGTCTCGCTGGGCTGGGTCGGTTCGGCGGGCGCCCGCCACCACAACGTCTACGTCCACACCGGCGCCACCCCGGGCGAAACCGTCAGCGTCGACCTGTGGGTAGGCATGGGCCCGGCCAAGATCATGGCCGCCAGCTGGCCGATGCAGGGCACGTTCGCGGAGTGGTACCTGTACGTTCCCTAAAGAGCTGTTCGCATCCGGTGGCGGTGAGCGCGTCGTGCTGGGCTGCCCGCGCCGTAGAGTTCGGTGCGGGGATCGCCGAGCGCGGATCAGGCGTTCGGTCACGGTCGTCGAGATGAGGAGGCCTCGATCGAAACCTCACGTGTGCGTGATCGGCAGACCGAGGGCGGGCGTGACACTGCCACCGCGCCGGGTTCCGCGGTCCTGACGGGGACAATTCTCGGTGTCGTGGTTCTGATGTGCGTCCACCTCGACTGGGCTCCGTTCGTTAGGAATCCGACCGGTCCCGATCAGCTTGTTGCCCTGGTGGTCGGTGGGATTGTGCTGGGAGTGTCCCTGCTGGTGTGGGCGATCAAGTCGCTGTACCTGCTGGGCAGAGAAAACCGGTGGTCCTGGAAGGTCGCCGCGGCGCCGGTGGTTGTGCTCGCGGGGCTCGTCGCCGGCTTGGTCCTTCAGCCTGTGACCGGGGTGAGCCTCACGACCGGGGCGGGGCGAGGTGCCTGGTCAGCCGTGGAGCTTTGAATTCAGGCGGGCGGCTTGGCGGGTGAGGTGGTGGCGTTCAGGGAGGTTGGGGGCTGACTGGGCGGCTTCGGTGTAGAGGTGGGCGGCGGTGACCAGGTCGCCGTCGCGCTCGTGCAGGTAGGCTGCTGCGGCGGTGTATCTCGGCAGTGTCGGGTCGAGTTCGGAGAGCGCGGCCAGACCTGCGCGCGGGCCGTCGGCCTCGCCGAGCGCGACGGCGCGGTTGAGGCGGGCCACCGGGTTGGCGGTGAAGCGCAGTAGTTCGTCGTACCACTCGACGATCTGTACCCAGTCGGTTTCCTCCGCGGTGTGGGCGTCGGCGTGCAAGGCGGCGATGGCGGCCTGGGATTGGAACTCGCCCAATCGATCTCGGGCCAGGGCCGCTTGGAGGATGTCGACGCCCTCGGCGATCATGCGGGTGTTCCAGAGGCTGCGGTCCTGCTCGGCGAGCGGTACCAGGCTGCCGTCGGCGCGGGTTCGGGCCGGGCGGCGGGCGTGGTGCAGCAGCATGAGGGCCAGCAGGCCCGCCACTTCCTCGTGTTTGATCGCGGTCGCGAGCTGGCGGGTGAGGCGGATGGCTTCGGCGGCGAGGTCGATTTCGCCGGAGTAGCCCTCGTTGAAGACCAGGTAGAGCACGCGAAGCACGGTGGCGACGTCGCCGGGTTGGTCGAGCCGGACGCCCGCGACGGTGCGTTTGGCGCGGCTGATGCGCTGGGCCATGGTCGCTTCGGGCACCAGGTAGGCCTGCGCGATCTGTTTGGTGGTCAGGCCGCCGACCGCGCGCAGGGTGAGTGCGACCGCCGATGCCGGTGTCAGCGCGGGGTGGGCGCACAGGAAGTACAGCTGGAGGGTGTCGTCCACCGCCTGTGCGGGACCGGGTTCCGGCTCGATCTCGACGAGTTCCTCACGCTGCCGCCGGGAGGTGTCGGCGCGGGCGACGTCGAGAAACTTGCGCCAGGCCACGATGACCAGCCAGCCCTTGGGGTCGCGCGGTGGATCATCGGGCCAGACCCGCACCGCTTCGAGCAGCGCCTCCTGGACGGCGTCCTCGGCCGTCGCGAAATCCGCTCCGCGACGGCCGAGGATCCCGATCACCGTGGGGGTGAGGGTCCGCAGCAGGGCCTCATCCACTGCCGGTCACTCCGTGATGGTCGGCGCCGTGGCATAGAACGGGCGCAGCTCGAGCCACTCGTGGATCGGCTTGCCGCCCGCGCCCGGCGCCGCGGACAGCTCGGCGGCCAGCTCCAGCGCCCGGTCGTAGGTGTCGACGTCGATCACCATCCAGCCGGCGATCAGATCCTTGGTTTCGGCGAACGGGCCGTCGGTGACCGGCGGATTCCCCTCGCCGTCGTAGCGGACGAAAGTGCCCTGCGGGGACAGCGCCTGGCCGTCGACGTATTCGCCGGTGACCTTGAGCCGGGCGGCGAAGTCCTCCATGTATCGCACGTGGGCCGAGATCTCCTCCGGCGTCCACTGATCCATCGGCACGTCGTTGACCGCCGCCGGTGCGCCGCGGTAGTGCTTGAGCAACAGGTACTTCGCCATGATGTTCTCCTCGATGCGGTGCGGCCCATTCTGGCCGCATTCATCCCTGGGACGGAGCCGACTTCAGGATCTCGACATCTGCCGGAAAAGAATATTGGGTGGACCGGCGTCCGCGATAACCGGATGATCATCGAAATGACATCGACACCACAGGAACGCCTTCGGCTCGTCGGCCGCGAGGAGCCGGCCGCGCCCGCGCTCTCGTGGGTGATGAACCTCGACGATTCGGACTCCCCGCGCGACATCATCGACGCGCTCTTCCTCGCGCCCTACCTCAGCGGTGAACAGCCGCACGCGGTGGCCGTCGAGCTCGAGGGCGTGAAGCCGGACGCGCCGCTACAACCCCAGGACGCCCGGGTGGTGCGCGCCAGTGACGACGAGAGCACGAAGGCCACACTGTCGGTCGGGGACGGCTGGACGCTGCGCGTCGTGCGCCGGACCAACGGCAACGCGATGGTGGATGTCTGCGCGGTCACCGACGAGCTGGCGCGCACCGTACTCGAGATGTGCAGCGCCGACGCCACCGTGGAACCCGAGGTCGACGACAGTCAGGTGTCGATGGGCTTCTGGCACAACAGCGCTCATGGTCCGCAGCGGCGCGAACGCACCATCAGCGCCGACGCCTGGGCGCAGGTCGAGGGCAATTACGGCACCGATGTCGGTGCGGCGATACGGAAGCTGATGGCGTTGCGCGCCGAGGACGTGAGCGGACGGCTGCTGCTGTTGCACGGCCCGCCGGGCACCGGCAAGACGTCGGCGCTGCGGGCACTCGCCCGGGAATGGTCGCAGTGGTGTCAGGTCGACTGTGTGCTCGACCCGGAGGTGCTGTTCGCCACCCCCGGCTACCTCATGGAGGTCGCCATCGGTGTCGACACCTACGACCAGAACAAGCGGCGCTGGCGGCTGCTCGTGCTCGAAGACTGTGACGAATTGATTCGCGGGTCCGCGAAGGAATCGACCGGGCAAGGGCTTTCGCGTCTGCTCAACCTCACCGACGGAATGCTGGGTCAGGGCCGGGACGTCCTGGTGGCGATCACGACCAACGAGAATCTGTCGCGGTTGCATCCGGCTGTGGTCCGGCCCGGGCGCTGCCTCGCGCAGCTCGAAGTCGGCCCGCTCGCGCCCGCCGAGGCGAGCGCCTGGCTGGAGCGTGAGCTGGGGGACCGGCCCAAACCGGCGGTGGGCCCGGACGGGATGACCCTCGCGGAACTCATCGAGGCGCGGGAGGAGCGCACTCGGATTCAGTCGACGCCGGTCGAGTTCAGCAACGCCGGTTACCTGTAAGCCGAGAACGACGGTCAGTCTGTTGAGCGTTTCGTCGAGCAGGGTGCGGACCGATGGACTATCGGTCCGCCTCTGAGCTGCGGCGTGCCAATTCGGTGCGGGCGGCGGCGAACCATGCCTGGGTGTCGACGAGGCCGGACTCGATCTCCTTGCGTGCGCCGTGGAAGCCGTAAAGGGCCCCGGCGAATCGGGTCAGTACCGAACCCTCGTGCTCGTCGAGTTCCTCTAGGAGCGCCGAATCCTGCAGCAGGTATGCGACCCCTGCCAGCTCACCGGGTGTCCATGCCTCGCGATAGTTGTCCCAGCCGTGCTGTTTCACCGCCAGAGCCCGCTCGACCAGCGTCTCGCGCAGAGCCGCTCGGTCGGTGTCACTGGGGCGCCGTGTCTTCAGGTGGTCCCAGTTGATCGGTTCTGCGTCTGCCACGTCGAGCTCCGTCTCTGGGTGTGCGGGGTCCTGCGCAATCTATCGCCTCGTGGATTACCGAGGAGAGGGACCACCCGCAAGCGCATAGGAGACGACCGGCAGTGGCGTAGGCGTCGAGTACGGCGGCACCCCCGCGAGGGTCGTTCGACCTCCGCCGAGCTGCTCGAGTTCGGTCCCCCCGTCGGGGACGGCCAAGGCGACCGGTTCGGCGGTCTTGTTGATCAGCAGGAGTTTGCGGCGACCGGCGGCGGTCACGAACGCCTTGGAATGGATGCGGGGTCCGGGAAGCCGAACGCGCCGGTTGAGCTGGTCGCCAGGGCGTCGACTTTGCAAGTAGCTACGCAACCGTATCTACCTGGATTCGCATCGTGCTCAGTGGCCGGATCGGCGGCGAACTCACCTCGATTCCAGCCTTCTGCGAGGTGCACAGTTTTCGAGGGGTTCTGTCGCGGTTTTGTTTCGTTGGTGACAACCAAACGTAAACGAAATAGAGACAAGGTCATTGGATGAAAGAAGGATCGGCTGACCGCCGATAATGTTCACTTATCGGAGGTCAGAACGGGGTGGTTGGCGGTTGGGTTCAATTGGGGCGACACGGGTTTCGTTTCGTGTGAATACGTTGGATATGACGAAAGTGACGCTACGATTTCCCGGTGTCCAGCGTATGCAACTATCCGGGATGTGTCCGACCCATCACGCGCGGCGGCGGCCCCGGCCGACCGTCCGAATACTGTGATCACCCCGACCACACGCGATGGCGCGCTTGGCGGGAACGTCAACGGCAACAACAGGAGTCGGAGGCACCCGCCTCTTCCGTCACTGTGACGGCACAGGGTCCGGTCACGGCAGCTCGTCTTCGCGCCGACGAGTTGCTCAGCCAATTCCGGCTCCTCGCCGACCAACTGGGCAACAACCTCAACGCCGCTGTCGCGGAACTGTCCACCCTGGCCGATCCCTCGGTCGCCGAAGCGCAGGTCCAGGCTGTTCAGGCCGACGCGGGCCGGCGAATCGCGGAAGCGGAGATCGCCACGGCCGCCGCCGATCAGGCGCGCCGGGAAGCCGACGAGGCGCGCGCCCTGGCCGAAGCGGCCGCCGAGGACGCGGCCAACGCCGCCGAACAGGCCGAAACGCTGGTATCCGAAGCGAACACCGCCCGCGACGACGCTTTGCGCGAGATCGAACGAGTCACCAAGCAGGCCGCCGACGATGTCTTCGCCGCCCGCAGCGAGGCCGAAGCCGAAATCCGCACCGTCCGCCGCGAAGCCGCCGAGGACGTCGCACGCGCCCGCGAACAGGCCGAAGAGGAAATCGACAAGGCCCGCCGCAAAGCCGCCGCCGACATCGAACAGATCCGGCGCGAATCAGCCCAGCAGATCACCGCCGCCGGTGCCGAACGCGACCTCGCCGTCCAACGCGCCGCCGACGCCGAACGCGCCATCGATCGCGCCGAACAGGCCGCCGCCGAACGCGCCGAAGCCGCCAACGAGGCCCGCGAGGAATGGCGCCGAGTCCGCGCCGAACTCGACTCCGTCCGAAGCGAACTCACCGAAGCCCGCCGCACCGCCGCCGCCGACCTCACCGCCGTCCGCGCCGAAGCCGCAACCACCATCGACCAGGTCCGCACCGAAGCCACCCACCGCATCCAAGCCCTCGACCAAGCCCGCGCCCAAACCCAGGCCCGCGCCGAACGCGCCGAAGCCCAACTCGACGAACTCCTCGCCACCACCCGCCGCCCCCCAACCCAAGACCCAACCCGCTCCGCGGGCTGACCACCAAGATCACCAGGCCCTGCGGGCGGATCCCACTCGACCGATGCCGCCCTCAGGTCCTGGTGATCTTGACAGCAGGCGTGGACGTGCATGGCGGAGGGCGGATTCCATTCGGCCGATGCCGCCCCCATGTCCTGGTGATCTTGACAGCGGCGTGGAAAAGCCTGGCGGAGTTGGCCTTTGGATTGCATATGCATGGCCCGAGGGCGTCCGGTGCGGGCACATTAGTCAACTCGCTTCGTGGGGCAGGCGCCGCGACCCGGATGCAGCCCGCCAGTGCGGGAACGATCGACCGTCCGGTGGCAGGACCGCCGGGGAACGCACCGCAATGTAGGTCCAGCTTGCGGTGCTGGTCGCGGCGAAGCGGTAGAGCTGGGATCGTTCGGCGGCCCAGGCGACGTCGCCAGATCGGTCCGAGCCCTGCCTCGGGTAACTGTCCAAGATCATCAGGCACTGGTGGCGGCAGCCACTCGGCCGATCCCGCCACCAGTGCCTGATGATCTTGATGTGGGGTCAGTACTGGGGTGTGCTGCCGCCACGCCCCAGTGGCGCGCCTTCAAGATCATCAGGACCTGGTGGCGGGCGGTGTCGGCTGATGCCGCCACCAGGTCCTGATGATCTTGTTCGGTCGGTGGCGGGAGTGGCGGTGCGGCTGGTCGGCCCGGTGTTCGACTCGCGGCTTGATCCATGGATGACGCGGAGCCAGTGCAAGATCATCAGGACCTGGTGGCGGGCGGTGTCGGGTGATGCCGCCACCGAAGCCTGGTGATCTTGTTCGGGCGGTGGCCGGCTGTGGGGTGTGGCCGGAACGCATACGCCGCCAGCCGAGCTCAGGCCTACCCATGGCAGGACCCCGGTGTTGCCGTGGGTGCTGCGACGCTCTTCGGCGCGGCCGGGCAAGCTGTCGCCGACGGGCGACTTTGGGGTTTGATCCAGGCGCGGCGGAGGGGAGGGCTGGGTGATCCGGAGCTGGCGTCGGTCAGTGAGTGTTCCTGATGATCTTGTGGGGGACACACGGAAGAATGCCGACGCACCGGGAATGCGGGCAAACTGCGGGTTATTGAGAACTAGCGCTCATATCATGGATGCATGCCCGAAAACGGTGGTGTGGGGCGTGTGGAACCGAGGGTGCTGGGTGGTCGGCAGGCGGTGCTCGCTGCCGGGGTAGCGACGGTGATTCTCGGTGTGGTGATCGCGGTTTGGCCGGAGAAGACGGTCGCGGTCGCGGAACTGCTGTTCGGTTTGTATCTACTGATCAACGCTTTGCTACAGATGTGGATCGCCATCGGTGCGAAGTTTGCTGTGGCGTTGCGTTCTCTCGTGTTCGTGAGTGGGGCGATTTCGATGCTGCTGGCGGGGCTGTGTCTCTACAGCGGCAATTCGGTGCTGCTGCTGGCGATGTGGCTGGGGATCGCGTGGTCGGTGCGCGGGATCACGCATGCCACCGTCGCCGCCTGGGATGATCGCCTGCCCGATGGTGTGCGCCATGAACTGTTCGGACTGTTCACCATGGTGCTCGGCATCGCGGTGCTGGCCTTGCCGTTCGAAACGCTGGAATCGCTGGCGCTGGTCAGTGGTGGCGCACTGATCGTGCTGGGGATCTTGGAGCTGCTTCTCGCGGGTGTCGGTGCGGTGGTGGGTATTCCGGGTTCGGCGCGGGTCCCCGCGACGCGCGGTGGATGACTGGCGGCGGATTCGCGCAGCGGGTTCACTGTTCTTATGGCACCTACTGATCAACGTCGGAGTTCGGCACGCCCGCAGGAACCGGCGACGATGCGGTCACCGGCGGAACTGATCGTCGTCACCCGCGGTGCGGGCGCGCCGATCCAGCCGATCGCGTTGCGCGACAACCTCGCCACCGAGGAGCATCTGACCACGCTGCTGCCGCTGGGCGCGCGGCTGCGCCGGATCTTCGGTCCGCCCAACCGGTTACCGGGCCGGTTGGCGGGCACCGATCAGGAACCGGTCGGCGCGGATTACCTGAACTACTTCACGGTCGAGGGCGCCGTCTATGACCTCGAAGCGATCGCCGAACGGCTGCGCGCCGATGATTCGGTCGACGGGGCCTACGTCAAACCCGGCGCGGAACCACCCATCGCGCCGTTGCAGGCCGCTGCCCGCTCCTATACGGACGCGCCGCCGGTGACCCCGGATTTCCAAGCGCGGCAAGGATATTTGGACGCCGCACCGGTCGGGGTCGACGCGCGCTGGGCTTGGACCAAGCCCGGTGGGCGCGGCACGGGCGTGCGGGTGATCGATATCGAGGGCGCCTGGCAGTTCAGCCACGAGGATCTCACCCAGAATCAGGGCGGGGTGATCGGCGGCCAATCCACCGAGGACGAGGGCTGGCGCAATCACGGCACCGCGGTGGCGGGCGAGATCAGCGGCGACGTCAACGCCTTCGGAATCACCGGTATCGCACCGGATTCGGTGATTCGCGCGGTCTCGATCTTCGGTGCGGGCTCGGCGGCGGCGATCCGCACGGCCGCCGATGCTCTCAGCGCCGGTGACATCATCCTGCTCGAACTGCACCGCCCCGGCCCCCGCCACAATTACGCCGACCGCCCCGACCAGGCGGGCTACATCGCCATCGAATGGTGGCCCGACGACTTGGCCGCGATCCGCTACGCCAACACTCGCGGGGTGATCGTGGTGGAAGCGGCGGGCAACGGCGGGGAGAACCTCGACGCCACCCTGTACGACACCCGCCCCACCGGTTTCCCGTCCACGTGGCGCAACCCGTTCCGCGCCGAGGACTCCGGAGCGATCATCGTCGGCGCCGGCGCCCCACCCCCGGGCACCCACGGCCGCGACCACGGGCCCGCCCGCTCCCGCCTCGCGTTCTCCAACTACGGCAGCCGCGTCGACACCCAAGGCTGGGGCCGAGAGGTCACTACCACCGGCTACGGCGACCTCCAAGGCGGTGGCGACGAAGACTACTGGTACACCGACACTTTCAGCGGCACCTCCAGCGCCTCCCCGATCGTCGTCGGTGCCCTTGCCTGCTACCAAGGCATCCGCGCCGCAGGCCCGGGCCGCCTGACCCCCGCCGACATCCGCACCCGCCTGCGCGCCACCGGTTCACCCCAAACCGCGGCCCCCGACCGCCCCGCCACCCAGCGCATCGGCAACCTCCCCGATCTGCGTACCCTCACCCCCTGACCGTCGCCCTCTCCTACGACTCGACATACAGACCGAAATCAAACCCGCCGAACGCTTGATCGGCCACCACGGACCGAGCGAAACCGACAGCCTCTGACGCAGATTCTGTGCTCCACGTCCAATGTGGCCGCGACGCCGTGTCTGTCGTCCCGCCAGCCTGATCGGCCCTACCGTGCGGGACCGCGATGGTGCGGCGGCGGATATTCTCGCTGACCTCAGCGGGGTCAGGCAGCCGCTCGCGGTACAGCACACCACCGCGCGCACCGCTGGGGCCAGTGACGCTGAGCTGCGGGTCATGCCGGCCTCGAGGCAGAGGGCTGCTCCGTAAACACCTGGTAGCGCGACCGGTTTAGCCCGCGCGATCGCTATCGCGCTCACGGGTGTGGCCGGCATCGACCTCGCGGCAGGCCGCGCGCGACTGTCGCCCCGGAAGGTAGTTTCACTCATCCCGTGGGCGGCGCGCGGCCGTTAGGCTCGCCAGATGGTGCCGCACCTGATCTTCGGGATTCCGACGCATGGGTTCTTCGTGGCGCTCGGGGTGGTCGCGGCGTCGGTGGTGTTCGTGCTGGAGTGCCGGCGGCGTAACGCGCTGGGGGAGGAATCGCTGGTTGCCGTGACCGGGGCGCTGGTGGGTGGGGCGATCGGGATGCGGTTGTCGAGTCTCGTGGAAACTCTTGACCCGTATGAGAGTTGGATGTTCGGGGCGCGCAGTGTGCTCGGCGGGCTGCTCGGGGCGTATGCCGGGGTGCTGGTCGCGAAGAAGATCATCGGGTACAAGGAGCGGACCGGGGATTTGTTCGCGCCGGCGGTGGCGTTGGGGATGGCGGTGGGGCGGATCGGGTGTCATCTCACCGAGGCGCCCGGGCGGCCGACGGAGCTGCCGTGGGGGATACACGCGCCGGGCACGGTGCCGAGTTGTCCGGGGTGTGCGAGCGGGGCGGCGATGCATCCGAGTTTCCTCTACGAGATCGCCTTCCAGTTGGCTGCTTTCGGAGCGCTGCTGTGGTTGCGGAACCGGGTCAGCGCGCCCGGGGAACTGTTCACGCTGTATGTGAGCGCGTACGCGATCTTCCGGTTCCTGGTCGAGTTCACCCGCGCCAACGAGACGGTGTGGCTGGATCTGACGCGCCCGCAATGGTTTCTGCTGCCGGGGCTGGTGCTGGTCGCGGTGCGGCTCGGCGTCGGGTATCGGCGTGGGCACTACGACATGATCCTCGGGCGGAAGGTCGCGGCATGACGGCGACGCCACCGGAGCAGCCCCCGGAACCGGGCGAGCGGCAACCGTCTCGGTCTCATACCCATGTCCCGTTGCTCGTGGGAATGGTTGTCGTGGGTGCGATCGGGTTCGTCGCGACGAGTGTGGCCGCGGTGGTTTTCCTGGTCGGTGAGGTGTTGAGCATCGGCGTGTTCCTCATCCTCAGCATTGTGATCGCCTTCGGTGGCGGCTTCGCCCTGCTTCTTACGGGCAAGACCTGGGCTCGTGGGCTCGGGTTCGGTTTGATGATCGGCTGGGCGCTGGTCGTGTTGTTCACCGCGGGGCTGTGTGTCGCTGTCCTGCAGAGCTATTGATGACGTCCCTCGACGAAAGGCTGTGTGCATGAGCGAGCGAATATTCGACACAGCGACATGTGTGGTCACGGCGGAGCCGAGCATCAGCGGGGTGGAGGCGTGAGTACATCTGAGCCGCCTGACGGCTGGGAGCCGACGCAGTACCCGCCCGAGTCGCCGCCACCGGGATCGCAGCCGCCGCACGGCTCGCATCCGGGGTCGCAGCCACCGGGCTGGCATCCAGAGTCACAGTATCCGCCCGGGTCCCAGCCGCCCGGCCGGCATCCAGAGTCGCAAAACCCGCCGGGGTCGTCGCAGCCGCCGGGCTGGCCTCCAGGGTCGCAAAGCCCGCCGGGATCGCCGCCTCCGCCCGGTTGGCCTGCGGGGTCGCAGCCCCCAACCGGCTGGCCTCCGCAGGGTCCTCCACCACCCCCGAAGTCGAACGACACCACGGTCGTGGTGCTCACCGCGCTGGCCGGTGTGAGCCTGTTCGTCGCACTCAATGTGGTGGTCGGGTTCATCGCCTTCGCGGCCAGCTACCAGGGCAGCAGCGCTGACACCGTCCCGATCGCTGTCGCCGCGGTCGCGGCGGTGCTGTTCGCGTTCGGCGGCGGCACCGCCCTGATCATGTTGCGCAAACCGTGGTCCAAAGGGCTCGGCATGGGCTTGATGATCGGGTGGGCGCTGGTGACCGTATGTACGGTCGGGTTCTGCACCGGCGTGAATCCGACGCTTTACAGCTCGCTGGGCGTTCAGTGAGCAAAGGGGGAGTTGTGCACGGCATGCCGCTGCGTGGGGACCGAATCCTGCGCTATGTGAACGCCTTCTGCCCGCAGTGCCACGAAGAAGCACCGGAGACGCCGCTCTCGCAGGTGCCGCGGTTGTCGGGTTGGCTGGCCGACCGCGGTGGCCAGGTGCTGCTGGAACGGGGGTGCCCGAGTCACGGCATGGTCCGCACGCTCTACGACGAGGACCCGGAGATCCTGGAGTACCTGGAGCAGTGGACCGCGCCCACCAAAGCGCACCTGCCCGACGTGCCCGGCAACTTCGACCCGGTGCCGTCGGCGTATCTACGTGGCTTGCCGGAAATGCAGACCCAGCACACCTGCATCCTGCTCGAAGACATCATCGACAGCTGTAATCTGCGCTGCCCCACCTGTTTCGCCGACTCGTCCCCGGACCTGCGCGGCGTCGTCGCGGTCGAGGACGTGCTCGCCAATGTCGATCAGCGGTTGTCCCGCGAGAACGGCAAACTCGATGTGCTGATGCTCAGCGGCGGCGAACCCACCCTGCATCCGGACCTGCCCCGCCTACTCGACGAACTGACCGCACGCCCGATCACCCGAATCCTGATCAACACCAACGGGTTGCGCATCGCCCGCGACGATTCCCTGATCGAACTGCTGGCCCGGCATCGGGAACGGGTGGAGGTGTATTTGCAATACGACGGCAGTTCCGCGGCGGCCTCCCGCCACCACCGCGGCGGCGACCTGCGCGCGCGCAAGGCCGAAGCGCTGCAACGGCTCTCCACCCACGGCATCTTCACCACCTTGGTGATGACGATCGCCCTCGGCGTCAACGACGACGAAATCGGCGACGTGGTCCGCGTCGCCCTCGACACCCCGTTCGTCGGCGGTGTGTCGCTGCAACCCCAATTCAGTTCCGGCCGTTCCGGTGTCATCGATCCGATGCACCGCCTCACCCACACCGGCGTCCTGCGCCGCCTGGGCCCGCAAACCGGCAACCAGGTCACCTGGCGCGACCTCACCGCCCTGCCCTGCTCACACCCGCATTGCTGCTCGGTCGGCTACCTGCTGCGCGACGATGCCGGCCAGTGGCGTTCGCTGGTCTCCCTCATCGGCCACGACCGGCTCAAAGACCAACTGGGCCTGGTCTCCAACCGCATCGCCGACACCAGCATCCCCGCCGAACTGCGCACCGCCGTCCAGGAATCCCTGCTGGGGCTGCTGTCGGAACAGTCCTCCCTGTCGCACCCGGAGATCGGCAAAGTCTGGCAGAACATCTGCGAGAACTGCGATCTCGGCATGTCCACCCTGCTCACCCTCGCCTCCTCCGCCCTGCCCGGCCGCCGCAAACGCCTGCGCACCTTGCTCGGCGAACGCGTCGTCCGCATCACCGTCAAACCGTTCATGGACATGTCGACCATGATCGAAGAACGCCTCACCCAATGCTGCGTCCACGTCGGCACCCGCTCCGACGCCGACCAATGCGCCCCCTTCTGCGCCGTCCAAGCCTGGCCCGCCCTGTCCCGACAACGCCTGTCGGCCGCCGCTCCGGCGGGTCGCGAACTCCTGCCGATGGAGGCCAATTGACTTCCGCCGCAGATTGGCTGCCAGACGGGCTTGTCCGCGACGTCGTTGGCGGTGTGGCGACTGCGTCCTGGCGGGGTGTGCGATGACCGAGCAGCGCGGCGTCTACTACGACGAAGCCACTCGCCAACCCCCATCTGACCCGCTCAACCTCTGCATCTTCGCCACCGTCGCGCTCCTCACCTGGCTGATCGGTCCCTGGGCGCTAACGGGTTTCGCCCTCCTCGCTTTCACCGGCTACTGGCGTGCCTGGCGCCAGGGCCTGCGCCGCAGTAAATGCTGGCTCCGCGACACTCGCCTGGTCCTGCTGTATCTGGCGGTGCTGGCCGCGCTCGGCGTTTTCGCTGCGCTGCGGTAGCTCGATCGCGCTGGCCGACAAGCGTTTCCGGAATAGGGTGGCGCTATGGCGCTGCAATTGGTTCAGGTGAATTTCAAGGCCCGCGACGATGCGGCGCTCGGACGGTTCTGGGCGCAGGCCCTCGGCTGGGGTGTTTCCAGCGAGGGTCCCGGGGTGACCAACGTGGAGCCGGTGGGTTTCACCTGGCCGGATCCCAGTGCCGTCTGCATCGATGTCGTCACCGTTCCGGACCCCGAAACAGTGCACTACCGCGTGTATCTCGATCTCGCCACCACCTCCACGTCCCATCAAGCGGAGTTGGTGGCGCGCCTGCGAGAGCTCGGTGCGACGCCGGCCGATCTGGGCCAGGGTGAGGTGCCGTGGCAGGTGCTGGCCGACCCGGAGGGCAACGTGTTCCGCGTGCTGGAGCCACGGGAGATCTATCGCGACACCGGACCGATCGCCGCGGTGGTCGCCGACTGTGCCGACCCGCGGGCCATGGCCGGGTTCTGGGGCGAGGCGATCGACTGGCCTGTGCACGATCTCGCCGATGACCGCGCGCTGCTGCGCTCGGCCGAAGGAGTAGGGCCGTATCTGGAGTTCCGTCGCGCGCCTAACGGGAAGGCCGCGGTGAGCCGGGTCCATCTTGACGTGCTGCCCTGCCGCGGTGACGATCAAGCGACGGAGGTGGCGCGGTTGCAGGCCCTCGGCGCGAGGTCGTCCGATGTGGGTCAGGGCGAGGTGTCGTGGCGGGTGCTGGCCGACCCGGAGGGCCATGATTTCTGCGTCCTCGCCCGGTCTTGACGCCCCCCGCACGGGATTTCGTGGTTGAGAGGGGATTGTGGAGGCCGATAGCCGGGTGCCGACCGCGGGGAGCTGCCTCGAAGGTGACGACGCCGTTGGCTCGACGGATGGCATGGACGCTCCGCGTGACCCCGCTGGGGTCTATCGGGTCACCGGGGGGCTGCTCCGGCCGGCACCAGCGCCGACCCGTACGCGCTGCCCTGCACCGTCACGCCACCGAATTCGCCGAGGGGCTTGATGTCGGTGGTGTACAGCCGCACCGCATCGGTCATCGTCACCTCGATGCTGTCCGATCCGGCCCGGAACCGATCAGCCCAACAGCACTCGCCGGCGCGCTCAGCCGCCGAAGAGCAGGTAGAGGCCGGTGAAGGTGAGTGGTCGTGTCGCCCTGCCCGAATCGACGCACGTGCACAGGTTTCTCGCGGCCACCGATACCACCGGACTGCCGCTCGTTCTGCTGCATGGTTCAGACGGTGGCGAATCCGATCTGATGCCGCTGGCCGGCGAATTGGCGCCCGGGGCCGCGAAGCTCGGCATCCGCGGAGCTGTGGCGACGAACGAGGGCTATGCCTTCTTCCGTCGTTTTCCGGATCGGCGGGTGGACGAGGAAGATATTGCGGCCAGGGTGCCGGTGCTGGCGGAATTCATTGAAAGGTGCTGGGGTGCTTACGAACTCACCCGGCGACCGGTGGCGATCGGTTTCTCCAACGGTGCGATCATGGCCGCCGCGCTATTGCTGACCCATCCCCGCCTGCTCGCAGGGGCGATCCTGTTCCGACCACTCTCGCCGTTCGGCCAGGATCCGCCCACCCAGCTGGACGGCACGCCGGTCCTGATCATCGACGGCGCGAACGACAGCCGCAGATCACCCGGGGACGGTCTACAACTGGCCGACCGCCTGCGTCACGCCGGAGCGCTGGTGACCCATCAGGTGCTGCCGGTCGGCCACTCGATCACCGCCGAGGACAGCGCGACCGCCCACACCTGGCTCCAGGCGCTGCAGCTTTGAACCCGATATCGCTTGCGGCGTAGTCGTTTGCGCGTGAACGCCGGAAGGGTCGGTGCAATCCACGGGAGTCATATCGGGGCCATGTGATCTTGAAAGACCCCGATATGACTCCCGTGGAATCAGCGACAGCCGAGCGCGATGACCACGACTCTGCGGTTGTGTAGCGCGACGGTGTAGCCGTTGCGAGCGAGGTTCCGGGCGATAACCGGGTGCGGCACCGCTGGGTCAGGCGCGCAGGTTCGGGAGTTCCTTGTCGTGCAGTTTGAGGATCTCGCGGGCGTAGCGGTCGACTTCCTCGGCGTTGGACAGCAGTTTCGCCATGTCGTGGCCGCGCTCGGAGTGGTTGGTCTTCTCTTGTTCGCGGTGGCGTCGGACGTGCAGTTCGTGCGTTGCCGATTGAAGCCTGACGTGATCAGTAGGGCGCGGGTACGTCGATGACGAGTTCGGGTGGGCTGGGGTTGGTGCTGACCTGGACGGCGACGCGGCCGGAGCCGTTGAGGGTGAAGAAGGCGGCGTGCCAGCCGTAGTGGCCGTCGTATTGGGTGGTGCGGGTTTCGGTGAGGGTGGCGCCGGTGTCGAGGTTGGTCATGGTGACCGTGGTGGAGACCTCGCAGCTGTTTGCCGAGAGTGAGGTCAGCGGGTTGGGGTCGGGTTTGAAGTTCACCGTGACCCGGGTGGAGCTGTCGATGAAGTTGGCGAAGTCGCGGGCTTGCTGGCCCTGGTTGGCCGTGATTTCGGCGTTGACGGTGCCCGCGCATCCCGGTGTGGTGCCGGTGGCGTGGGCGGAGTCGAAGTACAGGGGGTTCGCGGCGGCTGGACCGGCGGAGATGATGGCCGCGAAGATCGGCAGGGTCGACACTGCCGCGATTTTCAGAACGCCTCGCATGATGGGCTCCCGTCGTTGCGCAGGCACTGCGGACAAGCAATTGGTTGGCGAATTTTCACGCTAGCAGAGCGAATCGGGGGCCTTCAACGGCGGGAGCGGTGAACTCGGGGACAACGGATGGTGGCGGGTGGTGGTGGGGGTGTTGAATTTTCCGGGCGCGAGGGCGGGGCCGCGAGGCGGGACCGCGGGGCTCGAGCCGGGCGGCTCGGCGGCGTTGACCTGCGGGGTAGCGCCGGACAGCGCGGTTCGAGAGCGATTCTGGCGCAGTCGATTACGCGGCACGTGCGCGGAAACGGCGGCTGTCGGGGGTGCCGATTGCCGGTAGGGTTCGGCCCGGTTCGATCATGTGGCGGGGCTGTGTGCGCGAGGAGAAACGGTGGCTGTCGATACTGTCCGTGAAGAACAGGCGATGCGCCGGTTGACCGACAGTCTGCTCGAGGATTACAGCGAGACCCATTCCGCGGAGGAGATCCACGGCGTGCTGGCCGCGGTGCGGAAGCGGTTCGAGGGGCATCCGGTGCGCGAGTTCGTGCCGATTCTGGTGGAGCGGATCGTGCACCGGGAGCTGGCGCCGCCGGCGCAGGGCAGCGTCATCGAAGAAGCGGCCGCCGCGGTGGAACAGTCGAATGCGGTGTCGCGGGCAGATCGCCGGCGGGCGGCGCGCGCGGGGTTCGCGATCAACCGGCGCACCGTGAGTCTGGCCGGTGCCGTCGTGGTGGTCGCGGTCGCGGTCGTGGCGGTGGCGCTGGTCGCCCGCCAGCCCGATCCCGCCCCGGCCGCCGGGCCCGTGGTGCCGGCGTTGACGGTGGTGCGCGGTGTGGTCGGGTCGGAGAAGATGTCGTTCTTCGAGGACTCGCGCGTGATCGACGCCTTGGCCAAGCACGGGCTGAAGGTCAGCGCCGAACCCGCGGGCTCACGTCAGATCGCCACCTCCGTCGACCTGGGCAAGTACGACTTCGCGTTCCCGTCGAGCAGCCCGGCGGCGGAACGAATTCAGCGCGCCCGCAACATCAATACGAAATACACCCCGTTCTCCTCGCCGATGGCGATCGCGACCTTCCAGCCGATCGCGGACCTGCTGACCGCCGCGCGGGTGCTGCAACCGGGCCCGGTGCCGACCTTCGATGTCGCGCGCTACCTGGAATTGGTGAACACCAACACCGAGTGGGCGCATCTGCCCGGCAACACCGTCTACCCGGTGCGCAAGAACATCCTGGTCTCCACCACCGACCCGCGGACCTCCAATTCGGCGGCCATGTACGCGGCGATCGCGAGCTTCGTCGCCAACGATCGCGCGGTCGTGCAGGGCGATCCCGCCGAACAGGCGGTGCTGCCGACCTTACAGCGGCTGTTCGCGGGCCAGGGCTACACCGAGAACTCCACCCAGGGCCCGTTCCAGGAGTACCTGGCCGCGGGCATGGGTCCCTCGCCGCTGGTGCTGATCTATGAGGCGCAGTTCGTCGAGGCGGCCGCGCAGGGCAAGATCCAGCCCGGCATGGTGCTGACCTACCCCTCGCCGACGGTGTTGTCGCGCCACACTCTGGTCCCGCTGGGCGGCAGCGGCGATCAGCTCGGACGGCTGCTCTCCAGCGACCCCGAACTGCAGCGCCTGGCCGCCGAGCACGGGTTCCGCACCGGCGATGCCGCGCAGTTCGCGAAGGTCACCGCCGAGCATCGGGTGCCGGTGCAGACAGATCTGATCGATGTGGTCGACACCCCGACCTATGACACCCTCGAGCATCTGCTGGACGCGGTCGCCAAGTCCTACAACTGACCTACCGGTCGACCCACCCCATCAGTGGTGGGGTCTTGCCCGCTGAGCAGTATCGATGGATCCTGAATGGTTCTGCCGAGTACCCCATGATGTCCGATTCGAGTAGCCGGGCACTCGCGGTTTCGACCCGATTTCGTGACACGGTTCGTGGGTAGGGGCTGGACAGGAAGGAGCCTCCGCATGAACGGGATTCACACCCAGGCACCCGAGCGGACGTGCGGCCCGTCGAGCACGATCGGCACCCACGCCATGCTGGTGTTCGGTACCGGAGTCGACTGTTATTTCTCGAATCTGCCGAAGTTCTCGGCGCCGCACAATTTCCAGGTGATCCTCTCCATCGAGCTCGACGAACGCGGCAAACGCGCGCTCGGCGCCGACCGGCGGACCGGCTATGACGGGTTGCACACCTTCGTGCCCGACGCGTTCGCGATGAGCGAGCTGGATCCGCGACGGGAGCGTCCACGAGAGACGTTGCGGGGCACGCTGTTCCGTGGCCACGTGCACCGAGGCGGAGAGGCGGTCGTCGGTGACGTGGCGGCCGAGATCCGTCAGGTGGTGTACTTCGAGGAGCTCGGCCAGGGTGCGCGGCGCGCGCACGAACGGCTCACCCATCTGTGTTTCGGCCGGCCGGGGCGGCTGTATCTGGCGCACCGGATCTGCCGGCGGCCCAGTTTCGACCAGGTCGTGGCGATCCGGCTGATCCCGGGCACGGTGACCGACATGCTCGGCGAGCACGATCCGGACCGCACCACCGACGTCGACCAGCTCGGATTCGGTGCGGCGCAGTCGATCATCCTGGGTCAGCGCGAGTTCACCGGTCAGCGGTTGCGGGCGGGGGAGATCGCGGTGGCGGCGTTCCGCTCCACCGAGGATGGACTCGGCTTCCTCGCCGAACTGGCGGTGCAGCGGCAGATCTATCTGGAAGTCGCCGACCTGGGATGAACGTCAATACCCCGCAGGTCGCGTCGAGGGGTGCAGAACCCCGGCCCGGCTTGCGGGGATATCACCCCGGGGAGGGACGCGTGCTCGGGGCGGGTCCCCCTACCGTCTGAGTATGTCCGGCACGATCGAATCCAGCGCCCCCGCAACCAGATCCGGGCGGCGGATCGCCGAGATCGATATTCTGCGCGGGTTCGCGCTCTTCGGCATCCTCGTCACCAATGTCATTGTCGCGACGACGCTGTTCAGCTTCAACGGCACCCGGGAACATCTGCAACGCCAATACGACGGTCCCGCCGATCATTTCGTGCACGCCGTCATCGCGGCGCTGTTCGAGGGGCGGTTCTATCTGCTGTTCGCGTTCCTGTTCGGCTATTCGTTCACCTTGCAGATCGCGGCGGCCCAGCGTGCGGGAGTCTCGGAGAAGGCGCGGCTGCTGCGCCGATGCGCGGCGCTGATGGCGATCGGGTTGGCGCACGTCTACCTGCTGTGGATCGGCGACATCCTCACGCTCTACGCGTTCTTGTGCCTGATCCTGATCGCGTTGCGCAAGCTGCGCCCGCGCACCGCGGTGATCACCGGTGTCGTCCTGTACGTCACGTGGACGGCGCTGATGTTCCTGCCCGGCGGTGATGGCAGCGACATGTACACGGCGCTGGCGATGTTCATCGACCTGCCCGGATTGCACGCCGACTATGTGGGCAGTCCCGCCGACACCTTCGATGTGCAGACCTCCCTGTTTCCCGGGTTCCTGCTGGTCATCTGGCTCGGTCAGGGCGTGACCAGTCTGGCGATGTTCCTGTTCGGGATGGCGGCGGGTAAACGCGGGCTGTTCGAGGATCCGCAGACAGTGCGGCGCTGGACACCGCGCGTGCTGGTGGCCGGGTTCGGGCTCGGACTGCCGGTGTCGGCGGTGACCTTCGCCGGTGCGATGAACTGGTTCGAGCCGCCGAGCTGGTGGGGTGGGCTCCAGATGCTGGTGGCTCCGCTGATGACGTTCGCCTATATCGCCGCCGTGCTGGTGGCGGCCCGATCGTTGCGTACCGCCCGGTTCGCGGCGTGGCTGGCGCCAGCTGGGCGGATGGCGGCCTCGAACTACATCGTGCAGTCGGTGGTGGTGATGGTGCTCTACACCGGGTACGGGTTCGCGCTCGCCGACAAGGTGCCGCCCGCCGGGGTCGTCGGCCTGGCGCTGCTCACCTTCGCCGCCCAACTGGTGCTGAGCAGCTGGTGGTTGCGCCACCACCCGTACGGTCCAGTCGAATGGGCGCTACGCGCGGCGACCTATCTCTCGCTGCCGCCGTGGCGAAAAGTACGCTGATCGTGCAATTTCCGGGCGGATCCGGCCGATTTCGGCCCGATCCGCCCGATTTTGCACGGTCTGCATACCTATCCGGCGGGTACGCGCTTGCGGTCCCACCACACCAGCAGCGGTTCGACCACGCGGGCCGCGACCGGTCCGGCGATCGCCATCAACAGCACATAGGTCGTCGCCATCGCGGCAAATTCGTCCGGTACCGCACCGTAGGCGACCGCGAGCCCGGCGATGACGATCGAGAACTCGCCGTGCGCGACCAGTGCTGTTCCCGCCCGGGCCCGCCCATACCGGGAGGCCCCCGCGCGTTTGGCGGCCCACCAGCCGGTGCCGATCTTAGTCGCGATGGTGACCACCGCCAGCAGCAGCGCCCACCCCAGCACCGGCGGAATACTCGACGGATCGGTACTCAACCCGAACAGCACGAAGAACAGCGCCGCGAACAGATCCCGCAGCGGTTCCAGGATTTTGGTGGCCGCGTGCGCGGTCGAATCCGAGATCGCGATACCCAGCAGGAACGCCCCGACCGCGGCCGAGACCTGCACCGCCGAGGCGACCCCGGCCACCAGCAGTGCCGAGCCGAGCAGCTTGAGCAGGAAGATCTCGCGGTCCTCGCTGTCGACGATCATCGACACGTAGCGGCCGTAGCGCAGCGCGATGACCAGCACCACGGTGATCGCGAGCAGCGCGATACCCAGGGTTTTCATGCCGGCCATGAACCCGGCCCCGGCCAGGACCGCGGTGAGCACCGGCAGATAGCCGGCCATCACCAGGTCTTCGAACACCAGGATCGACAGCACGGTCGGGGTTTCGCGGTTGCCGAGGCGGCCCAGATCGTTGAGCACTTTCGCGATGATCCCGGAGGAGGAGATGTAGGTGACGCCGGCCATCGCGATCGCGCCGGCCAGTCCCCACCCGAGCACCAGTGCCACGACCACGCCGGGCGTGGCGTTGAGCACCACATCGACCAGGCCCGCCGCCCAGGAGCGGCGCATTCCGGTGACGAGTTCGCTGGCGCTGTATTCCAATCCGAGCAGCAGCAGAAGCAGCACGACGCCGATTTCGCTGGCCAGGTGGATGAAGTCGTCGGCGGCTTGGAGTTCGATCAAGCCGCCGGTGCCGAAGATGAGGCCGCCGATGAGATAGAGCGGGATCGGGGACATGCCGATGCGGGCGGCGACTCGGCCGAGCAGTCCCAGGCCGAAGATCACCGCGCCCAGCTGGATCAAAGCAAGGGCGGTGTTGTGTGCGACCATCGATCAGCCGTCGGTCAGGATGGCCGCCGCGGCGTCCAGACCCTGGGTCGTGCCGACAACGATGAGTAGATCACCGGCGGTGAACAAGAACTCCGGGCCCGGAGACGGGATCGGGTTGCCCGCGCGCATCACCGCGACGATGGAGGTCTTGGTGCGGGTGCGCATTTCGGTGTCGCGCAGCGGGCGGCCGTCGAAGGGCGAGCCCTTGCGGATCTGCAGTTGCCGGGTGGTGACGCCGTCGAACTCGCGGTGTTCCTCGCGCAGTTGCGCCACTAGTTGCGGGGCGCCGAGCAGGTTTGCCAGCACCGCGGCTTCGTGCGCGGAGAGCGGAATCTGTTCGGTGACATCGGGATTGTCGGACTTGGAGAGTATGAGGTCTATCGATCCGTCTTTGTGATCGATGATGCCGATCCGGCGGCGACCGCGCGCGACCGAGAACTCCTTGCGTACACCGATGCCGGGCAGGGGGGTCACCTCAACGTTCACCTCACCAGGTTAGCCTGCCCTGAGGAACCGCCCCGCCCCCAGGTGTCCGATTTGTCTGATTGTATCCGCGAGTTTGCTCACGTCCAGGTGATTCGGGCAACAAAGAACCGGCCGGCGGCACCCCCTGCGTGCCACCGGCCGGTGCCGATGATTATCCGGGTAAGCGGAAGCCGTTACCCGGCAATCGGTTACGTCAGCCCGCGAATGAACTCCGCCAGCAGCTGACCGCTGTAATCGGGCTTGCCGTTGTTCTGCACCGCGGCCGCGCCGATGGTGTCGATGTGGGTGTAGCCCGGCAACTGCTCGACCTGCGCGGTCGGCGGGGCCGGGATCCAGGTGCCGACCCCGTACTGCACGACGCTGTCCCCGGCGTAGGCGACGAAATTCGGCTTGGTGCGAGACATGTTGGCGTAGCGCAGGTTCACCATGTCGCCGGTGCGGGCGCCGGCCAGACCGGCGGCGATGTCGACGACCACGCGCAGCGGGAAGTAGGTCTCCCAGTAGGCGGTCGGCGCGCCGGTGCCCAGTTGGCGGGCGACCTCGTGGATATCGGCGGTCTCCCGGTTGGGCGCGGTCCACGGCACGCCCACCACATCGTTGTAGTTGCGCCAGGTGTAGAGCACGGTGCGGTCGGTCGGGGCGACGCGCACCTGCGGGCCCGCGCTCATCCGCAAATAGTTGCCGAGCACCGGGATCTGGGTGGCCAGCGCGGGATTCGGGAAGGTCTTCTCGGCCACCGGTCCACCGGCCAGCGCGCCCACACCCTGTTGCAGCAGGGCGAAGTTGCCGGAGTTGTTGTCGATGAAGGTGCCCAGCAGTGCCGCGTTGGTGAAGCGGTAATCGCGGATCGTGCCTTCGCCGTTGGCGCCGCCGCTGCCGATCGCCGCCCAGCTCTGCCCGAACATGAACGCCAGTGTCGCTTCGATTTCCGGGTCCCGGGGCAGGTGCGCCAGCAACTGGCTCTCCTGGTCCGGGGCCAGATGCGCGGCCAAGCCCGCCAGCCGGTAGAGCATGAACGCCTTGGTGCCGGTGATCGGGGACGGCCCGAAGGTGCGCAACGGCAGGGCGCCGGAGTCGAAGCCCGCCTTCAACACCGTGTTGGTCGGGCTGATGATCGCGTTCATGACGTCATGGAAGAACGGGGTGTTCTGGATGGCCGCCGGATCCGAGGACACCATGGTGTCCTGCGCGGCGAACGCGGCGCACTGGTTGAAACCCGCGTCGGCCCGGGTGGCGGGGTTGCCGTCGAAATCCCAGTCCGAGAACAGGCCGGTCACCATGCCGCCCATGGAGATTCCGGTGCAGACGAACTTGCGCTGGCGCTGCGCCTGATCGGGCACCTCGTGCACCATGATCTCGTACTGGTCGCGGATCACCCGCTCCAGGCCCATCACATCCAGGATCGGCAGATCGTGGGAGGCCTTGAAGCCCGGAAAGACGTGGCCGTCGATCGATTTGCCGTTGAAGTAGTAGTCGACGGCGTCCAGATAGTTCCCGCTCGCCAGCGCGGCGTCGAAACCGAACATCTCGTCCAGGCAGGCGCTGCGCCGCGCCATCGCCCAGAACTCGACATCGCGATCCAGGGTCTTGGCCGAGCGCACCGTATTGGCCGCGACGCCATCGGAATTCACCGCGCCGCCGTTGAGACCCTGCTGCTGCACCACGATCGCGTCGGCGTCGGCGGAGTGCACCGGACCGTCGGCGGGCCGGTAGCGCAGGAACCCGGTCCGGTCACAGTTGTCCGGATGGGCCGGAGCATTGGCGGGCAGCGGCAACCGGAAACTCACATACGACACCGCGATCCCGTCCCGCACCGCGATCGGCTGCTCCTGCCGATCAGCCGCCACCGACACCGGCGGGAGGTCCTGCGCCCCGGCCGTGCCCGGCGCGAACAACCCACCCGCGACCACCGTCGCCACCAACCCGCACCGAATTACATGCAGCACCGTATGTTTCACTCCGTGCACGTTGCCACGCACGGTGGTCCAGGTCACTGGGCTATATGTCAGCAGCGGGGGCGCCGGGTCATGCAACTTGCCAACGCCGGAGGATTCGGCCGACGATCACGGGGAGGGTTCAACGGTGGAACTGCGTTTGCGACCGGTCCGGATCGCCGCCGAGCGGGAGTTCCGTGCCGCACGAGGTGATGTCGGACGAGGGATTCGGGTTCGGCTGGGCGTTCAGCCCGGACCTACGCTGGCCAAAATACCTGGCGCTGCTCGCTTCGAGCGTGCCGTGCCGCCTGGCCAGGTACCGGCAACCTACCTTGGTGGGTGGCCGGATCGTCGGGCGCAGCTCGATCCGGCACCAGCTCGACGACAATCTGCTGCGTGAGGGCGGGCATATCGGCTACTGCGTGCTGCCGAGGTTTCGACGCCGGGGCCATGCGAGGACGATCCTGCGCAGAGCCTGGTGCTGGCCCGCGCCCTCGGCATCGATTCGGTCCTGGTGACCTGCAACACCGCCTCGGCCAAGGTGATCGAATCCTGCGGTGGGCGTTTGGAGAACGTCGAATCGATTGGCCCGGGGCGGCCACCGAAACGGCGCTATTGGATCGACTGAGGTCTCGGCATCGGAAGCGGGCGTGGCAGGGTGGGGTGATGAGTCGTGGTGTTTTGGTGACAGGGGCTTCCAGGGGGATCGGGCGGGCGATCGCGACGGCGTTCGCTGAAGCGGGGGACCGAGTGGTGGTGCATTACGCTTCGCGGCGCGAGGAGGCGGAGAAGACCCTCGCTGCTTTGCCGGGCGAGGGGCACGCGCTCGTCGGTGGGGATGTGGGTTCTCCGGAGGGTGCTGCCGCGGTGGTGGACACGGCGATCGAGGCCGTTGGCCGAGTGCAGGTGCTGGTCAATAATGCGGCGGTGAATCTGCCGCATCCGCTGGCCGAGACGTCTTATGCGGACTGGCAACAGGTTTGGCAGCAGACGGTGAATGTCAATCTGCTCGGGACCGCCAACGTCAGCTACGGGGTGGCCCGCCACATGATCGAGCACGGTATCGCCGGGCGCATCGTGAACATCGGCTCGCGTGGAGCGTTCCGCGGCGAGCCCGACCATCCGGCCTATGGTGCGACCAAAGCGGCGGTCCATGCGCTCGGTCAATCACTCGCGGTGTCGCTCGCCCCGCACGGGATCGCCGTCGCTTCGGTGGCACCGGGATTCGTGGCCACCGAGCGTGTCGCGGACCGGGTGACCGAGGTGGTCAAAGCCCAGAGCCCCTTCGGCCGGGTCGGCGCTCCGGAGGAAATCGCCTCAGCGGTGCTGTATCTCGCCTCACCCGCGGCCACCTGGACCTCCGGGGCAGTGCTGGACGTCAACGGGGCCTCGCACCTGCGCTGAGAAGTATGCAGAGCGTGCAATTTCCGCGCCGACCCGGCTGAAATCGCCTGGACATCGCGAGAATTGCACGCTCTGCATACCTAATTCCCCTTTGCGATGAACTCGAGGGCGGAACCTTGTTCGGTCGGCGACCTGCTCAGCCGACGCGGGCTGCGAGCACCGTCGCCCTCCAGTAGCCGCCAGCCGTTCGGGTCGCAGAGTTCTGGTAAATGCGGGAATAACCTGCCTCGCATCGAGTTGGATCAGCACATGACCAGTGCTGATTTGCTGACCGATGCGTTCGGACGGGTGCAGGAGAACGTGCACGGTGCGGTCGCCGACCTCACCACCGACGAACTGTCCACTCGCCTGGAACCCGGCGCCAACTCCATCGCCTGGCTGCTGTGGCACCTGACCCGCGTCCAAGACGACCACGTCGCCGATGTGGCGGGCCTGCAACAGGTGTGGACCGCGTCCGGCTGGGCGAAACGCTTCGACCTGCCCTTCGACGAGGCCGCGACCGGTTACGGACACGACAGCGCCGACGTCGACGGACTCAACGGAATCACCGCGGAGCTGCTCCTGGGCTACTACGACGCCGTCCACGCCCAAACCCTCGACTACATCGGCGGCCTCACCGACACCGACCTGCCCCGCATCGTCGACACCCGCTGGAACCCACCGGTCACCCTCGGCGTCCGACTGATCAGCGTCATCGACGACGACATCCAGCACTCCGGCCAAGCCGCCTTCATCCGCGGGGTTCTGCTGCGCTGCCGCTGAGCCCGGCGTTTGGAGCGCACCCTGGTCTCAGCCTCGGGCGTGGAGATCGGCCGCAGGGTTCTGCTGCGCCGCCGCTGAGCCCGGTGTTTAGAGCGCCTGGTCAGCCTCGGGTGAGGAGATCGGCCGCGGGGTTCTGCTGCGCTGCCGCTGAGCCCGGCGTTTGGAGCGCACCCTGGTCTCAGCCTCGGGAGAGCAGATCGGCCGCAGGGTTCTGCTGCGCCGCCGCAGAGCCCGGTGTTCAGAGCGCGCCCTGGTTTCTAGCCTCGGGCGTGGAGATCGGCCGCGGGGATCTGCTGCGCCGCCGCTGAGCCCGGTGTTTAGAGCGCGCCCGGGGTTCAGCCTCGGGCGTGGAGATCGGCGAGGGCGGACTGGAGGTGGAGGTTGTCGACTTCGGTGAGGTGGTGCAGCGGGGGCGTGGGCAGGTCGAGTTCGTCGATCGCACGCAGTAGCGCCAGGTGGACCGCCCAGGTGACTCCGGGCGGCTCTTGCAGGAGTGGGAGGAGGCTGCGGATCTTCTCGGTCGCTTCCAGCTTGGCGAGTTGGTGGATGGCGGTGTGGCGCAGCGCTTCGCGGGGGTCCGAGTGGGCCAGTTCGCGAAGCCGGGCCGGGGGTTGGCCGACCGGGGCGTGTACGAGATAGGTGCACAGCGCTTCATTGGCCATGGTGCCGGTCAGGCCGGGCAGGTGCTGCCAGGCGTAGTCGGCGACGGCTGGGTCGGCGGGCACCAGGGACAGGGAGTACATGGCCGACTTGCGGACCATCCGGTGGCGGTCGCGGGTAAGTTCCAGCAGCTCATCGGTTTTCGCCCAGGCGGTGAACGCCGTGCAGGCGATCTCGCGGACCAGCGGGTCGGGATGGGTGGCCAGGTGCGGGGTCAGTCGCGTGCGAGCCGGTCGATCGTAGGCGGCCCAATAGTTGCCGCGCAGGCCTGTTTCGACGGCCGCGGCGTCGGAGGCATCGATCAGGTCCAGCAGGTCGTCCTCGGGGATGGCCGGGCGGGGTGTCTCGAGGCGGGGTCGGCCTGGTTCCTGTGGGGCGCGGTCGGTCCACTGTACGAGGTCGGCGACCGGGCGCATCCAGTCACGAAGCCGCGCAACGGCCTTCGGGTCGCCGCTGCTGGCGAAGTCCTCGAAACCCGAGGCGATGTCGTCGAAACACAGTGCCGCCGCGGTCCGTATCCGTGCGTTGAAGCTGTTGCGCAGGTCGGACATGGCTCGTAGTACCCGCTGGCTAGGGTAGTAGTGCAGGGTGTTCATCGCTTCCTCGGCGACCTCGATCGACTCCTCGTGCGCCGCGTCGAGCAGTCCCACTTCGGCGGCGACCGGTTCCTCCCACAGCAGCACGAACGCCGCGGTCTTGCGCACCTTCGCGTCGTGGTGGTGCAGGGCTCGAACCAGCACTGGCACGAATTCGGCCTCGCCGAACCCGATTTCCATGGCGGCCAGGGCGTCTATTTGCAGTGGATGGTCGTTGTCGGCGGCGATGGGCACCACGATGTCGGCCTCAGATCGCCGCATCGATCGGAGGGCGCGGCGCATCACGAGGGGATCGCCGGTGGCCCACCATGCTCGACGGATTTCGCCGGTGGAGGTGTCGTCGACGTCGGCGACCACCTCCGCGGCACGCCGGCGCACCTCCTCGGGGAGTGTGGTGTCGAGCATCATCGCGGTCAGCGGTTCGATGGATCGGTAGTCGTCCAACCGCCCTAGCTCGTCGAAAGCTTTGTCTCGTTCGACCTCGGATGTGTGTGCGTCGGTGACGCGTTGGAGGAGCGGGAAGGTCCGCCGCCGATCCCGCTCGATGGTCATGCGGTTCAGGGTTGCATGGTTATCCGGCCGATCCCAGCGAATATTCGGGGCCGAAGACGTCGGCCATCGTCTCCGAGGACTTGACTCCGGCGCCGGTGAGGACGACGACGGTGGTTTCGGCGGCACCGATGATGCCCTCGGTGAGGAAGTGGTCCAGTGCGGCGACGGCGACGCAGCTGGTGGGTTCGGCGTAAAGGCCGCGGGAGGCGAGTTTGCGGACCGCTGCCCGGATCGCGGGCTCGGGGACGGCGACGGCGGCGCCGCCGGAGCGGCGTATCGCCGCGACAGCCTCGGACAGGCGGGGCGGGTGGGCGATCGAGGCGCCCTCGGCGATCGTGGGCACGCGCGGTCCGCGGGCGTCCGGGTCGAGACCGTTGACCGTGTCGGCGATGGCGGACCAGTGCTCGGGTTGCCCGACCAGCAGCCGCGGCAGGTGCGGGATCCGGCCGGCGGCGAGCAGTTCGCTGAAGGCGATGTCGCAGCCCAGGACGTTGCTTCCGGCGCCGGCGACGAGAACCACATTGTCGGGAGCGCGGAACCCGAGGTCTTCCCACATCTCGTAGGCCACGGTCTTGGTGCCCTGCAAGAAGAACGGATGCCAGTTGTGGCTGGCATACCGGATGTGTTCGGACTGGCGGATCGCCTCCTGTGACACCTGCTCGCGGGTGCCCCCGACCAGCTCGATCTGCGCGCCGTACGCCCGGGCCTGCAGAATTTTCGCCGCCGAGGTCAGCTCGGGCACGATGATCTTGGCTCGGATCCCTGCGGCGGCACTGTAGGCGGCGACCGAGGAGCCGCCGTTGCCGGAGCTGTCCTCGAGGACGTACTCGACGCCTTGGCTGAGCAGGTGCGAGACCATCACCGACACCCCGCGGTCCTTGAAACTCGAGGTGGGGTTGAACCATTCGAGTTTGAAATGCACCCGCCGGCCGTCCCACTGCAGCGGAATCATCGGGGTGCAGCCCTCGCCGAGGCTGACCCGGTATCGCGGGTCGACTGGGATCGCCGCCTGATAGCGCCACAGCGACCGTTCCGAGGTGACGATCTGCTCGGCAGCGATACCGGGCATCGCGCTCAGCGCCAGCGGGGTGCCGTCCGCGCCGCGCCAGCGCGGGTCGGTGATCTCGTAGCGGTGACCGGACTGGTCATACAGAAACAGGTCGGCGGTAGTCGACACAGGCTCCACCCTTCTGGAATGACTTGCAGTGCTTGCATACTCGCCGATAGTGCCATCCGCAGCGGTTGATTCAGGCGTCCGCGGCGAGGGCGGCGGCGAGGTGGCGGGCTTCGCGGAGCCAGGTGGTGCGGGTTTCGGCGGTGGAGTCGGTGACCGTGCGGAAGACGGTGCGGCGGATGTCCTCGACGCCGATGTAGGGCAGGACGCAGGCGGCCCAGATCTGTTGCAGGGGGTCACCGAAGACGTCGTGTTCCCGGTCGGCGGGGGTGTCGGAGGTGTTGAGGATCAGGGCGCGTCCGGCGCGCAGCAGCCCGACGGGTTCGCCTCCCGCCTCGTCGAGTTTGTAGGCGACGGCGGGGGTGAGGACTCGTTGGATCCAGCCGGTCAGGATCGCGGGCGGCATGCCCCACCAGTTCGGATGGATGAACACCAGGGCGTCGAGTGCGGGAAGTTCGTCCTGGTAGCGGCGGACGAGTTCATCGGTGGCCGCTACCCCCGCGACGGTCCCGGTTTCGGCGGGGGCCAGCATCGGGTCGAAACCTTCGGCGTACAGGTCGTGCGCGATGACATCGACTGCCATTCCCCGCAATTCGTCGATCACCGCGTCGAAGAGGGCCCTGTTGAAACTGCCGGGGCCGGGATGGGCCAGATATACCGCGATACGCATGAGAGCCACTGTGCCGGACGCGGGATCAGACGGTCGCGCTGCCGAGTGATGTCACACTGGCCGCGGTTGCGTCGTCTACTCCTCGACAGACCGAAACTCATAGGAGGCTGATAATGCGGATCGCGGTAGTCGGAGCGAGCGGGCGGATCGGCCGCGAGGTCGCCGACGTGCTGAAGAACCAGGGTCACGAGGTCGTGGCGATCACCCGCTCGGCCGGAGTCGATGTGTACAGCGGTGTCGGTCTGGGGCAGGCGCTGGACGGGGTCGAGGTGGTCGTCGACGCGGCCAACACCGCCACCACCGAGACCGCCGCGGTGCGCGACTACTTCCGCACCATCGCCCGCAACATCCAGCAGGAGTCGGTGGACGCGGGTGTGCGGCGGATCGTGGTCGTGTCGATCATCGGCATCGACGCGTTCACGGCCGGGCATTACGCCGGGAAACTGGCCCAGGAGCAGGCCTACCTGGAAGGTCCGGTGCCGGTGCGGATTCTGCGGGCCGCGCAGTTCCACGAGTTCACCGAGATGATGCTGGACTGGACGACCCAGGGTGACACCGCCTATGTCCCGCAGACGCGGACCCAGTTGGTCGCGGCGCGCACCGTCGCCGAACAGCTCGCCGAACTGGCTGTGGCCGAGGACGCCCCCGACCGGCTCGACATCGCCGGACCCGAGCAGCTCGACCTCGCGGTCGCCACCGCGAAACTGGCTGCGCGGCGCGGCACTCCGCTGCACGTCCAGGAGATCCTCGACACCGCCGATCCCAACCATCAGGCGCAGGCCGGCGGTGCGCTGCTGGCCGGGGACGGTGCGGTCATCGCCGGACCGACCTTCGAGCAATGGCTGGACCGGAACTATCCGGTGCGCTAGTCCTCGCGCACGATGATGCCCGCGGCCTGCGCGAACGCCGGAGCGAGATCCATCAGCTGCCCGTAGTTGATGGTGGCGCCGCGCAGGGCGTCCAGGCCGCTGGCGATGTCGATGGACCGGGCGCCGCGCAGGTCCACATCCTGCAGCCGGGCCCGGTCCAGGGCGATACGCATCAGGGTCGAGCCGGGAAAGGTGATCTGGCGCAGCGCCGCCTCGGCGAAGTCGACATCGCGCAGGACGCAGTCGACGAACTCGACTTCGCGCAGGTTCGAGTTGCGGAAGTTGACCGACTCGAACTTGCAGCCCTCGAAACGGATCCGCCGCAGCCCGGCGCTGACGATCTCGACCCCCGACCACGCGGAATCGACCAGTTCCGCGTCCTGCCAATCGGATTGGCCGAGATTGGTGCCGACCAGGCGGACCCCGCGCATCCACACATCGGCGAAGCGGGTGAAACGCAGGCTGCCCCGCAGCACGGTCAGCTCCGTCAACGCGGATTCGATGAATCGCGAACCCCGGCAATCGGGCTCCTCGAGCTGCTGGTCGGCCACATGCGCGTTGTCGTATTCCTGATCGGACTCCAGCTCGCCGTCGAAGGGCGTCAAGCGGCGGGCGAAGGGGAGATCGGTCAGTGCGCGCGACATGGCTTCGAGCCTAATCACCCGGGTGGACCGGTGAACGCCTGCCATGAGGGCGAGCGCGGTGTTGGCGACCGCTGGTTCGGGGTGCGGCATCCGATCGTGCTGGCGCCCATGGGTGGAACGGCCGGTGCGGCGCTGGCGGCGGCGGTCTCCAACGGTGGCGGGCTGGGCTCCGGAAATGCTCTGTCGGGCTGGGCGACACGAACCGCTGAGCGTTCGAAGCGGCGTTCAGCATCCTGCTGCCGAGCGCGGATCCTGCTGCTGAACGGTGCCCGCCGCCTACGAGGACCGCTTTGGGCGCTCCGCTGCCGGTTGCACCGGCACCGACCGGTGCCTGTCTGCGACGATGTCGAATGTGATCTGGCCGGTTCGCCTACCTCCCGCCGACCTCGTCGACGGTGCTCTGTCCCTGCGGGAGTACGGCTCCGCCGACGCCGAGGGCTTGTTCGAGGCGCTGCGCGATGAGCGGGTATGGGAACACATTCCGCGCGCGGTTCCGCTCGACGCCGCCGCACTCGACTCGATGATGCAAGCCGCCTCGCAGCGGCTGAGATTCACTGTGCGCCACCATGAGACGATCGTGGGGACAACCGCGATCAGCTTCGACCCGTCCGAACCGGTAGGCGTGGAGATCGGTGCGACGATGTTCGATCCGGCGGTGTGGGGGACGGGCATCAATTCGCGGGTGAAGCAGTTGCTGATACCGGCGCTCTTCGCTCGGGAAGTGGCGTGGATCCAGTTCCGGACCGACGAACGCAATGGTCGTTCGGCCGCCGCGATCCGTAAGCTCGGCGTGACCGATCTCGGTGTCCGCCAAGACGATCTCGTCCGCCGCGACGGCAGCGTGCGGCGCAGCCGGTTCTTCCGTCTCGAACGCTCGCAGGCCGTCACCGAAGCGCCCACTGGTAGCGCGCGATGACGAAAGAACAACGCCGTCGGGTGCTCGCGGTGAGTGCGGCGCGGTACCTCTGGAAGACCTACCACCAGCATGTAGACGGCTGCGAGGAAGTTCTGCGGCTGCGCCGACTCGGGTCGGTGGCGGGCTGACACTGGTCGTCCGCCTTGACGGGGAGCGCCACATCCCCGACGGCGGGGTGTCCGCAGCCGGTGTCATCTGGGTGGGCGACCGATCGCTGAATCTGAACAAACCGGGTGTCGTCCGCGCGTTCATCAACGCCGCGGTCGATGCGGGCTGGATGTTCGAGGCACGCACTGTCGGCCGCCGAAACGGCTGGGACCTGCTCGACGCGGCGTCCGCCATCGGCTCATCGGCGCCATAAGACCGAACACGGGTGTCCGGGGATGACTGTTACTCCTATGGTGGCCCTGACAGGGTCTCCCTACGGGGGCGCGGGCTGCAGCAAACTAGGCGTATGCGCTATCGACTCTTCGGCTCCACCGGATTACGGATCTCGGAAATCATCTTGGGCACCATGGGTTTTCGTGATCCCGCCCAGGCGCGGGCGCTGCTCGAGGCCTATGCCGACGCGGGCGGGAATGTGCTCGACACCGCATCGGCGTATGGCACCAGTGAGGAGGTGCTCGGTGCGGTCATCGAGGGCCGGGATCGGTTCGTGCTCGGCAGTAAATACACGCTGACCCGGGATGCGGCGGATCCGAATGCGGCGGGTAATCACCGTAAGAACCTGACGTTGTCGCTGGAGCAGAGTTTGCGGCGGTTGCGCACCGACTATCTCGACATCTACTGGGTGCACGTGTGGGACCGGCACACTCCGCTGGAGGAGACGATGCGCGCCCTCGACGATGCGGTCCGCTCCGGCAAGGTCCTGTATCTGGGTGTTTCCGACGCCCCTTCCTGGGTGGTCGCGCGCGCCAACACCCTGGCCGAATGGCGTGGGTGGACACCGTTTTCCGGGTTGCAGGTGCCCTACAACCTGCTCTCCCGCGACATCGAACGCGAACTGCTGCCCATGGCGGAAGCGTTGGGTCTCAGCGTCACCGCCTGGGCGCCTTTGGCCGCCGGCAAGCTCACCGTGAGCGCGTCGAGCCAGCGCGTGGATCCGGCCGAGCTCACCGAAACCGAACGTGCGGCCGCCGCGGCTGTCGCCAAGGTCGCCGCCGAGCTGGGTGCCACCCCGGCCCAGGTCGCTCTCGCCTGGATCCGGCACCGCTCGACCGCGGTGCTGCCGATCATCGGCCCGCGCACCGTCGCTCAACTCCAGGAAAATCTCGGCGCGCTCGACCTCGAGCTGCCCGCCGAAGCGATCACCGACCTGGAATCGGCGGCTCCCTTCGCCCGCGGCTTCCCCGCTGACTTCATCGCCGAATGTGACGAGTCGGAATTCGTGTACGGCGGCGCCGCCACCTCGGTGCTCCCGCGCTAGCGATCGCCACGGGGCTCCTACGCTAGCGATCGCCGCGCTGGGGTCAGGTCGGTGACTGTCGCGCTGTTCGAGCTATGTTGTCGAACGCTTCTCGGCGCCCGCACTGCGCGGAGACCAGAAGTCGGGCAGAATGCACGCCCGGGGACCTAGCGCAGTACATCTGAACCGGGTGCTCGGCGTTATCAGGCATGCTCGCCAGTCCTCGATGCTCGCCGGTTCTCGTCGTGTGGGAGATCTGCTGAGCGCGGAGCTGCCCTGGTCATCAGCTCACTGGCCCGGTGCTCGATTCGAACGTGATCCCTGTCATGCGCCGGTTTCGGCGTCCTTGGATTCCGCCTGAGCGAAACCATTGACATTCCCTCAGAGCCCGATATGCGCAGCTCGACGGCGGGGTCGGCGGCCCGGGGGAGACTCGCTCGGCGAGCCCCGAACGCAGGGGACTCGACCACACCTTTACCCTCGAATCATGCAGTCCTGGTCCGATACCGCCCTACCCACCGTCCCCGGAGCAGGGCCGCCGTTGCGGTTGTTCGACACCGCCGACCGGCAGGTGCGGCCGGTCACCCCCGGGCCCACGGCCACCATGTACGTCTGCGGCATCACCCCCTATGACGCCACCCACCTCGGGCACGCCGCGACCTATCTGACCTTCGACCTGGTCAACCGGTTGTGGCGCGACGCCGGTCACGACGTGAACTATGTGCAGAACGTCACCGACGTCGACGATCCGCTGTTCGAGCGCGCCGCCCGCGACGGCATCGACTGGCGCGACCTGGGGACCCGGGAGATCAACCTGTTCCGGGAGGACATGACCGCGCTGCGCATCGTCCCGCCGCGCGACTACATCGGCGCCATCGAATCGGTCGACGAGGTGGTGGAGCTGGTGGAGAAGCTGCTCGCCGCCGGCGCCGCCTACACCGTCGAGGACGCCGAGTACCCCGACATCTACTTCCGCGCCGACGCCACCGAGCAGTTCGGCTACGAATCCGGCTACGACCGCGCCACCATGGAGCGTTTCTTCGCCGAACGCGGCGGCGACCCCGACCGCCCCGGCAAACGCGACACCATCGACGCCCTGCTGTGGCGTGCCGCCCGCCCGGACGAGCCGTCCTGGCCCGCCCCCTTCGGCGCCGGACGTCCCGGCTGGCACATCGAGTGTGCCGCGATCGCCCTGAACCGCCTCGGCCCCGAATTCGACGTCCAGGGCGGCGGCAGCGACCTGATCTACCCGCACCACGAATACTCCGCCGCGCACGTCGAAGCCCTCGGCGACACCCGCCGCTTCGCCCGCCACTACGTCCACGCCGGACTGATCGGCCTGGACGGGGAGAAGATGTCGAAGTCCAAGGGCAACCTGGTCCTGGTCTCCGAGCTGCGCCGCGCCGGCACCGACCCCGCCGCCATCCGCCTGGGCCTGCTCGCCGGTCACTACCGCGCCGACCGCATGTGGACCGGCGAGGTCCTCGCCGACGCCGAACGCCGACTCGACCTGTGGCGCCGCGCCGCCGCCCTGCCCACCGGCCCCGCGGCCACCGACACCGTCGCCCGCCTGCGCCAGCACCTCGCCGACGACCTCGACACCCCCAAAGCCTTGGCCGCAGTAGACAACTGGGCCGAACAAGCACTGTCCTACGGCGGCCCCGACCAGGACGCCCCGGCCCTGATCAGCACCGCCGTCGACGCCCTCCTCGGCGTCCAGCTGTAACCCGCGGAGGCACCGCTCACATCCGGTACCGGCTTCGCATCCGCGCCCTTCAAACGGCGCAGGTGCAGTACAGCCGGGTGCACAGATCGGGTTCGCGCCCCACGCCGACATCGCCTGCCGCCGTTCGGTCGCGTGTCCGAGATGATCACGGCCCTGATCCAGGGAAACAGGCCCGCGAATCGCTCCTCGGAGTAACTCGCCGAAAGTGTCGAAATGAGCGGCTGATCTGAGGATCGCCTCCTGTGACACCGGCTCGCGGTGCTGTTCTAGTGGCGACGAGGTGCATTGCGCGAACGGTCGAGGCCGGGCAAGAAGGGCTATCGCGGTCGTAGGCCGGCGCGGCGAGGGAGTTCCGCGGCTCGGTCTCCGCGCACCCGAAGCAGCCCATCGCGGCGCGTTTTTGTGGCTGCTGGTAGTCGGCGGCTGTGCTGCGGGGGATCGGCGTGGATGGCCGGCTGCGGCGGTCCGGCCCTTGTCGCCGGAAGTGGGAGTGGGTCGCGGGCGGCACCGCCGTGATCGGCAGGCGGCGCGCAGGGGTGTGGCTGGGGAAGAGCTGCGGCCTTACTGTTCGGCCGCGTCGAACCCTGACAGTCGAGTGCCGAATACGGCCGGGTGGCAGCTGGGGTGAGGCTCGGCAGGCTCTTGTCGTGGATCGTGGGCGTGGGTGGCACCGGAGTGCTCGGCGGGCAGGGGTAGTCGGTGCAGCGGTCCGGGCCTTGTCGCGGAATGGAATTCGTGGTGGGCTGCACGCGTGTGCAATCTTCATCCTCGGCGGTTGATCGGGCGGCGGACAATGTTGGGTGGGGTGTTGGGGGCGGGGGTGTTGCTGGCGGCGGGCCGGTTGCAGGCCTCGGCCGGGCCGGGGGATCCGCGGACGGTGGGTGCGCGGCAGCGGTTTTTCGGGGCCGAGAATGTCGATGCCGAGATCGGGGCGGTGCGGGCCGACCGGGTGGTGCTGTCGTGGGTCGGATGTGCCACTTACGCAGTGGCTTTCGCGGGTTCGGTGCTGTTGCTCGATGCGTGGGTGCCGCGGCTGACCAGTTCGGGGTATACGCCGGCGACTCCGCAGGATCTTGCCGATCTGCGTCCCGAGGCGATCTTCATCGGGCACGGGCATTTCGATCACGCGGCCGATGCGGGGCGGATCGCGCAGGCCTGCGGGGCGGTCGTGCACGGGACGGCCGAGCATTGCGCCGCGATCCGCGCGCAGGTGGTGGATCCGACGTTTCCGACGGTGGCCCTCGGTGATGTGAACACCCCGATCGGGCAGCGGCACGACTTCACCGTCGGCGCGGTGGAGGTCACCGCTGTCCGCCACATTCATTCCGGGCCGACCGCGCCGGACCGCGACGACCCGGCGTCGGCGGTGTTCCCGGCGCCGGAGTTGTGTGCGCTGGTGCAGCATCCGCCGTCGCTCGCGGGTGTGCTGCAAAGTCTGCCCCGCTTGCTCGACGCCGAGAACGGGGTGCTGCTCTATCAGTTCCGGGTTCCCGGTTTCTCGCTGGTCTGGCACGACTCCGCGGGTCCGCTGACCGAGAAGGCTCCGCAGGTTTTCGATGTGCTGGCCGGTCTTCCCGGCACCGACCTGCATGTCGGCACCATTCAGGGTTTCAACCAGTTCACCAACGGCCTGCGCGACCCGCGCACCTACATCGAGGCGCTGGGCCCGGCGCTGTTCGTCCCGACCCATCACGACAACTGGCTGCCCGGTATCACCTCCAGCGCGGCCGCCTACGACCCGCCGCTGCAGGCCGAACTGGCGCGCATCCCCTCGGGTTCCCGCCCGGAATTGCGTTCGCTGCACGATCCGGTCGACTATCTCAACCCCGCTCGGCTCACCTTCCGGCTCTGATCGCTGCTCACCGTTGCCGAACCGTGTCTGAAACACCTGCGCATCAAAGTTTGCTGAACATACGCTGGCGCGGTGGCATCGGTACCGTCTCCCATGCTGGCGACCGCAGGACGGCCGCCCGATCAGCCCGACCGATGGGCGATCGAGATGAAGTGGGACGGCATCCGGGCCGTGGTCCGATGTGACGGGGATTCGTGCCGGTTCTTCAGCCGTAACAGCCGCGACATCACCCGCTCGTTTCCCGAATTGGCCAGTGCGTTAACGGAATTGGCGGCGGGACGCAGCTGGGTACTCGACGGTGAGATCACCGCGCCCGAACCCGCCTCCGGCGCACCGTCCTTCGCGCGGCTGCAACGCCGGATGCATGTGCACAAACCCGCGCCGGCGCTGCTGCGCGAGGTGCCGGTCGAATACTTCGCTTTCGATTTGCTGGAACTCGAAGGAGAGTCACTGATGAGCTTGCCGTACCAGGAACGCCGCGACCGTCTCGCCACCCTGGACCTCGAGGGGCCCGGCGTGCGTACCTCGCCGTACTGGGTCGACGTCGACGTCGACACCATGCTGGCCCTGGCCCACGAACATCACCTGGAAGGCATCGTCAGCAAACTGCTCACCTCGCCCTACCGTCCCGGCACCCGCTCACCGGCGTGGATCAAGACCCCGTTCCGGCGCACCACCGAAGCCGTCGTCGCCGGCTGGCTGCCCGGCAACGGACGCTTCTCCACCACCTTCGGCTCCCTGGTGCTCGGCGCCTACGACGACGCCGAGCGCCTGGTCCACATCGGCAATGTCGGCACCGGCTGGACCCTGCCCGCCCGCCGCGCCCTGCAAACCGACCTCGACCGTCTCGCCCGCCCCGACAGTCCCTTCGACATCGACCCTCCGGCCGCGATCGCCCGCACCGCGCACTGGGTCGACCCGACCATCGTCGCCGACGTGGAATACCGCGAGGCCAGCCTGGACGGTTTGCGTCATCCGAGCTGGCGCGGCATCCGCATCGACAAGACCCCGCACGAGGTGCGATTGCCCGCGTCGGACGGGTGAGGGCACTCAGGCGCTAGCCACCGTAGAGGCGAGTGAACTCCTGGCCCGGGTCGACGGCGGGCACCGTGTAACTCGACGAATTGCCCTCGACGGGCGTTTCCGCCACGTAGCGGGCGGGTTCCGCGGGCAGGCGGCGCCACCGGGCGCGTGGATCATCGACCTGCTCTTGATGACTGTTCGACGACATGATGTCCCCCTCCGGAATCGTCACCACATGCTACCGGAATTGCGCCTCCGGGACGGGAGGCGTTGCGGCAGAGCCCAATCCGGGACTGCGTTCAGTCACCCAGGATCAGGCGGGAGGCGCTCTGGATGATTTCGGTGCGCGTGCCCGTTCGATGCCCGGCGGCAATGAGATAGTCGGCGATCATCAAGGAGAAGGCGAGCATGCTGCGCGCCTCGACCTCCCGCGGGTCGCTGTGCAGCGTTCCGATGAGCTCACGGAGATAGTCCATCCGGCTGTTGTCGACGCGCTCGAGCCGGGCGGCGACGGCAGGTTCGCGGCGGGCCCATTCCCGTACGGCCATATCGATGGGCAGTAGTTCCTTGGAGAGGGTCAGCCTGCCCGCCTTGCGGACTTTGCTCTTGGCGTCGCCGCCTTCTTCGTCGAGGCGCTGGAGGACCTCGTCGATGCTGCGATGCTCCCAGCTGTCGAGGACGGCATCGAGCAATTCCTGGCGGCTGGCGAACTGTCGATAGAACCCGCCCCTGGTGACACCCAGTTCCGCGGCCAGGGTTTCGACGCGGACAGCCTCCGGCCCGGAGGCGGCCAAGATCGCCAGAGCGGCATCGATCCAAGCCTGACGGGGAGTGCGCACCGGAGGGGCCATCGGCAGTCAACCAATCAGTTGTGGGGCTATTGATTACATCATCAACGATAGATACAGTACCGTGCTGTATCCATTGGTAGACCGGCAGCCGGTCACCGACGAGAACGATCGATGGGGATTACCTATGACGCACCTCAGCGCGAGTGCGAAGCATGCCGAGTGGTCGAGTGTCGACGCAGTAGACGTCGACACCGAAATGCTTGCCTTCGCCACATTGGCCGACATCGGTCACAGCGACGCACACCTGTTGCGCACCAACCGCTCTGCCGATCGTTCGGCAGAGCAATGGGCCCGGGCAATCCTGGAGGACGTGCCCGGCGAGGTGCGGGCGGCGCTCGAGCGGGCCTGGAAGGTCATCGCACTGGGCTTGGCCCCGGTCGGCACCGAGCGCACCGTCGCGGGGTGGTCGATCGCGCACGCCAGCCCTGATTACGTCCTGTTGCAGACGGAGTCCACCTTCGGTTTCGCAGGGCAATTGCTGGTCCGGCGCAGCGAAAAGGGTGTTCTTCTGGCGACTTTCGTGCAGTTTCACGACCCGGCCGCGCGAGCTGTCTGGGATCGGGTGCTGCCGACACACCTGGGGTTCGTGCAATCGCTGCTCGAGGCTCTGGCCGATCGGCTCGAGCAAACCTCGCGAGAACCCATAGCCGGACCAGACCCGCGGTGACACCCACGCACTGTCACGGAGCTCGGACACGCCGTGTCTTATGCCCGAACTTCATGAAACGAAGGAGCACACCTTGACCATAAACACCGATGTGGTCGTTATCGGCGGCGGATACGCAGGCGTGATGGCCGCCAACCGCCTGAGCCGCCGCGACAACGTCAGCGTGACGCTGATCAACCCGCGCGCCACCTTCGTCGAGCGAATCCGCTTGCACCAGTTGGTAGTCGGCAACGACGACGCGGTCGTGGACTACCAGGATGTTTTGGCGCCGAGCGTGCGCCTTGTCGTCGACATGGTCATCGAAATCGACCCCGACAACCGGCGCTTGACCTTGGCGGCACACCACGCCGTCGACTACGACTACCTGATCTACGCGGTAGGCAGCGGCAGCGCCGACCCGCAGGTTCCCGGAGCGGCCGAGTTCGCTTACCCGATCGCCACTATCGAGGAGGCGCAGCGCCTGCGCCCGGTCCTCGACACCACCCCGGCGACAGCGGCGGTCACTGTCGTCGGATCGGGTCCGACCGGCATCGAAGCCGCTGCCGAGCTGGCCGAGGCGGGCCGCTCCGTGACCCTGATCTGCGGCGACATCCTCGGCCCCTACCTGCACCCGAAGGGCCGCCGCTCGGTGGTCAAGCGGATGAACAAACTCGGTGTGAGCTTGGTGGAGGGCCCTGCGGCGAAGGTGACCGCGGTGACTCGCGACGCCGTGCACCTCGCCGACGGCACCTCGTTGCCGAGCGCGTTGACCATCTGGTCCGTGGGCTTCGGGGTGCCCGACCTGGCTGCCCGCAGCGGACTGCGCACCGACGCGCTGGGCCGCCTGCTCACCGACGAGACCCTGACCAGCATCGACGATCAACGCATCCTTGCCGCGGGCGACTCGGCCGCCCCGTCCAACCTGCCCTTTCGGATGAGCTGCCAGGCCGCGGGCCCCTTGGGCGCGCACGCCGCCGACACCATCCTCAGCCGGATGGCCGAGGAAGAACCCGCACCGATCAGCCTCGGCTTCGCCGGCCAGTGCATCAGCCTGGGCCGCCAAGCCGGGATCTTCCAATTCGCCACCAAAGACGACACGGCGAAGAAGATGTACCTGGGTGGACGGCCCGGGGCGAAGCTGAAGGAATTCATCTGCAAGCACACCGTCAAAGCGCTGACGGACGAGGCGCACAAGCCGGGCTCATATTCTTGGGCCAAAGATGACCAGCGCGCAGTGACACTGCAAGACCGTCCCGAAAAGTCGCTGACCACCCGCTGACACCAGCGTCTGCTGGCCATGCCCGTTGCCCCTGGGTGACACAGGCACAGAACATCCGGAAACGCCGCTGATCGTGTTGCCCGGCAGGCCAATCGCTGCCGGGCATTGTCCGGTGATACCACGGTCCGAGACGGTCCGCGAACGATCAACGGGCCGAACCCATCACAGCCGTCGACGTCGAGCGGGTCTGGCGGGTCGGCAGGCGTACGTCGGGATCGAGGGCGGCGAGTCGTTCCGGAGTGGATTTCTCCCATTGCTCAACCGCATGCCGGCATTCCTCATGTGTCCACTCGCCGTAGCCGCCGTCCACCTCGTGCGACAGGTTTCCCGGTGTTCCGTACTCGAACGGATCGCCGTCGACTCCCACGTCGCGGAATCCGCGGGGGCGACCTCCGATAGCCAATCCCCTCGGTAAGGACCGTGGCCCGAGGACCACACGGCGAATGCTGACAGCATCTGGCTGCAGGAGTACGGCCTGGCCTCGTTCACCGAGGTGGAGGCGGAGCTGGCGGCGTGAATCACCGATCAGGCGCGGCGCGCCAGTCGCCGTTGTGGGCGCTTCTGATCGGTGATAGAACGGGTGCCATGCGCCGGTTGCTGGTCACCGAGAACATCACCGCCGACGGGCGGATCGAGATAATCGACGAGTGGTTCGGCCCGACTCCTGACGCGGGCATCGAGGACTGGCTGCACGCGACGAAGCGCGTCGGCGCGTCCTCCGACGCGGTGCTGCTGGGCCGGCAGACCTTCGAGGACTTCCGCGGCTACTGGCCTCAGCACACCGACGAGCCGGCAGGTGCGTACCTGGACGAAGTGCAGAAGTACGTCGTCTCTTCATCGATGACGGATCCGCAGTGGCGCAACTCGACGATCCTCTCCGGTGACCCGGTCGAAGAGGTGCGTCGACTCAAGGAGTCCGACGGCGGCGACATCACGTTGAGCGGCAGCCTGACCTTGGCGCACGCCGTGCTGGCAGCCGGGCTCGTGGACGAGATCCGGCTGCTCGTCTTCCCCGCCGTCCAGGGCCGTGGAAAGAGTCTGGTCGCTGAGGGCACCTCGTTCTCCCAACTCGAACTGCTCGAATCACGGGCGTTGCCTTCCGGCGTGGCTCTGCTCCGATACGCCGTGACCAACGGCTGAGCTGCCCGGGGCCTCGATCGGGGATATGGAAGAAGAATCCGGTCGAGGACGTGCACGGTAGGTCGGGTCTAGTGGAAGGAGCCTGACTTGGTGGCCTTGATGGGTGTGGTGAATTACCTCGAACTCGGTGACGGTGCCGATGGTCGGCCACTGCTCCGGAGAGTCTGGAAGGTGGAGTACATCCACGAATCCCCTTGGTGGCGTGCCCAAGTCGACAAACAACCCTACGGTCCCTGGTCTGGGGATCTGGGCGACCACGCCGGTCATGTGTTGGCCGATCGGGTAGATCTTGCGGGCGATTTCCAGGTTCAGTTCGGTCGGGTCATGGTCGGTCATCGTCCGCCCATTTCAACCAGTTGAGCGTCAGTCGTCAACCACGACTGCTGTTCCCTGGGGTTCCGGTAGTAACCGCCGAAAAACCAACGGATATGCCGTGGCTGGTCGCGGGTGCGAGCGCGTTTGGCGGCGGTGGGCTGCTTCTTCGGTGACATGCGTACTCCAGGTCTCGGCGGTACCCACGCTTCACGCCGGGCGGTGTACGTCGGGGACCCGCGGTTCCGAATGGCGAGCCCGACATATGCAGAAGTTAGGACTTACTGCGTGCGAAAAGAATCGCTTGCTGAGCTTTCGCATCCGGGTCGAGCAGCATCTGGGCCTCGACCACGAATCCGGCATCGTGCAGCCAGGATGCCACCTGGTCAGGCTGACGGCGGTGGACATGGACCTTCATCGGGTGACCGCCGTAGCCCTCCGTCTTCAACCGCGACTCGTCGCCGATGTGAAACAGGAGTTGCAACGGTCCGCCGGGACGCAATGCTCGGTGGAAGCGTCCGAATACAGTCGGCACCTCGTCGTCTGGGATGTGGATCAACGACTGCCAGGCGAGCAGGCCGGCCACCGAAGCGACGGGCAGGTTCAGTTCCGTCATCGAGCCCACCTCGAACCGCAGGCCGGGGTGGTCGCGCCGGGCCACGTCGATCATCGCCGGGGAGAGGTCGATACCGAAGGCGTCGACACCGAGCTCATGCAGATGGGCGGTGACTTCACCGGGGCCGCAGCCAACGTCCGCGACCGGTCCGCCGCCAGCGGTCCGCACGCTGTCGGCGAACAACGCCAGAGCCGCGCGAAGGTACTGGTGTCCGGCGAGGGCGCCGCGCACTTGGTCGGCATAGCTGACCGCGACCGTGTCATAAGAGGTTCGGGTGTCGGCCAACCAGTCATCCGTGGTCATGACCGGCACGATATTCCATGATCGCGGCGGACTCGGCGCTACCCGAGAACGACGAAGGTGCCTCCACCCGGCCGGGTGGAGGCACCGGTAGGCAGGACGGCATTGCTCATTGCGCGGGCCCGGGAGCCGAACGCCGACGCTGACCAGCAGCTACGCCATATCCGTTGATTTTTCGGCGGTTACTACCGGAACCCCTCCCTCCGCCCTTCGGCTCCGGCCAATCGGGGCAGTCTCGGAACATCGCGTAGTGCACCGAGCGGTCAGCGGAGACGACCCAGCCAGGGCACGAAGCGACCGGTGCGTGCTGCGTAGTCGATGTAGTCGCGCCCGAGGGTTTGGCGCAGATACGGCTCCTCGACGCCTCGCACCTGGATCTGGATGCCTGCCACGGTGCAGGCCAATGCCGCAAGGGCGATTGGATTGGGTGTCGTGAGCGTCAGGCCGGCAAAAGTGGTCATCACGCCGGTGAGGACCGGATTGCGGACCCAGCGGAATGGCCCGGAAGTGATCAGGGGGGTGCGGGCGTCCGGATCTACATCTGCGCGCCATGAGGTTCCCATTGCGAACTGGGCGATCACGCTGAGCGCTGTACCTAGGATCGTGAGTCCCACGCCTGCGACGGCGATCTGGATTCGGTCGAGTATCGGCAATGGAGGCAGGCCGAGCAGTCCTGCGATCGCTGCGGCGACGATCGCCAGGAACCCGGCACTGCTGACGGCTTTCGCCCACCACTGGGTGCTGCCGGGCCGGTCGCGGAACCGGATGTCGGCCCCCTCTGTCCGGCGGAAGTGGACCACGGCGCGCAGCCCGACGACCACCGCGAGCCACAGGCCGATGAGGATCAGAGTCAGCGCCGCCATGGCCGCCTCCTGGATAGCAACTGGTACCAGGCCTGGTCCTTCCACGGTATCGGAGAATGCTCGATCTCCCTTCGGCCGCAGGCGATTCGGATCGTCGGTCTCGTCGTGTTCGGAGAGCCGCTCTATTGCCTCGCAGCGCCGCCGACGCGCCGCCAGCCCCGTTGAGCAGATCCCGCCGACTCACGATTCGGACTGCTGCGGGTCCGGCAGCACTTACCGGAGCGCTTAGCCGGCGAGAGCACGCGCCGCTCCCTGCTGCGGGTTAGGTAGCGCTCATCGGCGCGCTTGTCAGGCGAGAGCACACGCCTCCTGCTGCGGGCTAGGTAGCGCTCATCAGAGCGCTTCGTCGGCGAGAGCACGCGCCGCCTCCTGCTACGGGTCCGGCGGCGCTCACTGGAGCGCCTTGTCGGTGAGGGCACGTGTCGCCTCCTGCGGCGCGTAGGTCGCCAGCGCGGCGATCAGTTTCCGGAGGTCGTCTCGAACTGTTGCGGGCAAGGGTGCGTGGCGGGCGACGTCGAGTTCGTTGGCGATCGTCAGGACGGCGAAGTCGCGCAGTTCGGTTCCCTGGATCGCTCTGGACGTGCCGGTGAATCGGTCGAATACGGGCAGTGGTCGGCGACCGAGCTCTCGGTAGGTTCGGGTGCGGTCGCAGGCGCTGTAGAGATAGACCAGTGCCTCTGCGTCGGGTCCGATCGTGTGTTCGAGGCGGCTGCGGTCGGTGGTCTCCAGCAGGGCGTGTGCGAAACCGTCGGTGCCGTAGGACGCGTGCGAGATCGCGGCCAGCCGGGTTCGTGGGGCGGCGTTCCATTCGACGGTGATCGCGTGGACCCGCAGCAGGTGCTCGTGCAGGGTGCCGCCCGGGTGCTCGAGGTGTTCGGCGCCGAGGGTGTGCTGCAATTCGAACGCGCGGCGCACGACGTCGTCGGATCCGAGCCAGGTGGTGGCGTGGTTGGTCACCAGGCGCGCGAGTTCGGCCGGGGCGTCACGGGCGATGAGGTGGCCGGCCTCTGGCACGTGGGCGAGTGCGACACGGGGGTTGGTGGCGCGGAAGCGGTCCACGTCGGCGTCGCTGAGGGGTGATTGTTTTCCGGCGCGGATCAGCAGGATCGGCAGGTCCAGCGTCGCGGCTCCCGAAAGAAGGTTCGCGCCCGGGCCGAGGATGTCGGCCACCAGTTCGGTGAAGTGCTCGCGCAGTCCGTGGTCGTCGCGCCAGCGGCGGATCCGATCGGGGTCGGCGTCGGGCACGACGTCCACGAGTACCAGCCCGGTGACGCGTTGGGCGACAGCGGGTTCGGCGAGTGCGGCGATAGCGGCGAGCCCGCCGAGGGAGGCGCCCACCACGACGATCGGCGCCTGCTCACGGATCACCATTTCGATGACATCGTCGGCGACCGCGCGCAAGGTTGTTGCCCGCCCTGAGCTTTCCCCGTGGCCGCGCAGATCGAAGGCCACCGTCCGCAGTCCGCGCAGGGCCATGCGTGCCGCGACCGGCGCCCAGACCCCGCGGCGTTCGCCACCAGCGTGCAGCAGCAGCACCGTTGGGCCGGTGCCCGTCACGGTGGCGTGCAGCGTGACGTCGTCCAGGGCGAACTCGATCATCGGCATTTCCGACTCCCCTCAAACCTTGAGATCTCAAGGTAAGTCGGTCGACCTTGGCATGTCAAGGTAAGGTGTCGATCGTGAGCAGAACGCGAAGGGCCCCGGACGAGGCGCGCCGGTTGATCCTCGACGCCGCGGCCGCGCTCCTCGCCGAGGGTGGTGTCGCGGCTGTGCAGGTGCGGGCGGTGGCCGCGCGGGTGGGCATGACCGATGCGGGCGTCACCCATCACTTCGGCAATCGTGAGACGCTGCTCGCCGAACTGCTGCGGCATGGTGGACGCCGGCTTCGGGCCGGACTCGAAGACGTCCTGGCGGAATGGCTGGACCGCGGTGCCGATCTCCTCGAACTCGTCGAGTCCCTCGAACGCCTCTACCGGGGCGGCTACGGCGAACTCGCGGTGGCATTGCACGCGGCGGGCTGGCGCGACCCGGGCAGCGGCATGCTCGATCCGGTCGTCGATGCCCTGCAGCGGCTTCGGCCGTCCGGCAGCGCCATCGACGACACCCGGCACGCGGTCGCGGCCCTGCATCAAGCGATGGCGACAGAAGCGTTGTACGGCAGTGCTTTCCGGCGCAGTGCCGGTCTCACCGGCGCCGCCGCGAACGACTCGGCCCCGCATGTGCACTGGTGGGCCCGTCAACTCCACCTCGCGCTCGGACCACTGGAGCAGACTTCCTGAAGCCTGGCCTGGCCTGGGCAGGCGATACCCGTTCTTCATTGCGGGGTGGAGCAGGGTCAGGGGTTGCTGGGTGATGCAGTACCAGAGCACCGCCATCGTCCCGACGACGAACAGCGGTGACAGCACCCAGGTTTCCACCTTGTTCCCGGTGCGCTCGCGAATCGACTACCGCGGAGGCCCGGCGCGCCTGACGCAGCTTGTTGCGGATGTGGAACAGGGGAGCAGCACATCGAGATCCGCTGCCGGGCCGGGCGCGCTTGCTGCCCTGAGTGACGGCCTGGACTTCGTCAGGTTGCGTCGCTTCCAGGGCTGCGGTGTTTGCGGGCCATCACAGCGCCCCGGTGAGGTCAGCTACTGCGGGTCATCGCACGGCGGCCTGAAACCCGCACCCCGACACCAAGATCATCAGGCACTGATGGCGGGCTTTATCCGCACGATGCCGCCATCAGTGCCTGATGATCTTGATCCCGCGCCAACCTGGTATATGTCGCCCACCTGGTAGGTGTGGCCGCCTGGTGCTTGTCGCCCGTCTGCTCATGTCGCCCGCCTGGTGCTTGTCGAGGTCTGGTGCTTATCGACGAGTCTGGAGCATGTCGACGGTGACGCCGTCGGCATCGTCGGCGACCATCCTGCGTGCGGCTCGGCCATGCTCAGGTCTGCTCTTCGTAGCGAGCGACGAGTGTGGCGGCGCGGTCGTGCAGGGCGGTGCGTAACCATTGCGGGGAAAGAACTTCGGCGTTGGTGGCCAGCTGCCACAGCGCCCACACCGCGTGCCTGCGATCTTGGAAGCTCACTTCCAGCTGTAGTCGGCCGTCTGCGTCGGTCTCCTCGGTGTGCACGGCCAGCGCGGTACCCACCAGCTCCTCCCGCAGTGCCGGGTCCAGCCCGACCAGCACGGTGACCTGGTCGCCGCCGGTACGGAACCGGGTGCTGCGTTCCTGCCAGATCCGGTCCAAATCGACCTGGTCCGGTCGCTCGGCGGGTTCGTCGAGTGCCTCGGCGGCCGCGATCCGCGACAGCCGGTAGGTGCGGTCCGCGCCGGACTTGATGGCCAGCAGGTAGCCCAGGCCGCGGACGGTGACCAGCCCGATGGGGTCCACGGTGCGCCAGGTCGGGTCCTGGTCCTTGGCCGCGTAGTGGATGCGCAGCTTGTGTCCGGCGAACACCGCGCGCCGGACCGCGGCCACCACGGCCACGGGCACCTCCTCGGCGACCAGCCGGCGCGACAGCAGGTCGGTTTCGGGGTCGATGAGCAGTCGCTGGGCGGCGCCGGCCGCGGTGGTCCGATAGCTTTCGGGCAGCGCGTCGACCACTTTGCGCATGCCCGAGGCGAGCGCCGAGCCGAGGCCGAATGCCTGTGCGCCGTCGCGTGATCCGGCGACCAGCAGGGCCAGTGCTTCCTCATGGTTGAGGCCGGTGAGCTCGGTCTGGAAACCGGGCAGCAAGGTGAAGCCGCCGTGGCGGCCGCGGTCGGCGTAGACCGGGATACCCGCGGCCGAGAGCGCCTCGATATCGCGCAGCACGGTGCGGGTGGACACCTCGAGCTCGCGGGCAAGCGCGGTTGCCGACAGTCGGCCGCGCTGGCGCAGCAGCAGCACCAGCGAAACCAATCGGTCAGCGCGCATTGGAAAATTATGTCAGGAATACACGACACAAGGTGTCATGTATTGCTTGAGAAGCTGATCAACATGACAAACGAAATGGCTACCGAAGCGACAAATGATTCGACTCTCGAGGATTCGACCGGGTCGAATGGGGCAGTGCAGCGGGCGGCGGTCAACCCGTGGCCGTGGTCGGTGGCGATGGGGTACAACCAGGGCGAGATCGTTTCCGGGCACACCCGAACCCTGTTCTGCTCCGGGCAAACCGCGATGAGCGCCGAGGGCACACCCCAGCACGACGGTGATATGGCCGCGCAATTGGCGCTGACTCTCGACAACCTGGAGGCCGTCCTCAGCGAGGCCGGTATGTCCCTGGCGAACCTGGTCCGGCTCAACGTCTACACCACCGATGTCGACCTGCTTTTCCAGCACTACGGGGTGCTGGCAGGGCGTTTGGGCGCTGCCGGGGTGGCACCGACCACGACGATGCTCGGGGTGACTCGGCTGGCGATCCCCAGCCTGATGGTCGAGCTCGAAGCGACCGCCGTCGCGTGATGCGACCTCGCCCTCGCCGGTGGGCCGGCCCGAGTAGCAGGCAGATCGGGGATTTCCGATGCGCGAAATAGTGACAATCGGCGTCTACGGATTCACCTCCGAAGCCTTCCTCGGCAAGCTCACCGGCGCGGGCGTGGGGTTGCTGCTCGACCTGCGTCAACGCCGCGGCGTGCGCGGACCCGACTACGCGTGGGCGAACTCGGTGCGACTCCAGCGGATGCTCGCCGCCGCGGGCATCGGCTACCGGCATGTGAAGGAGCTGGCACCGACCACCGACCTGCGTCAACTCCAGTACCGCGAGGACGACCGCCAGGGTGTGGGCAAACGCAACCGCCTGGCCCTGGCGGCGGAGTACACGGAGCGCTACACCCGGGAAATCCTCGACCCCTTCGACCTCGCCACGCTCATGACCGAACTGCCCGTCGACTCGGTCACCGCCGTCCTCTGCGTGGAACGCGATCCACAAGCCTGCCACCGCTCGCTCGTGGTCACGCGTCTGCACACCGAGCACGGCGTGCCGGTCACTCACCTCGGACCGAGCTGAGCGGCGCCCCGGCGTTGGCGGGCCGCCAGCGCCGGGGCGGGGCCGCAAATGCCATCGCCTGTCGGTGCGTCCGAATCACGTTGTGCACGAGCTGATCCGAACCGGTGACCCACGCGGCCCAACAGCTCGACACTGTGCACTTGGGCTTTGGGCTGCGGCCTGATGCAAACCGGTGCGGCGAGCAGGCGAGCGCAGGCGGACAGGATGTCGCGCACGGGTTTGCACGCGCCCAGGCCGCGACGGTGGTGGTGCTGGTGGAGACGAACGCGGTACAGGACGACACCATCGCCCTTGCCGGACATGTCGCCGTGACCGCGGTGTTTCTACGTCGCGACCGCACCGTCGCCTCGGATACCGTTCCCTCGGACGGGAGAACCGGCCGCAACCTCCGCCCGTTCCCTCGGCCGCGAGAACGGGCGGAGGGTTGCCGCCGGGCGGGTGGGGTGTGCGGTGGCGGGGTGATTGTGATCGCTCGTTGTGGGAAACCGTGGACAACGAAGGACACCCGCGGTGGGTGTCGGATGATCGCGGGAGGTGTTGCATTGTCTGTCGACCGGCAGGAGAGCGATGCCGCGACGGGCATTGACAGCCCCGGCGGCCTGACAGATACCGGTGAGCACGCGGCCACCGAACGGTTCGTAATCCATAGTGCGGCGGCGCTGTTGGGTGCGGTGGCCGTCGGTTTGGGGTTCGGGGTGCTCACCGCGCTGGTGCGGGGGCGGTGGGAACCGTTGCAGGCGGCGGATCAAGCCGTGTCCGACAGCGTGGTCGCCGTGGTGGCCGAGAACCCGATGCTGAAGCAGATCCTGACCGTGGTCACCGGGTTCGGGGCGACCGCCATGCTGATCTCGGTGCTCACGGTCGGCGCGCTGTGGCTGGTGTTGCGCGGTCTGCCGCGCCTGGCGGTGTATGTGATCCTCACCGGCGCAGGCGGTTTGATCCTCAACGCGGTGGTCAAGCAGCTCGTCGAACGGTTGCGGCCGGTGGTGGAAACTCCGGTCCACAGCGTCGCCGGATGGAGTTTTCCCAGCGGGCATGCGATGAGTTCGCTGGTCTGTTATGGCGTGGTGGTGCTGGTTTTCGTCCCGATCCAGCGGGCGGGGGTGCGGCGCGCGGTAACGAGTGTGGCGGTGGTGCTGGTGACGGTCATCGGGTTGAGCCGGATCGCACTCGGCGTGCACTACCTCACCGATGTGCTCGCGGGCTGGCTGCTGGGCGCGTTGTGGCTGATGCTGACCGCTGTCGCTTTCGATCGGTGGCGCCGGGACTCCGGCATCGAGGACGCCGGGCCGCTGCCGGGCGACGTGGCGCCGGACTCGGCGGCGGATCTGCGGCCGGTCCCGGTGCGGCATGCGCCCACGATGCCCCATCCGTGGCGCGGGGCCGGCGAGCTCGCGGTGGCGTGGGTGCTACTCGTCGGAGTGCTGCTGGGTATCGGCTTGGCGGTGCGGGAGCTGGCGGCGAATACTTCTGTCCTGCACTGGGATCACCGCGTCGTGGCGATGTTGGCCGAGCACCGCAACGCTACGTTCACCTCCTTGATCGGTGTGTTCGGTGAAATCGGCAACACGGTGGCGATCATCGCGGTCGCGGTGATCGTGGTCGTGCTGGCGGTGGCGGTGCTGCGCAGTTGGCGACCGGTGGTGTTCCTCGGTGTCGCGCTGCTCGGTGAGATCACCGCGTTTCTGACCATCGCCGCGATCGTGGATCGGGATCGGCCCCGGGTCGCCCATCTCAATCCCGACCTGCCGCCCACCGCCAGTTTCCCGTCCGGGCATGTCGCTGCTTCGGTGACGCTGTACGCGGGCACGGCGGCGCTGGTGTGGGCGACGACCCGGCGTTGGCAGTTCCGATTTCTCGCCGCCGCCGCGTTGCTGATTCCTGTGCTGGTCGGGATCCAGCGGCTCTATGCCGGCGCCCATCACCCCACCGACGTCATGGGCGCGGTCCTGCTGGCCTCGGTGTGGACCGCGGTCGCGTGGTGGGTGGTCGACCCGGTCCCGGAGTCTGGTCGATCGCCGGAAACGCGGTAGCGCCGGGCTCGATTCGCGGGCCCGGCGGGGTGTGCGGCAGGGTTGGGCCACCATGACAGACAACGACGACCACGCCCCGACCGGTCGCTGGCGCCACGGCGCGCGGCTCGCGGTGTATGCCGGGTTCCTGCTGGCGATGTTCTATCTCGTTGCCGTCGCGCGGATCATCGACATCGACGGCGTGCGCGCGGCGATCGCGGCCACGGGTCCGGCGGCGCCGCTGGTGTATGTGGCGGCGTCGGCTCTGCTGGGTGCGGTGCTCGTCCCGGGCCCCATTCTGGCCGGGGGCAGTGGACTGTTGTTCGGTCCGCTGCTCGGGACTTTCGTGACTCTCGGCGCCACCGTCGGCACGGCGGTGATCTGCGCTTTTCTCGGACGGCGCGCCGGGCGGGGCAGTGCGCGCGGGATGCTCGGCACCGAACGCGCCGATCGCCTCGACGCACAGATCGCGCGCCGCGGCCTGTGGGCGGTAGTCGGGCAGCGTTTCGTTCCCGGCGCCCCGGATGCGCTGGCCTCCTACACCTTCGGCGCGTTCGGTATTCCGCTGTGGCAGATGGCGGCCGGTGCGTTCATCGGGTCGGCGCCGCGCGCGTTCGTCTACACCGCGCTCGGTGCCTCGATCGGTGATCTGTCGGCGCCGCTGGCCTACACCGCGATCGCGGTGTGGTGCGTCGTCGCGATCATCGGCGCGTTCGCCGCGCACCGTGGAATTCGGAGCTGGCGTCGCCGGGACCGCGATGCGAAATCCGCGCAGCCCTAGCCCGTTCGGCGCACCGAACGGTCTTGTCAATGTCTGAGACACTGCCCTAGATTCGGTGTTCATGGAGTACATCGAGGTGGACGCCCCCGACGGCCCGATCGAGGCGGTCATGGCCCGGCCCGAGGGGGAGGGGCCGTGGCCGGGGGTCGTGATCCTGCACGACATCACCGGTTACAGCTCGGATCTGCGCCACCATGTGCAGATGCTGGCCGACCACGGCTATCTGGCGCTGGGCCCGAACCTGTTCTCCCGCGGCCGCACCCGGTGCATGCGCTCGGTGATGCGGGCGCTGTGGTTCACCGGCGGCACCACCGACGCCGACCGCGAACCGATGCGCGACATCCTGGCCGCCCGCGCCCGCCTGCTCGCCGACCCGGACTGCACCGGGCGCACCGCGATCAGCGGGTTCTGCATGGGCGGCGGGTTCTCCCTGCTGTGCGCACCTGAGGGCTTCGACGCTTCGGCACCGTTCTACGGCGGCCTCTACGGTGACTACCGCACGTTGCTCGACGGCGCCTGCCCGATCGTGGCCAGCTACGCCGGGATGGATCCGACGCTGCCCGGCGCCGCGGCGAAACTAGACCGTGCGCTGACCGATCTCGGTGTGCCGCACGACATCAAGACCTATCCGCGCACCACCCACGGGTTCGCCAACACCTTCCCCGGTGATCAGTTGTTGCGGGTCACCGGGTTCGGGCACAACGCGGCGGCGACCGCCGATGCCTGGCAGCGGGTGTTCGCGTTCTTCGACCAGCATCTGCGCACCTGAGCCTCAGCCGAGCAGTTCGTCGACATAGCACCAGCGCCACGCCTCACCGGGCTCGATACTGCGGATGACCGGATGCTGGGTCTGGTTGTAGTGCTTGGTGGCGTGGTTGCCCGGGGAGGAGTCGCAACAGCCGATCTGCCCGCACGACAGGCACATCCGCAAATGCACCCAGGTCAAGCCTTCGGCCAAACATTGCGCACATTCCGCGGGCCCGGCGGGTTCGGGTGCCAGCGGCGCGGCCCGCAGATGCGCGCAGTCGTCGGCGGAGCTGGGACCCGCCAGCATCTCGACGCGGTCGTCCTCGGTTTCGTCGAAACGGTCGATCATCGATTCCTCGAGATCGAGCCGGGCCAGCACATGCTGGAGGATCTCGTAGTCCATGCCGCCGGCATCACGCACCCGCAGCACCGTCTCGCGTTCGGCCGCCAGCATCGCCAAGCGCAGGCGCCGGTATTCGGCGGTGGGTGTGGCCTGTTCGGCTTCGGAACGGCCGAGGCGTTCCCAGGCGGCGTTGGTTTTCCAGGCGACCCGCTCACGCAGCGAGGCCACCACCGCTTCGGGCGTCTGGGCGGTGACCTCGGCGTCGAGTACCGCCAACCCCGCCGAGGTCGCCTGCGACAGCAGACTCGCCTTCTGCAGCGCGTCCTCGGCGCGACTGGGTCCGCGCAGCTTCAACATGCGCACCAGCCACGGCAGCGATGTGCCTTGCAGCAGCAGCGTTCCCGCGACCACCACCAGCGCCAGCAGTTTGAGCACCGCCAGCTGCGGGGTGTCCTCGGGCAGCAACAGCACCGCGGCCAGGGTGACGACCCCGCGCATCCCGGCCCATGACACTACCGTCGCGTGTTTGGCCATCGACTGATCCGAAGGCACCGTGGTCATGCCGAGCTTGTCGAACAACAGCGCCCACGGGAACACCCACAGCGGCCGCGCCACCATCACTGCCGCCAGCACGGCCAACGCCGCAAACACCAAGGTGCGGTGGTCCAGGCCGCTGTCCCAGGCGCCTTCGACGATGCCGCGCACCTGCAACCCGATGATCAGGAACACCGCGCTCTCCAGAATGAACTGGATGGTGCGCCAGTTGGTGCGTTCGGCGATGCGGGAGGCGGCACTCTGCCAGGCCGGGGCGTTGTGGCCCAGGATCATCCCGCACACCACCACCGCGATCACGCCGGAGGCGTGCACCTCTTCGGCGGGCAGATACGCCACGAACGGCGCCAGGAACGACAGGGTGGTGTCGAGCACCGGGTCGCTGATCCGGCGCCGCAGGAACGCCAGCAGATAGGCGACCACGACTCCGACGAGCGCGCCCCCGCCCGCGGCGAGCAGGAAGTCACCGCCGGCGTTCCACACCGACACCGTGCCGGCCGAGGCGGCGATCGCGGTCCGCAACGCCACCAGCGCGGTCGCGTCGTTGAACAGCGACTCGTCTTCGAGGATCGTCACGATCCGGCGCGGCATCCCGATCCGGCGGGCCACCGCGGTCGCGGCGACCGCGTCCGGCGGGGCGACCACCGCACCGAGAGCGACCGCGACGGCGAACGGCACCGGCAGCAACCACCACACCACCGCCGCGACCGCGAAGGTGGTGAACAGCACCAGCCCCACCGACAGCAGCGCGATGGTCCGCAGGTTCGCCCGGAAATCCACCAGCGAAGTCCGGATCGCGGCGGTGTAGAGCAGCGGCGGCAGCAACCCCAGCAGTACGACTTCCGGTTCCAGATGCACCGTGGGCACGAACGGCAGATACGACGCCGCCACCCCCGCCAGCGTCAGCACCAGCGGTTCGGAAATCCCGAACCGCCGCGCCAAGGCCGTGAGGCTGGCCGCGGACGCTACGAGAACCACCAGGCCGATCGCCATATGCACCGCAGCATTCTCGCAGAGCGTGCGCGTCGGCCCGCGCATCCGCTACCCCGGGGCGAATCGCGGCGCCGGTAGTTGACACGTACCGGAGTGCCGCAAAGCGCGGGTGCGAGTACCGTTCGCGCGCAATGCTGGTCGGCACAAGGAGGTAGATGTGGAAGAGGAGTTCGCGGACTGGCGCGCCAACGGCCGCCGGTTCACCCATCGCGGCCATCAGATCTTCTGGCGCGACAGCGCTTTCACCGGAACATTACCGACCGGAGACGGCGGAGCGGCGGCTCGGCCCGGACCCGAGCGCGCACTGCTGTGCATCCACGGGTTCCCCACCGCGTCCTGGGATTGGCATGCGATCTGGGCGGGCCTGGGCACCGAATTCACCCGGGTGCTGGCCCCGGACATGATCGGCTTCGGCTGGTCGGCCAAACCCCGCGACTACGAGTACTCGATCTTCGACCAGGCCGACCTGCACGAACAGCTGCTGCGTGAGCAAGGGCTGAGCCGGGTGCACATCCTGGCCCACGATTACGGCGACACCGTCACCCAGGAATTGCTCGCCCGCGACACCGAACGCAAACAGGCCGGTGACGACTCGCTGGTCATCGAATCGGTGTGCCTGCTCAACGGCGGATTGTTCCCCGAAGCCCACCGGGCCCGCCCGATCCAGAAACTGCTCGCCGGCCCGCTGGGTCCGATGGTCAGCATGCTGGCCACCGAATCGGCCTTCCAGGCCAGTCTGGCCGGAGTCTTCGGCCCCGACACCAAACCCTCACCCACCGAACTCGACCAGTTCTGGCTGATGTGGTGCGGCAAACACGGAAAACGCAACGGCCACAAACTGATCCGCTACATGGCCGAGCGGCGCACGCATCGGGAACGCTGGGTCGGGGCACTGATCGGCACCGAGGTGCCGGTCCGGCTCGTCAACGGGCTGCTCGACCCGGTCTCCGGCGGTCATATGGTGGCGCGCTACCGCGAACTGATCCCCGACGCCGATGTGGTCGAGCTGGCGAAGGTCGGGCACTATCCCCAACTCGAAGCACCGCAGGAAACCCTCGCCGCTTTCCTCGACTTCCACAGCACCCGCGTGAAATGAGCACCGGCGACCCGAGCGCCCAACAGATAACTGGTGGTTACCACCGGTGGCGTTCGGGTCGGGCTTTTCCGGCCTTATGGAGGGAACCATAGACTGACGTCGTGGCCAGCACCCGCCGAGCACGCTCCGACACCGCCCGCCCGCGCCTACCCGACGCGCGCCGGCGGATGATCGAGGGCGCCATCGACTCGCTGCGCGTGCACGGAGCCAGCGGCACCAGCGTCGACCGTGTACTTGCCGCCACCGGCGCACCCCGCGGCTCGGTGTATCACCATTTCCCCGGCGGGCGCACCCAGCTCATCGCCGACGCGGTCACCACCGCGGGCGCGGTGATGAGCGAACTCATCGAACACCTCACCCGCAGCAACACCCCCGCCCAAGCCCTCGACCAATTCGCCACCCTCTGGCGGCATACCTTGCGCGAGAGCGACTTCCGCGCCGGCTGCCCCGTCTTCGCCGTCGCCGTCGAAACCAACGATGACGCCCCCGAACTCGCCCGCGCCGCCACCGAGATCTTCACCCGCTGGCACACCGCCCTGACCGGGCTGCTCATCGGCCACGACATCCCCGCCGCCCGCGCCGGCCGTCTGGCCACCCTCACCGTGGCCGCCATCGAAGGCGCGATCGCCCTGTGCCGGATTCAGCGCAGCACCGAGCCTCTCGATGACGCTGTCGAAGAACTGCGCGCCTTCTACGCCGGCACCGACTGAGCACTCCACGTCCACGCCGAGCCCTGGAACCACCGCGAACCGACACGGTGGCCCCTCGATAGGGCAGTCGCGGTCCCGTCGAATTCCACCTAGAAAATACCGATGAGTCGGTTACCGTTGTCCCAGGTAGATGACCTAAGGGCACGACCGGGAGGCGCAGTCCTCCCCACTCCGCTCCGCCACCGACCGCTGCGAGAGGATCCTTATGAGCACCCTCGACTTCAAGGTCATCGACGGGGATTTCCCCGTCGGCTCCAAGAACAAAACCGCCACCCTGATCACCGGCCAGGAGCAGGCGTTGTTGATCGATGCCGGGTTCACCCGCGCCGACGGGCACCGTCTGGTCGCCGAAATCCTCGACTCCGGCAAAACCCTGACCACGGTCTTCATCAGCCACGCCGACCCCGACTACTACTGGGGCGCCGAGGTCATCGCCGACGCCTTCCCCGAAGCCGACCTGGTCGCCACCCCGCTGGTGATCGAGCACATCAGGACGGCGCACGAAAACAAGCTGGCGGCATGGGAGGCGGTCGGCGCCAACCGCCCCACCCGCCTCGTCGAGTTGGCCGAACTGACCGGTGATCTCACCTTCGAGGGGCACGTGTTCGAGCTCAAGGGCGGTCACCCGGGCTTGCCCGACCGGCACTACCTGTGGCAGGCCGAGCAGCGGGCGATCGTCGGCGGGGTGCTGCTGTTCCAGAACGAGCACGTGTGGGTCGCCGACACCGGCAAGCCCGAAGACCGTGCTGTCTGGGTCGAGCTGCTCGATGAGATGACAGCCCTGAACCCTGCCTTCGCCGTCCCGGGCCACCGCTTGCCCACCGACACCTTGGATGCGAGCCCGATCGCCTACACCCGCGACTACCTCACCGTCTTCGAGGACGAACTCGGCAAGGCCGACACCGGTGCGGCCCTGACCGACGCGATGGTCGCACGCTACCCGGACTCCGGAATGCTCATCGCCGCCCAACTCGGCGCCAAGGTCGCCAAGGGCGAAATGAGCTGGGGATAACCCATCCCAGAGAGGCTGTCGCCATGAGCGAGTGCCCCGACTTCCACACCTCCACCGCGCCCGCCGATGTGGTGCGGCGTCAGTACCTCGCCTCCGCGCACGGCGACCTCGAAGCCCTGCGGGCCACGCTGGCCGACGATGTGGAGTGGACCGAGATGGCGGGGTTCCCCCTGGCCGGCACCTACCGCACCCCCGACGGCGTCACCGCCGCTGTCATGGAGAACCTGGGCAAGGACTGGGACAACTGGACCGCCCACGACGACACCTACGTCGTCGACGGCGAGAACGTCGTGGTCTTGGCCCGCTACACCGCCACCAACAAAGCCACCGGCAAGGACCTCGATGTCCGGGTCGCCCACCATTTCGTCGTCCGCGGCGGCCGCATCGTCCGCTTCGAACAGTTCGTCGACACCGCCAAGGTTCGGGATGCCATGACGGCCTGAGGGGGGCGAGTCAGCTGTCGTCTGATCGAGCTCGTCACGCTCACGGTGCGAATTGGGCTGGTGCCGTTGTGTATTCGATCACTTGGCTTTCGGAAACGAGCTGATCCCTACTCCAGCCCACATCGCTGCGGCCTAGCGTTTCAGCATGACCGAGACTGCGCCGATCTCCTCCCCACGAGATCCGCACTACACGCTGACCAACGCATGGGAATTCGCCGACGAACGCCTCACACTGCTGGGCGCAGCCTACGACCCGGACAGTATCGCCCTCGCTCAGCGACTGGGCGTCGGTGCGGGATGGCGGTGCCTGGACGCGGGCGCCGGCGGCGGATCGTTCGCGCGCTGGCTGTGCGATGCCACATTGCCCGGCGGTCGAGTACTCGCGGTCGACGCGGACCCACGCCACCTGACGGACCTGCCCGATCGTGGCGGCGAAGTAGCCCAGATCGACCTCGTCACCGGCGACCTCCCCGAATGCGCCTTCGATTTCGTCCACACCCGATTCGTGCTGCTGCACATCGCCCGCAGAGACATTGTTTTGGAACGTCTGGCGCGAGCACTGGCGCCGGGGGGAGTACTCATGCTCGAGGAAGGCGACGGGCTCGGCGTGCACGAGGAAATGCCGGGCGCATTCGGGGAGGTCTGGCGTGCCTTCGCACGTTCGACCGAGACCGCGGGCGCGGATCAAGCCTGGGCCCGCAACTTGCCCGCGCACCTGGAGGCGCTCGGTCTCGTCGATGTCCGAGCCGCTGTGGAGATCCCGGTGTTCCGGGGCGGTTCACCGATGGCGCGCATGTGGGACCTCACCTGGATGCAGGCCCACGAAACCCTGATAGCGCACGGGGTTGCGCCCACGGTCACCGCGACCGCGCAGGCCGAGTTGCGGGACGAGCAGCGTTGGTTCTATGCCCCGCCCACGGTCCGCGCATGGGGCCGAGCCCGGTCACCCAGTGACGCGTCCTGACCGCAGCCGCTAGTTGATACCGCGACAGGCCGAGAGGGTCGCCGTAGAGTCTGCACATGGCGGTCCAGTTGGAACTGCAGTCCGCGCCAGCGTTGCGGCTGAGCCCGGAGTGCCTGGTGTATACCGGCACTGCCCGGTTGTTCCGGACAGGTGTGGTGATGATCCAGTCCTCCGGCGCACCGGGCGAGCAGTTCGGGTTCTTTCTGCCCGATGTGCCACCGCTCACCGAGCACGCTGCCGAGCCGGGGCTGTGGGCCGAGGTGTCGCTGATGACGGCCATCGCCACCTCGACCTCGGGCAGCTTTCCGTTCGGGGTGGAGAAGGTGCACGCCGCCTACGTGCCCGACCCGCGTGGCGGCGGCAACCGGTGGCTCAACCTGTCCGGCACCGCCCATATCGGCCGTGAGATCCGGATCGGCTATCGGGTCACCGTGCAGACGGCCGGAGATCGGTAGCCGGCGTCATGCCGTCCGATTGGGTAACACTTCTGGCAAACGGTCTCCGGATGCCTCCCTGACACGTGTGACGTTCGCTCGGCTCGGGCGTTCAACCGGTTTTCGCTCCGAGGCCCGGCGGCCGCCGCCCTTCAGGGCGGGAGTATCGATCAGCCGAGGAACGCGGTCAGGGCCTCGACCACGGCATGCGGCTGTTCCTCGGGGATGTAGTGGCCACAGTCGGCGATCTCGACCACCGTCACCTCGGTCCCCTTGGCGGGCATCAGGTTTCGCAGATACTCGTAGTTGCTCTGGGCGCCGCCGAGCGCCAGCAGCGGTGCCGCGATCCGGCCGTAGCCGCGTTGGTCGGCGATGTCCTGGTTGAAGGTGCGGTACCAGCCGTTACCGGCGCGGATGGCATCGGCGGTGGAGTAGGCGTGGGCGTAGACCTGGCGTGCGCGCTCGTCGATGGCGGCCGGATCCTCGGCCTGGCGACCGAACAGCCAGTCGAGCAGCAACCGGATGCGCCCGTCGGCGAGCAGCAGTTCGGGCAGGCCCTGTACCTGGTTGAACGCGAACCACCACAGGTAGGAGCGGTCTCCGGCCTCGATCACCGAGTCCACGTGCTGATCCGGTTCGGGCAGCAGCCCGAATCCCGCCCAGCCTTCGTCGGGGTGCGGCACGTCCAGCAGTGCGATCTTGTCGGTGGCGTCGGGATAGTTGGCGGCGTACGCGTAGGCCACCATCGCGCCGATGTCGTGCCCGGCGATGCTCACCGACTCCCAGCCCAGATGCGCGACCAGGGCACGGATATCGGCGGCCATGGTCCTCTTGTCATAGCCCTCGACCGGCTGGTCCGAGCCGCCCATGCCGCGCAGGTCGACCGCGATCACCCGGTAGCGGCGCGCCAAGGCGGGCATCACCTTGTGCCACTGCCACCAGGTCTGCGGCCAGCCACCCAGCAACAGCAGCGGTGTGCCCGCCCCGCCGTCGACGTAGTGCAGCCGGACTCCGTTGACCTCGGCGACATGACTCGTGAATTCTCCCTCCAGCGAGGCGGCCAGGGCGGCGTCGGACAACAATTCGGGCGCGATCGTGCTGGTCATTCGGATTTCCTCACTCACCGTTCGACCGTACGAATCTCTCGTACGTTTAACGGTACGAAACATTCGTACAATCGAGCGGGAATGTCAAATGACCGTACGAAGATCGCGTACAGTGAGGGTATGGCCGACCTGTACCACCCCGATCCGGCCGCCATCCGGCTCGTCGACGTACTCGCCGCGCTCGGGCACCCGGTGCGCATGGAAATCGTCCACGCCCTGGCAGGCGGCGAGGAACGCTTCTGCGGCGAAATCCTGCCCACCGCACCGAAATCCAGCCTCACCCACCACTGGCGGGCACTACGCGAAGCCGGGATCATCCACCAGCGCCGCGTCGGCCGCAAGTTCTACCTGACCTTGCGCCGCGCCGACCTCGACGCACGCTTCCCCGGCCTGCTCGACCTCGCCTTCAGCGAACCGGCCGAGCTCGGCGAACCCGACCGAGGATCCGCCACCGCCGGGTAGTCGGGGCTCCCGAACTCATCGCGGCGCGACTGGCGCTTGCCTAGCACCGACCGAGGAGTCTCCCGGCGCGCTCTGGCCGACTCTCAGCCGACCGCCACCGTGTCCGTCGATTCCGCGGCCCGCACACGCACCCAGGTGCTGTTGACGGCGGCCGCGCCGGTAAAGGTGTCGGTCAATGCCGGGTCGTGCAAAGCGTTGACGTTCTTGCCCGGCAGGGAAGCGGCAACCTGCCAGCCGACGCCCGGCTCCTGATGGCCCCAGCCGTGCGGGACGGCGATGGTGCCAGGGCGGATGTCGTCGCTGACCTCCACCGGGACCACGATTGATCCGGTTTTCGAGGTGACCGTGACCGGTACGCCGTCGGTGAGACCGCGAGCGGCGGCGTCATCAGGATGCATCAGGGCGGTGCAGCGGTCCTTGCCCTTCACCATCGAAGGCACGTTGTGCAGCCAGGAGTTGTTGCTGCGCAAGTGACGGCGCCCGATCAAGCGCAGATCGAAACCATCATCGCGGGCTTGGACGCCCTGGTGGACATCATCGAGCAAACCACGCGCGGCGGTCACGAAGTCCGAGGGCGCCAGCTGTACCTTGCGATCCTTGGTGCCGATCAGCTGACGGAGCCGGGGACGCAGCGGACCCAAATCGATACCGCCCGCACTCTCACGCACCTTGCCGACCGTCAAACCCTTCAAACCGCGACGCAGGACCCCATAGGGCCCGGCCGCGATACCCAACGCCGACAACCGCATCGGACTGAACTGTTCGAAAAGCCCACGGATCGCGCCCGTGGTCAGTCTGCGGGCGGGCAGCGGGAGCAACTCGGTCACCAAGCGCGCCATGATCTCCCAGTCCTCGAGACCATCGGCGGGCGGATCGAACACGCGGGCGTTGTAGCGCAGATTGTTGCGCACGCTGAACAGGGGGAGCAGCACATCGAGATCCTCGCGTTCCAGCGGGGAGATCGGCGGCAGAATGATGTCGGCGTGACGAGTGGTTTCGGTGACGTACATGTCCACGGCGACATAGAAATCCAGGCCCTCCAGCGCCGCGTCGAGCTCACCGCGGTTAGGGGTCGACAGCACCGGGTTACCGGCGTAGGTGACCATCGCACGGATCGTGCCGTTGCGGATCTCGTCGGTGAGCACCGCCACCGGCAGCTCGGTGCGGAACGCTTTGAACTGCCCCGAACTGTCGGTCCACGCACCATGACCCATCGGCAGATACTTGCCGAAACGCGCCGCATCGATCGGCGGAGTCGCGAACATGTGCCCGCCAGGACGGTCCAGATTCCCGGTGGCAGCGTTGATGATGTTGACCAGCCAATGGGTGAGCGTGCCCGTCACCTGCAGGCACACCCCCAGCCGGGCATACAGCACCGCCGACTCCGCGGCCGCGTGCTCACGCGCCAGCCGGCGGATCACCTCCGCCTCCACCCCCGCCAACGGCGCAGCCTGTTCCGGAGTGAAATCGGCGACCAGCGCACGAATCTCACCCCACCCCGAGCACTGCTTCGCGATCGCGCTCTCATCACACAACTTCTCGGTGACCAGCACATGCAGCATCCCCAGCAGCAGATACGGATCCCCGCCCGGAGTGACCGCGACATGCTCATCGGCCAAGCGCGCGGTCTCGGTGCGACGCGGATCGATCACCACGACCTTCCCGCCACGTGCACGCACATCCTTGATGCGCAGCTTGGCCCCCGGCATCGTGGTGATCGAACCATTGGACACCGCCGGATTCGCCCCCAGCACCACCAGTCGATCCGTGCGATCGATATCGACCACCGGCATCAGCAGATTCGACCCGAACATCCGCCACGCCACAAACTCCTGCGGGAACTGATCGATCGAGGACGCGGTGAAAAAATTCTTGGTCAGCAGCACCGCCCGCAACAGCGCGCCATAGATCACCGAGGAACTGTGTGCGGCCGGATTACCGAGATACATGCCGATCGCGCTCGGCCCGTGCGCGCCCCGCACCGCGCGCAACCGCAGCCCGATCTCACGGAAGGCTTCATCCCAGCCGATCGGCTCGAACTCGGCACCCACCCGACGCACCGGCGTGCGCAAGCGATCCGGGTCGTGGTGCAGCCCGCCCATCGCCGTCGCCTTCGGGCAGATATAGCCCTTGGACAACACGTCGTCGGGATTGCCCTCGATCCTGGTCACCTGCTTGTCCTCGACAGTGACCAGAATTCCGCAGTGGGCCTCACACAGCGTGCACTGGCGGGCAATAGTCGTGGCGCTCACGGCATTCACCTTCCCCTCGGTGACCACAGGCTACCTTGAGTGGCTCAGACGGTTGATCCACCCGTGGGCGGATCTCTCACTATCCACCGATACCCACCCAAACCGTCACTGTGACGTTTTACGTTGGGGGACAAGGAGATACGGGGGAGCGGACGTACCCAACCCCGCTAACGACCCAGCACCGCCAGCACACTGCGCGCCTGATGATCAGCACCCAGCTGATTCGGATGAAACGGCACCCCGGGACCGACCGGATTACTCGTCAACGGCACCAAACCCTCACCCCAGCGCACACCCGGCGGCTGACACGCATCATGTCCATGACTCCCGGCATAGGTATCGACATGCTCGACACCCGTCGCCCGAGCCACCCGCGCCAGCATCGCATTCAACTCGATCAGCCGATGCCCCAACCAGATCGCATCCGTTCTCGAACCGATAATCAACATTATGTCATGTAAGCCTTATCGCGGCGTCAGCGTGATGGAGCCGATCACTACTCCACCGAAATACGCCGGGCCCGCGTACCCGCCACGTCCGTCACTGATCAGCTCGACTCGGTGGCCGGGAAATAGGTCCACGTAACCACCGGCGGGCGTCGAATGAATCGGGTAACGCCCGATCAAGACCAGGTCCCCGCCCTCGACGCGCGCATCGCGTTGCAGGAGCACGATGCCACCCGACAACGTCGTGGATGTGTAGGCGCCGGGTTCGACGTCAGCGACCGCTTGCCCGACCCCGCCGAAGAGCATGGCGGCCCCCACGGCCCCAGCGATTGCAGCACTCCGAATTATCGCTGGTCTGGTGCGTATAGACATTGTCAACTCCCTGTCGCCTCGGGTGATCAACTCTACGCCTGCCAACTCCGGCTGATCCGGCCGAATTGCACGAAATCGAATATCGTTCGCGCATGTTCCCGACCTGGCGAATCACCTCCGCCATATCGACAATTCGGCGCGGCCCCCTGCAAGCCGCTCTTGACCTGGCGAGCTGGATCGCAGTTCTCGGACTTCCGGCAGCACTTATCGGCCTTGTGGTGACGGCCGGATCACCTTCCGCCGCGACCGAACCGATCGTTGGGCTACTGCTCTTGGTGGCTCCGGTCCTTATCGCGGTGTGGCTCTGGGTTTGGCGCGTCAGCCAACTCGCCGGCAAGGGCTTCGACGCGCTGCAGGACATCGAAACCTCGCGGCTGATCCTGCGCCGACCGGAGCCGAAGGACGCGCCCTCGCTCGAAGCCACGATGGACGATGCGATGCTCTCCGGCAGCGGTTGGACGGAACGAGACGGCTCGGCACTGATCAAGGCGATCGGCCGCAGCCACCCCACTCCAGGGCTTTTCGTGATCGAGGTGCGGTCGTCGACAACAGTGATCGGTGGCGCAACTGTGCACCGCACCGGTGACAAGACGTCGTGTTCCATCGGTTGGTGGATCGGCCCCGAACACCGGAGAGCCGGTTACGCGAGCGAAGCGGTGTCCGCACTTGTCAACGCGATCCACGACGCCGGATACCCCAGCGTCTACATCGGCACGAAGGAGTCGAATCTCGCGGTGCTACGCATCTGCGACAAGATCGGAGCAACGGAAATGGACCGGCGGCCGCAGCCGTTGCCGGACGGATCGACCGTCCCTGGAATCTGGTATGTGCACGAACGAGTGGTCACAGGATCAACGTGAATCAGGCGCTCTCCCCCACAACCTTTCCCTGTAAACGCGAACTGCCGCATGGGGATCCATGCGGCAGTTCGCGACTACGTCGGCGAGGTCGAGGTCAGTTGTAAACCGCGCCGAACGACGGGATCGAGATGGTGGCGAGCTGGTACTGGAAGCCATCGGGATGCTCTTCCGACACCGGAACCGACCAGCGGTGCCACAGCGAGCCGTATACGGCGGCCACGATCATGCCGGGGCCGGTATCGAGCATCTTGGTCCGGATGGTGGTGTCGACCGGGATGTCCTCGTGTTCGATCAGCAGGTCGGTGGCGCTGCGGCCATTGGAGACGTTGTACCAGATGACCTCGAGCTTCGCGCCCGTCTGGTTCGGCGAGATGGTGCCCGGCCCGCCGAAGAATCCGAAGCGGAAGCCGTCGACTCCGAGCGCGACACCGGAGCCGTAGACACCGGGGCCACTACCCCGCCCGATATCGGACTGTGCGGGAATCTGGAACGGCTGGGCGGGCAGTGCCGCCTTCCGCTCCGTGGGCAGCTGCTTGGAGGCAATGAGCCGCTCCATCGCCTGGGTGGCGGCGGGATTGCCCTCGGCCGCCTTACGCAGCTGCTGGACGGCGGAGGCCCAGTCGACCGCTACCGGCTTATCAGCGACAGCGGGGCCACCACCGAGCACGACGAGGGCGGCGACGGCCGCAGCGGCGGCGAGACGTATCGAACGCACACGATGCATAGCCGAGTTCTCCTCTAGGCAAATCGAACGGAACGCGCGAATTGCCGAAAGCATGCCAGCCACAGCGCACTACCCCGCCACCGACACGCCGGACGCGGGGGCGCAACGAAGCACCGGCGTATACAGCACCTGATACGGCCCTGAAAGTGATCTTGATAACTTCGCCCTATCCCCTTGCGCCGCAGCGTTATTGCGCTGATCAGGCGACTTCGCGTTGGTCGTCGGTTCAACTAGCGTTGTCGGGTGCTTGGACATTCTCACGCGACCAGTGGTGCGCTGGCTTGGTCGGGGGCTGCGGCGTTGCTGCCCGTAACGGTATTGAGTTATCCCGCCCTGCAAGACGCCAGCGGACATATCGGGACGGTGGAGTTGGTGCTCGGCGTCTTCCTGACCGCCGGCGCGGCACTGCTCCCCGACGCCGACCACCCGAAGAGCTCGATAGCGCATGTGCTGGGGCCGGTTTCGTACTTCCTGTGCGTACTCATCAGCAAACTCTCCGGCGGACACCGGCGCGGTACGCACTCCCTGCTGTTCGTGGCCGTGGCGACCTACGCGACGTGGGCCGGTGCGCACTGGATCGGCCGGCCCTTCACGCTGGCGCTCGTGTTCTTCTTGCTGGCCTTGGCCGTTCGCGCCCTGCACCTGTGCCCGCCCGGTGACAGCTTCCGGACCTACGGCACCGTCATCGTGCTCGCGGCGTCCGGCACGTTCGTCATGGATCACTACATCGCCGACAAGCCCGCGTGGCTGCCGTTCTGTGTAGGCCTGGGCGCTCTGGCCCACATCCTCGGCGACTGCCTGACCGACCGCGGCTGCCGGCTGTTCTGGCCGTTCGACCTCCGGGTGCGCTTCCCCATCATCGAGCGCACCGGCAACAAGGTGGAAACCTGGGTGCTGTCACCGCTGTTCGTTGTCGGGACGATGGTGGTGCTCTGGTACTGCATCACCCAGCAACCCTGACCCTGCTCCCCCGCCACGCAGCCTCCTGCGATCAAAGCTGTTCGTTGAACTCGAGCTGTTGGCTCGCTGCGTGGCGCGGTAGGTCAGTTTATGCATTAGTACGCATAGCCCAATTTGGGCATCTAGTTTCAAAAGGCCAACCGCACTGGGCCATTCGGCTGACTCTCGGCCAACCGGAACTGAATATCCGGCTTGTCACGCCGCTCCAGCACCCCCGCTTCAGCGAAGCTCCGAGCGTCCGATGCCGCCCCTCCCCTAACGAATCGTCCGTCCACCTTCCGCGCATGCGCCGCACGTCACCCACCCCCCCCGTCCCCTCGACTCGTGTGGGCGGCAGGCATTTTCGCCCCTCCCCTTCAAAGAGGTCTTTTCAAGAAGTCTCGCGGCACTGTGGTGACCGTACCTAGGATAGGGCATCACATAGTTAGATGCGCATATCTCCACATGGGGATGTCTTTGTCCAATCATTCTTTGGGACTTAGCGGTGATGGTTTCGACCTGCCTACACTGGGACGACGGGTGTCGGGATAGGAGGACGCGGGGCTGCTACTCCCCTGCGTCCCGCGAAACCGCCTGTGTCACACCGCGCTCCCCCGCTCTCGGTCAGAACAGCTGGTCAGAGTGCGCGTCGGCCTCGGCACGGACATCGTCGGCGAACTGCTCCTCGAGGTCGGCATCGTCGCCGGCGCTGTGGGCGGTGTAGAGCAGGAGGCAGCCGCGGATGCCGTCGAGAAGGTCCTCCAGGAGGTCGAGGGCGGGGCGGACGGGGTCCAGGCGGCTGATGCGGAATTCGGCGAGGAGGGCGGCGCGGGTGGCGCTGTCGACCTCGTATTTCCTTGCCTGCTCCTCGATTTCGGCGACGCGGGCGACGACGGCCCACGGGGCGGGTACGTGGCCTTCGGAGACCGCCATGGCTTCGGCGATGAGGTCGGCGACGACTTCGGTGGGGGTCTCCCCCGCTACCAGGCGTTCCAGCACCATGGTCGGCGTATCGACCTGGAGGGCTTCGAGTTCGTCGGCTTCCACGACGACGTCGGCGGTCGGGATGCCCGCGAGTTCACCGGCGACTTCCGCTGCGGCGTAGAGCCAGTGGGCGGCGGCGACGGAGGCCGAGGCGGGGTCGAGTTCGGTGAAGAGCTCCAGAGTGCCGAGGGGGTCGGCTCGCAAGAGTTGGTCGGCGGCCTGGACCTGGGCGGGTGAGACGTCGGGGCGGGACAGTTCGACGGCTTGGCGGGCCCGGCCGGACAGGGCGCCGAGTTCGGCGTATTCGATGGCGCGTTGTTCGCGATCGACTTCGGCGACAATAGTTTCCGTCAGGTGTTCGACGTCGATGCTGTGCAGGGCGCGGCCGACGCGGTGCGCGGATTCGACGACGCCGCTGTAGGAGACGACCAGGCCCTGTTCGGTGGGCAGGTTCGGGTGGCGTAGCCCGGCTTCGACGTCCTTGAAGTTGCGGCGTTCCTCGGCGCGGCGCCAGGCCTCGCTGTTGGGGACGTCGGGATCGCCTGCGGCGCTGGCGGGATGGGTGTAGGTGCGCCACTGGAAGCGGGACAGGGTCGTAAGATTCGATGCCAAACCCGTTGCCTGGTCCGGACTTATCGGCGGCAGCACGGCCACAGTCTCGGTCAAGTCGCCGCGCCCGGTCGCCCAGATGGCGACGAGAGCGTTGCGGTCGGCGTCGAATGCATATCGGGTCACGCCGCACAGTGTCGCCCATCGGCTGCTGCCGCGCCTGCGCAATGGGGTCCTTTGGCGTTCGCACAGCGGCGATTCCGGGTGCAGCGGGTGGGTGCGCCGAGTGCCGGGCGTTCGCGGTGGAAGAATCGGTGGCGGTATATCCACTGGCTGAAGGACTGCAGATGACTCTCGATCATGGTGACCCGGGCGATGCGCCGTCGATTCCGCAGCCGACCGGGCCGGTGGTGAATGCCACACGTCCCTCGGCGGCGGAGGAGGCGAGGACCGTTGCGGCGTCGGGGAATACGGCGACGCTGGCGAGTCTGAGCGAGGACGGAACGCCGTGGGCGTCGTTTGTGACCTATGGGCTGCTGGCGGGTCAGCCGGTGCTGTGTGTGTCCCGGATGGCCGAGCACGGACGGAATCTGGCGGCGGATCCGCGGGCGAGTATTTCGGTGGTGGCGCCGGATATGCCGTCGGATCCGCTGGCGGGGACGCGGATCACGCTTGCGGGTGTGGTGGAGCGGCCGGAGGGTGCGGAGGCGGTTGCTGCGCGGGAGGCGCATCTGGCGGCGGTGCCGGCGGCGAAGTACTACATCGATTACAGCGATTTCTCGGTGTGGGTGTTGCGGGTGAATCGGGTTCGGTGGGTCGGCGGGTATGGGCGGATGGATTCGGCGTCGGCTGAGCAGTATGGGGCGGCTGCGCCGGATCCGGTGATTCCGGTGGCGGCGCGGGCGATCACGCATCTCAACGATGATCATGCCGATGCGTTGCTGTCGATGGCGCAGGTGCTCGGCGGCTACCCCGATGCCACAGAGGCCAGTTGTGAGCGCGCGGACCGCTACGGTCTCGACCTCCGCGTCGTCACGCCGCGTGGCATCGCCCGGACCCGTGTGGGGTACGCCGAGCCGATCGACGCCGTCGACGAACTCCGCGCCGCCACGGTCGAACTGGCGCGCCGGTCCAGGGAAGGCTGAAGCCCTGTCGCATAATCGCGGCAATCTCTTGACGTGTGCAGGCGGTGGGTGGTTTGTTGAGTGTGTGGAGTTAGAACACGTTCCAGTCGTGCTCTGACAGCCCACCCACCAGAGAGGCTGCACATTGCGATTCACCTATGCCGAGGCGATGACGAACCCGGAGTACTACGTGCCGTTGGCGCAGGCGGCCGAGGCGGCCGGGTACTCCTCGATCACGGTGGCCGACAGCATCGCCTACCCGAAGGAGTCCGACGCCACTTATCCCTATACGCCGGACGGGAATCGGGAGTTCCTGGAGGACAAGCCGTTCATCGAGGCGTTCGTGCTGTCGGCGGCGATTCTGGCGGCGACCAAGACGTTGCGGGTGACGCCGTTCGTGGTGAAGCTGCCGATCCGCCCGCCGGTGCTGGTGGCCAAGCAGGCGGCCTCGCTGGCGGCGTTGAGCGGTAACCGGTTCGGGTTCGGGGTGGGGATCAGCCCATGGCCGGATGACTTCGAGATTTTGGATGTGCCGTTCGAGAAGCGGGGCGCGCGGATGGACGAGTGCATCGATATCGTGCGCGGGTTGTGTGCGGGCGGGTATTTCGAGTACCACGGGGAGTTCTACGATCTGCCCCCGATCAAGATCAGCCCGGTGCCTACCGAGCCGATCCCGATCCTGATCGGCGGCCACAGTGCTCCGGCTTTGCGCCGGGCCGCCCGCTGTGACGGTTGGATGCACGCCGGCGGTGACGGCGAGGAGTTGGACCGGCTGCTGGTCAAGCTGGACAAGCTGCGGGAGGAGCACGGGACCCGCAAGGATTTCGAGGTGCACGTGATCTCGCTGGACGCGTACACGGTCGACGGGATCAAGCGGCTCGAGGACAAGGGCGTCACCGATGTCATCGTCGGCTTCCGCAGTCCCTACACCCGTGAGCACGACACCGAGCCGCTGGACACCAAGATCACGCATCTGTCCAAGTTCGCCGAACGGGTCATCGCGAAGGTCAACTCCTGAGCCTCAGGGGTTGAGGGCGGCGCGGGTGGCCGCGTCGGCCGGGAAGAACGATTCGATGGCCAGTTCGGCGACCGTGACGTTCATGGGTGTGCCGAAGACGGTGGTCACGCTGAGGAAGGATAGGTCCTGGCCGTCGTGGCGCAGGCGCAGTGGGACCACCACCTGATCGGGTTCGGGGAGTACGAGTTCGGTCTCCCCGCCCGGGTATTCGCGGAGCTCGGTCAGCAGCTCGGCCAGTTCCGTGGAGCCGGTGACTTCGATCTGGCGGGTGAGGCGGGCCAGGACGTGGCCGCGCCATTCGGGCAGGTTCAGGATGCGTCCGGCCAGGCCGTCGGGGTGCAGGCTCAGCCGTAGCGCGTTCACCGGTGGTGTCAGCAGGTCCGGATCGATACCGGCGAGCAGCAGTGCTACTCCGGCGTTGGCGTCGACCATGTTCCAGGACTGGTCGATCGCCAGCGCGGGATACGGCTGATGGCCCTCCAGAATCTGGCCGACCGCCGCGCGCACGGGCGCCATCTCCGGGGTGTCGAGTGCGGGCTCGGCGAAGGCGGGGGCGTATCCCGCGGCCAGCAGCAGGCGGTTGCGTTCCCGCAGCGGGACCTGCAGGTGCTCGCACAGGTTGGCCAGCATGGCGCGGCTCGGGGTGGCGCGGCCGGTTTCGAGGAAACTCAGGTGCCGGGCGGAGGTTTCGGCCCGGCCGGCCAATTCGAGTTGGCTGAGCCGGCGTTCGAGTCGCCAGTGCCGGAGCAGGTCACCGGCTGTCAGGGTGCGCACGGTTGCACCCTACGAAGTTTCCGGTGGCAGGACCATTACCCGGGAGGTAATGGACATCGGTGTGGTGCTGCCTGGCCCTTACCTGATCGGTGCGGACTCGCTGACGGACGCGGTGAGTAGACCCGCGAGCATGTCGATGATCTCGTTCCACTGCTGGTCGTCGTCGGCGCGAACCCGGCCTGCTTCCACGGCCCGCTCGTGGTCGGCGAGCAGGGCGAACAGTGTGATCGACAGGGCGCGTAGGCGGCGTACCCGCAGGCGCGGCGGGAGGGCGGTGAGTTCGTGGTCGAGCCGTCGCATGATGAGGCGTACCGAGGTGCGGCGGTCGCTGCCGAGATTGGCGGCGTCGGTGACTGCGGCGTGGCCTTGGATCTGTTCGAGGAATCGGGCGTAGTGGCTGACTCCGTGCTGGGCGGTGAGTTCGAGCATCGGGATGACCAGGGCCTGCACCAGGGTGTGCACGGTCTCCGGGTGGTCGGACATCGACTGTTCGGCCAGTAGTTCCAGTCGGCGTATTTCCAGTGCCGCCAAGCGGTATTCGACGATCGCTTCGATGAGGCCGTCGCGGGAGCCGAAGTGGTACTGGATGACCGAGTTGTTGCGCTGTGCTGCCGCGAGGACGATGTCGCGTTGCGGGACGCCCTGTCCGCGTTCGGCGATCAGGCGTTCCGCCGCGACGATGATCCGCTCGCGCACCGATGTCACTTCCACGTGTGCACAGTAGCCGCCGAACGGAACATTGAAGAAGTCTCTCTTGACAGTTAAGTAATAGTTCTTAAGACTGCGTGTGACCGTCGTCATGACCGTTGGCGATGTGGGAGAGGACCTTTCGGCATGATCCTGGACGCATTTCGACTCGACGGCCGGGTTGCCGTCGTCACCGGCGCGGGCCGCGGCATCGGCGCCGCCACCGCGCTGGCCCTCGCCGAAGCCGGGGCCGATGTCGCCATCGCCGCCCGCACGGCGGAGCAGTTGGAGGAGGTCGCGGGCAAGATCCGCGCTCTGGGCCGGCGCGCCCTCACCGTGCCCTGCGATCTGTCCGATCTGGACGCGGTGCGCACCTTCGCCGACCGCGCGGCCGACGAGCTGGGCCGCATCGACATCGTGGTCAACAATGTGGGCGGCACCATGCCCAACACCTTCCTCACCACGACCCCCGACTTCCTGGAGCAGGCGTTCCGCTTCAATGTCTCCACCGCGCACGCGCTGACCCAGGCCGCGGTGCCGCATATCCTCGCCGCGGGCGGCGGCTCGGTAGTGAATGTCTCGTCGGTGATGGGCCGCACGGCCGGGCGCGGTTTCCTCGCCTACGGCACCGCCAAGGCCGCGCTCGCGCATTGGACGCGCCTGGCCGCCACCGATCTGTCGCCGAAGGTCCGGGTCAACGCCATCGCGGTGGGCTCGGTGCTCACCTCCGCGCTGGAAGTCGTTGCGCAGCAACCAGAAATCAAGAGCCAGATGGAGCAGGCCACCCCGCTGGGCCGGCTCGGGCAGCCGTGGGAGATCGCCGCCGGCATCGTGTACCTGTGCTCCCCCGCGGGCGCCTACATCACCGGCAAGATCCTCGAAATCGACGGCGGCATCGAGGCGCCCAACCTCGACCTGCCCATCCCGGATCTGTGATCATCGCGCAAGCATCAGGAGCGTTCTCATGAAATATCGTGTCGTCCAGTGGAGTACCGGCAATGTCGGGCATTACGCGCTGCGCTCCATCCTCGCCCGGCCCGAACTCGAGCTGGTCGGCGTCTGGGTGTCCGGGCCCGAGAAGGTGGGCAAGGACGCCGGTGAGCTCGCCGGGCTCGATCGCGAAATCGGTGTCACCGCAACCAATGACGCTCAGGCCCTGCTCGATTTGCGGCCCGACTGCATCGTCTACACCGCCATGGCCGACGACCGGCTCCTGGAAGCCGTCGAAGACCTGAAGTCCTTCCTGCGGGCGGGCATCAACGTCGTCTCCAGCAGTCCGGTGTTTCTCCAGTTCCCCTACGGCACCCTCCCCGATGACGCCATCGAACCCATCGTCGAGGCCGCACGCGAGGGCGGAGCCTCGCTGTGGGTCAACGGCATCGATCCCGGCTGGGCCAACGACTGGCTGCCGCTGCTGCTGTCCAGCGGAGCCCAGCGCATCGACGCGCTCGTCTGCTCGGAGATCATGGACTACTCCACCTACGACAATCCGAAGGTCCTGTTCGACATCATGGGGTTCGGCGGAGCGCTCGAGGAACTGCCGCTGCTGCTGCAACCGGGAGTGCTGACCCTCGCCTGGGGCAGCGTCGTCCGTCAGCTCGCCGCTGCTCTCGATGTCGAACTCGACGCCGTCACACAGGATTTCGAACGACTTCCGGCCACCGAGGAGCTCACTGTGTGCGGTCGCACCGTCGCCGCGGGTACGGCGGCGGCGCTGCGGTTCCAGATCACCGGGCGGCGGGGTGATCGCTCGTTGATCACTTTGGAGCATGTCACCCGGCTGCACCCCGACCTCGCCCCCGAGTGGCCGCAACCGGCGGGTAAAGGCTGCTACCGGGTCGAGATCAAAGGCAGCCCCGACTATCTGCTCGACCTGCAACTCTATGCCGATGGTGACCATGCCGAGGCCGGAGTCATCGGCACTGCCGCGCGCCTTGTGAGCGCCGTCGCGGCGGTGGTGCAAGCGCGCTCCGGACTGCTCACGGCCACCGATCTGCCGCTGACCACTGGTCGTGGTCTGTTCTCCTAAGACGCTGATGGCGGCCCCCGGTCAGATCTGAGCGTCTTGGCCGGTCGCCGCCGCCGGCGCCCGCCCCTGTCCCCCTCGACTCGATTGGGCGGCAGGCAGTTTGCCCGGCTGGTCGGGGTCGGCCAGGAAGTGTGTCAGCGCGTAGACCACCACGCGGTAGGTGAGGACAGCCGGAACTACAACCAGCAGCACGAAACGCAGCGTCAGCAGTGCGAGGGTGACGGTCAGGTAGACCGGGCTCACGCCGTCGGGTGAGCCGAACCCGTGTCGCGCCGACAGGGCCGCCGCGATCGGATGCAGTGCGAGGTACAAGGCGAGCGGAATCAAGGGCAGGCGGAGCAGCCGCCAGGCGGTACGCGGTTTCATCGCGCCAGTTCCGGTCCGGAGGTGAGGAAGGCGAGCAGCAGGGCGTTGCCGATCACCCCGCCGGTGGCGAAACGCAGTCGGGTGCCTTCGCGCAGTGGCAGGCCGAACAGGTCGGTGGTGCGGTACAGGCGGGTGAAGACCTCACGGTGCCCGAAGGCGCGCGCCGGGGCGAGAGCGAAACCGGTCGCCGAGACCGAGACACCGGCCAGTACCGGGCCGCTGTCCATGTCGCCGGGGCCGTCGTAGCCCTCGCCGTATTCGTGGATGCCGCTGAAGCCCAGAACGCGGCGCTCCTGGCGGAACAGGGCGCTCGCCAGTTCCTCGGCGAGCGCGCGGTCGGCGAAGCCGGTGAAGTAGGCCGCCAGTCCGGTGCCCGAGGCGCGAGGGGCGTCGTGCGGGCGTCCGTCGACGGCCATGCGCTGGATGACCAGTCCGGTGGGGCGATCGATTTGTGTCGTGCGGACCTGGCGTGCCCAGTGGGTGAGGACCGCGGTGTGGTCGGTGCCGGTCACACGGCCGTGGACCGCGATCGCAGCGGCGACCGCTGCCACGTCCGTCGGATAGGCCTCACCGGGAAAGGTGTCGAGCAGACCGGTCGGTGCGGCGAGCAGGCGCCGCGCGTAGGCGGCGATCAGAGTGTCGTGCTGGACGGCGAGATCGGGCGGAAAGGCCGGATCGAGCAGGCGCGCCATCCCGAGTGCGAGAGCGGGATAGGAGAGGTAGGCATGCCCGTTCGGGCTGTCGGGTACCGCCAAGCCGTCCTCGCCGTGCCACGCCGAGGTGAACTCCGCGCGCATGGCGGGCAGCAGACTCTTCGCTGCCGCGCGAGTCACGATGGGGGCGTATCGCTCTCGCCATTCCGGGTACGCGAGACTCACTTGCGCCAGGCCCAGCGCCGTCATCTGGTGTTCGAGCAACCCCCACATGCCGGTGAGCCCCGCCGAGCCTGCGGCGCGCCGGCGATCGTCCTCGGCTTCGAACGCCACCAGTTCCTCGGCGAGGGCCTGCACCCGCGCCGGATCCCCGCGAAACCATGCGTCCGCATCACGGCCGCACCACCAGTTCGGCACCAGACCCGCGACCAGGGCCGCCACCACGAGGCCGATCCCGATCGCCAGCCGTCGGCGCAACCTGGTGTTCGATACACCCGCCGCGCGGGCGGTACCGCGATCGGCGGGCACACCGGGCTCGCCGGGGCTCGTGGCATCGGGGCCGACGGCGACAGCCCCACGCGAGTTCGCCTCGACGGCTGCCGAACCAGCATGCATGGCAGATTCTGCCGAACCCGAACCTTCATCCATGCCTCACCCTACATATGCAGAATGCTCAACTTGCCTGCACGCCAGCAACATTCACAGACAGCGCACACGATGCACACAACTCGGACGTCATACACGCGACTGATGGGCGACGATCAGAGTCGGTCCGGCGCTGTGGCCGATGGTGCCGCGGCGTCGACAGCGGCTCCCCCGCATGGGCCAGTCCCCGATCTGCGCGAATCGCCCGGCCGACGGGTTGACCTGCACGGTCACAGGTGTCCGAGTCCTACCCTGATGCCGGTCCCGTCCAGCAGTTTTCCAGCGAAAGCAGGTAGACCATGGCGACACTGGCCGACATGCTCGTGCGCGATCTGGTCGCGCTCGGGGTCACCCGTATCTACGGGATCGTGGGCGACAGTCTCAATCCGGTGGTGGACGCGGTGCGCCGCACCGAGGGCATCGACTGGATCCATGTCCGGCACGAGGAGGCGGCGGCGTTCGCGGCGGCGGCCGAGGCGCAGTTGACCGGGCGGCTGGCAGTGTGTGCGGGGAGTTGCGGGCCGGGCAACCTGCATCTGATCAATGGGCTCTACGACGCGCACCGGACGGGTGCGCCGGTGCTGGCGATCGCCTCGCACCTGCCGCTGACCCAGATCGGTACGGGCTTCTTCCAGGAGACCCATCCCGAGAAGCTGTTCGACGAATGCAGTCATTACAGCGAACTCGTCTCCGCGCCCGAGCAGCTACCGCGACTGCTGCGCATCGCCGTGCAGACCGCGCTCGGCGCGGGCGGGGTTTCGGTGCTGACCATTCCCGGTGATGTCAGCTCGCAGAAGGCGCCCGCGCAGCGATCGCAGGGCACCGCGCCGGCGCAGCGTTCGCCGGTGGTGCCGACCGCCGACCGGATCGACGAGCTGGCCCGGATGCTCGAGGGCGCCGAGAAGGTCATGCTGTTCTGCGGTGACGGTGTGCGCGAGGCGCATGCCGAGGTGATGGCGCTGGCCGCGGCGCTCGGGGCGCCGGTGGGTCACAGCCTGCGTGGCAAGCAGTGGATCCAGTACGACAATCCGTTCGATGTCGGCATGAGCGGGCTGCTCGGTTACGGCGCCTGCTATGAGGCGATGCACGAAGCGGACTGTGTTGTGCTGCTGGGCACCGACTTTCCCTACGACACCTTCCTGCCCCAGCAGAACACGGTGCAGATCGACCACGACCTGACCCGCTTCGCCCGGCGCACCCCGCTGGAGCTGGCAGTGCACGGCGACGTACGTGAGACTCTGGCGCTGCTGCTCGCACGACTGCGTCCACGCACGGATCGCGCCTTCCTGGACCGGATGCTGCGCCAGCACGCCAAACTGCTGGACAAGGTCGTCGAGGCCTACACCACCGACATCGCCGACCGCACCCCCATCCACCCGGAATACGCTGCCGCCCTGCTGGATTCGCACGCCACCGATGACGCCGTGTTCACCGTCGACACCGGGATGGGCAATGTCTGGGCCGCCCGCTATCTCACCCCCAACGGCCGCCGCCGGGTGATCGGCTCGTTCCTGCACGGCTCCATGGCCAACGCGCTGCCGCACGCGATCGGCGCGCAACTCGCCTACCCGGACCGTCAGGTGGTCGCGATCTGCGGGGACGGCGGCCTGAGCATGCTGCTCGGAGAACTGCTGACCTTGCGCACCTACGACATCCCGGTCAAGGTCGTCGTGTTCAACAACGCCAGCCTCGGCATGGTGAAACTGGAGATGATGGTCGAGGGCTACCCGTCCTTCGGCACCGACCACCCCACCGTCGACTTCACCGCGATCGCTCGCGCCTGCGGCCTGCCCGCGGTCCGGGTGGATCAGCCCAGCGGCATCGCCGAAGGTTTACGGGTCACCTTCGCCACCCCTGGTCCCGCCGTTCTGGAATTGGTCACCGACCCGAACGCGCTGTCGATCCCGCCCAAGATCACCGGCGAGATGCTGCGCGGCTTCGCCCTCAGTGCGGGTCGCACCGTCCTGGGCGGTGGTGTCGGCACGATGGTCGAGCTGGCCCGCGGCAATCTGCGCAACATTCCGCGGCCCTGACAGGGCTCAGGATTCGAACAGGCGCTGGCCCCACCATTCGCCGGCGGCGAGGCCAGGCGGGCAGGCGAACAAGGCCGTGCCGGTGTGGGTGAGGTATTCCATCATCGCGTCCTTGGTGGACAGGGCGCGTTGCATCGGAACGAATTGGGTATGGGCGTTACGGCAGTAGGCCAGGAAGAACAGGCCGGCGTCGAGGTGGCCGAAACCGTCGGAGCCATCGGTGAAGTTGTAGCCGCGGCGCAGTAGTTGCACGCCGTCGAGGTTGTCTGGGTGCGCCAGGCGTACGTGAGCGTCCTCGGCGATCACCGGGGTCCGGCTCACGGTCATCTGGAAATCCGGGTCGTCGAACTCGGCGTGCTTGCCCAGCGGCGCGCCTTCGCCCTTGCTGCGGCCGACGATCTGTTCCTGCTCGAGGAGCGCGGCGCGGTCCCAGGCCTCGATATCCATCCGGATCCGCCGGGCGACCAGATAGCTTCCGCCGGTGAGCCATTGCGCTTCGGCAGGGTTGTCCTGGCCGGCGACCCACACGAACTTGTCGAGCAGGTCGGTCTGGTCGGCGGTGAGGTTGCGGGTGCCGTCCTTGAAGCCGAACATGTTGCGCGGGGTGTGCTGGCCGCGGGTCGTGCTCGAGGTGCGGCCGAATCCCAGTTGCGACCAGCGCACGCTGACCACTCCGAAACCCATGCGCGCCAGGTTGCGGATCGCGTGCACCGCCACCTGCGGGTCGTCCGCGCAGGCCTGCACGCAGATGTCGCCGTAACTGCGCGAGGATTCGATGGCGTCCTTGGCGAAGATCGGCAGTTCCGCCAGCGCGGCGGGCCGGTGCGCGGCCAGTCCGAACCGGTCCCCCCGCGCGGGGGCGCTCGCGCTGGGCCCGAACAGGCCCGGACCGAAGCCGATGGTCAGGGTCAATGACGCCGGGGACAGACCGAGCGCTTCGCCGGTGTCGGGGGGCGGCAGATACTTGCCGTGGCCGATCGCGCCGCCCTCGACGGTCTCCTGCCCGCGCGTCATACGTTCGGCGGCCAGCGTCCACCGTTGGAGCAGATCGATGAGTTCGGCGCGGGAATCGGTGATGACGTCGAAGGCGGCGAAATGCAATCGGTCCTGCACCGCGGTGACGATCCCCGCCTGCCGGTCCCCGCGGAACGCGACGATGCGGTCCCCGGGGCTGTCCGCGCTCCGGTGCGCCGCGTTGCTGATCGCGGCGCCTGCCGCCGCGGCACCGGCCACGACCCCCGCACCCGCCGCCGCGCCCCCCAGCAGGGCGCGCCGGGACACTCCACGCTGTGGCTGGTCGTGGGAATCGGCTGCGGGTCGGTCGGTCATGATCGGTCTTCCTTGCTTCGAAACTTTCGAAAACTACTGTCCGAGAACCAGATCCGGAACCTGGCTCAGGGTCGCCGACAGTGCGTCGATTTTGTCGGACAGTTCCTTGCGCTGTGCTGCGGTGACGGTGTCGTAGGAGACGTAGCCATCACCCTGCCGGTACTTGCCGATGGCGTCGCGCACCGCCTGGAACTGGCCGGTGATCTTGTCCATCAGCGGGGCGTTCTTCGCGGTGATCATCGGCTGCAATTCGGCGATCAAGGTTTCCGAACCGTCGATGTTGGCGGCGAAGTCCCACAGGTCGGTGCGCGAGTAGCGGTCTTCCTCGCCACCGACCTTGGTGGCGGCGATCTCGTCGACCAGCGCTTGGGGGCCCTTCACGAACGACTGGGTCTCGAAGGCGAAGTCGGACTTGCGAACCTCGTCGCGCAGCGCGGTGACATTGCCCAGCAGTGCCTCGGCCTCGACGTTGACCAGCGCCGCGGTGTCGGTTTTGGCGTTGTCGAGATCGGCCTGACTGATGTCGTCGCCGTCCTCACCGACCTGGCTCTGCTGCGGCGGCCAGAGGAATCGCTCGATGCGATGGAATCCGGTGAAGGGCTGTTTGCCGTCCTCGGTGTCGTCCCAGCGCATATCGATCGCCGGGTCGAGGTCGGCGAAGGACTCCGCGACCGGTTCCACCCGCTCATAGAAGGTGCGGGTCAGGCCGAACTGAGCGCGGGCGGCGGCCAGGTCACCGGACTTCACCGCCGCGACGAATGTCGTGGTCTGGGCGACCAGTCCGTCGAGCTGGCCGCGCACGTAATCCAGGTAGCGAGCTTTGGCCTGTTCCACGTCGGCGGGCACATCGGACTTGGACTTCTGCTCGCCGGTGACCTCGAGGGTGCCGCGAATACCGTTGCCCACCATGCCCGGTTTGCACGCGGTCTCGTAGGTGCCGGGCTCGGTGATCTCCACGACGAGCTTGCCGGTGACGCCGGGGCCGATGTTCTCGACCTCGCCCAGGACCCGGTTGTGCTTGCCGAAGACATAGAACTCGGTGACCTTGGACCCGTTGTTGGCGACGGCGAAGGTCACCGTCCCGGTCGAGGCGCTGCTGGAGCTGAGCTCACATGCCGAGTCGGTGGAGGTGACCGCGATGTCACCGGTCCCGGAGGACTTGGCGGTGCACGCCGAGAGCACCATCGGCACCGTCACCAGCAAGCTCACGGCGGCCGCCGTGTGCCGCGACACGTTCGGTTTCACTGTTTTCCTTTCGCTGCCGGCCCTCACGAGGCCGGAGTTCTATCGACCGCTACCGCGGGAGTCGAGGACGCGACCGCACGACGGCGGGGACGCAGGAACAGCGTCAGCACCACGGCCAGGTATGCCGCCCAGGCGATCACCTGCAGCACGGTCGGGTCCGGGCGCAGATTGAACAAGCCCGCCAATGTCGTTCCATACCAGGAGGATTGGTCGTAGTGCGCGCTCACGTCGAAGGCCACGTTGCCGATCCCGGGCAGCCAGCCGACCACCTGCAGTGCCCGTACTCCGTAGGCCAGGATGCCCGCAGCCACCACGACCAGCAGAGCACCGGTGTAGGTGAAGAACTTGACCAGGCTGATCCGCACCGCACCCAGGTACAGCGCAACGGTCAGGGCCACGGCTACCGCGATGCCCAGCAGCAGGCCCAGCAGCGGCCAGTCGCTGCCCGAGGTGTTCTCGGCGTAGCCGACCATCAGCAGCGCGGTCTCCAGACCTTCGCGTCCGACGGCGAAGAACGCCAGGCTCGCCACCGCGATCCCGCCGATCTCGACTGCCGCGGACAGCTCGGCACGCAGGTCGGCGGAGATGTGAGTGGCGGCGCTGCGCATCCACAGCACCATGGCGGTGACGATGGCGGCCGCGATGAGCGAGGAGACTCCGGCGACCGCTTCGGCGGCCAGGCCGCTGATCGTCGAGGTGCCGTAATGGATGCCGGCGAAGACGACGACCACCATCGCGACCGCGGCGCCGACGCCGAGCCACAACCATTTGAGGTGTTCGCGGCGATCGGACTTGACGAGGAACGCCGTCAGGATCATCACCACGATCCCGGCTTCCAAACCCTCACGCAGCCCGATCAATCCGCTGCCGAACAGCTGGGTGGCCACCGTGGGCGTCGACAGAGCGAGGTCCATGCTTGCTTCACCTCGTTCTCCTGAGCACCGCCACCGCGCTTAGGGTAGGCAGCCCTGATTATAGGACCGCGCCAGCGTACACCCCGGCGTGTTCGGGGAACTCGGCCGAGCTTCCGGGCAGGTGTCAGGCGCTGCGACGGTGCCGCTTCGGCCCGGCCACGGAGCGCCTCCGCTGCTGCGGTCCAGTCAGCGGACGGTGACCAGGCGGCTGTGCCAGCCGGTGGATCCGTCCGGGAAGGGTGTGGCGCGCTGGTCGGTTTGCGGTGCGCCGGTGGCGTCGGTGGCTCGCACGCGCAGGGTGTGGGTGCCGGGGGTCGCTTGCCAGCGCCAAGTCCATTGCCGCCAGGTGTCGGTGGAGTACTCCGCTGCGAGATCGGCGGGCTGCCAGGGCTGGTCGTCGACCTGTATTTCGACGGCGGTGATGCCGCGGCGCTGGGCCCAGGCGACGCCCGCGACCATCACCTCTCCCGCGTCGACGGTGGCGAAGGCGGCGGGGACGTCGATTCGCGAGGCCGTTTTGATGGGGGCGCGGTCGGACCAGCCGCGCTGGGTCCAGTAGGCGGCGGCGCGGTCGAAGCGGGTTACCTCCAGGTCGATGACCCACTTGGTGGCCGAGACGTAGCCGTAGAGGCCGGGGACGATCAGCCGGGCGGGATAGCCGTGTTCGATCGGTAACGGCTCGCCGTTCATGCCGACCGCAAGCAGGGCGTCCCGGCCGTCGGTGACGGCCGACAGCGGTGTGCTGGCGGTGAATCCGTCGGTGCTGCGCGACAGCAGCATGTCCGCGCCGGGGCGCACTCCGGCTTCGGCGAGCAGTTCGGCGAGCGGATAGCCCAGCCAGCTCGCGGTGCCGACGAGGTCGCCGCCCACCTCGTTGGAGACGCAGGTGAGGGTGATGATCCGCTCGACAGCAGCGCGCCGGCGCAGCCCTGGGAAGTCGAAGACCAGGGGCCGATCCACCATGCCGTGAATTCGGAGCCGCCAATCGTCGCTGGTCGTCGCGGGCAGCTGCAAGGCGGTGTCGACCCGATAGAAGCGGTGGTTCGGGGTCACGAACGCACTGAGCCCAGGGACCAGTGGCTGGGTCTGCGGGGATATCGCGGCGGCCGGGTTCGTCGCACGCGGCAACAGGAAGCGGGCACGATCGGCCACCACATCGTGCAGGCGGCTCGACACCGCCCGCCCGAGGGTCGCCGTCAGCACCGCCACCGTGCCCACGCTCGCAGCTGTGATCAGAAACCTGCGCCGCGACTGCCCCGTATCCGATGTCAGCAAGGTCGGCCGACCAGCTGTGATCAGAAACCTGCGTCGCGACGACCCGGTATCCGGTGTAACCAAAGTCGGCCGTCCCGCCGTGAGCAGTCGCAACGCCACGATGCCCGCGAGCACACCCATCACTGTCGGCAGGATGAACCATGGTGTGGCAGTGGGCCGTTGCAGCGCAGCCGCCACCGTGACCCCACCGAGCACGAGCAGCAACCCGCTGCCCAGCGGCCGCCGCCGTTCCAGTAGGCCCGCGGCGGCCGCACCCAGCAGCATCACCGCCGCCATCGACGCGAACAGCGCCTGCTTGTCGCGCTCGCCGAAGCGGCGGATGGCGGCATCCTTCAGCTCGTGCGGCGTGTGGTCGACCATGGTGGCGCCGAGCACGAAGAACGGCGAGGACGCGGGGTCGACCAGTGCGGCGACCAGGTGACCGACACCCAGCACGGTGGCCGCGGCGAGCACACCCGCCACCGCCGCGGACACCCGGCCGACGCGCCGTGGCGAATCGTGTTCGGGTGCCGCGGGTTCGGCGTCCATCACCGGTCCGCTCAGGCCGGCGGCATGAGCACGGAGTCGATCATGTAAACCGTCGCGTTGGCGGTCTGCACACCGCCACAGATCACCGACGCCTCAGCGACCTTGATGCTGTCCCCGGCCCGGGTCACCGTCACCTGCTCGCCCTGCACGGTCTTGTGCGAACCGGCGATCTTGTCGGGCGCGATGCGACCCGGAACCACGTGGTAGGTCAGGATTTTGGTGAGGGTGGCCGAATCGGTCTTCAGCGCGTCGACCGTGGCCGGCGGGATCTTCGCGAAGGCCGCGTCGACCGGCGCGAAGACGGTGAACTCGCCGCCGTTGAGCGTGTCCACCAGATTCACCTGCGGGTTCAGCTTGCCCGACACCGCCGACACCAGCGTGGTCAGCATCGGATTGTTGGAGGCGGCCACCGCCACCGGATCCTGCGCCATACCGCTGACCGAACCCGCACCGGTGGGCACCTGCCGCGCATAGTCCGTGCAGCCCGCCCCGACCAGAGCGGAATCCGCGGCCGCCGGCATCGAGGTGGCTGCGGTGGCCGAGGTGGCCGAGGACCCCGACACCGGATTCGACTCGGCGTCACTGGAGCAGGCACTCGCACCCGCGACAGCAGCCGCCACAGCCATCGCGACCGCGGCAGAGCGTGGGAAAAGCTTCATGATCGTTCCTCCGATTGATGGGGTGGACCGGTTTCGAGGACGCCACCGGCCGGGCTCGGGCAGATGGCCCGGCCGGTAACGTCCTGCTATGGGGCGGCTCAGCCCCTGGGGCGCTTCCGTATCCGATGGGCGCCGAAAGGGTTTCGCTCCGCACACCGCACCGGTTTGGTCCGGCGGGAAAACAATCGAAGGTCCGAAGAATCCGGCTGCACCACCAAACCGGACCGGGTGGCGTATCGAAGTCGAGGTGAACGCCGTATCACCGCACGACCCCCCAACCTACGGAGACACAGCGCATGGCGGACGAACGCCGCATCCTGTCGCTCGCCGATGAGCGCGCAGCGGGGCAGGATTCCTGCCCGGCACACCGACCGACCCCCGATCCCGAAGTCACCCGCCGGCTCGCGGAGCTGCTGCACCGCGTCGCCGACGGTGACCGGGACGCCTTCACCCAGTTCTATCGCCGCACCCACGACCGCGTCTTCGGTCTGGCATTGCGCGTGCTGCGGCGGCCCGCCACCGCCGAGGAGATCACCCAGGAGGTCTACCTCTACGTCTGGAACACCGCCGAGCAGTACGACATCCGGCTGGCCAGCCCGATCGGATGGCTGATGATGCTCACCCATCGCCGCGCCGTCGACCGGGTGCGCACCGAATCCTCGGCCACCACCCGCGATCTCGCCTACGGGCACCGCCAGCTCGGGCGCGACCACGACATCGTCGCCGAAACCGTCGGCCAGAGATCCGAGGAACGCGCCGTCGTCGCCTGTCTGGGTACCCTCACCGACACCCAGCGCGAGACCGTCGCCCTCGCCTACTACGGCGGGCGCACCTATTCCGAAGTGGCCAAGCATCTGGGTATTTCGCTCAACACCGTCAAAACGCGGATCCGCGACGGCCTCAAAAGACTCCAGACCTGCCTGACAGAAACGATGCGCGATGCCTGACATCCACCCCCACACCGACCTGCCCGACCTCGCCTACCCCTACGCGCTGGACGCCTTGACCGCCGCGGAGCGCCGCGCCGTCGAGCACATGCTGGACCGGGCCGACGAAGCCACCGCCGCCGCTTTCCGTGCCACCGTCTACGACCTGCGCGAAACGCTCGCCGCCATGACCGTGGTCGATGCCGTGCCCGCCCCGCCGAGCGTCGAGCAAGCGCTGCTGCGCGCGCTGGACGCACAACTCGGCGAAGAATCGAAGCATCGCCCGGCCGGACGGCGGTGGCTCGCGCTCGCGGCCGCGGTGGCGGTCGCCATCGGGATCGGCGCGGGAATCACGGTGTACCGCAGCCAATCCCCCGACATCGGGCCAGTGACGGCACAGCAGGTTGCCACCCATGGCGACGCCCGAGAGCAGACCGTTCCGGTCACCGGCGGCGGCACCATCACCGTCACCGCCTCCCGTGAGCTGGGCGCGGCGATCGTTTCCTTCGCCGGCGTCGCGGCCCCGCCGCCGCAGCACACCTACCAGGTGTGGCTGGTCGGCGATACCGGTGCGGCCGATTCGGTGGGTGTGCTCGACGCCTTGCCCACCAGCCGCGCACCGATGCTCATGCGCTTCGGCGACGCGGGACAGCTCGCCGTCTCGGTCGAACCGGCGGGTGGCTCGCTCGCGCCCACCACCCGACCGGTCGTCGACGTGCCGCTGCGGTGAGTTACGCCGGAACTCGGAGGTCGCCGACGGCGCTCGTACCGTGGTGCTGCCGACCGGACAGGGCAGGCCACAGGGCCAGTGCGATCATCAGCGCGAACGCCAACAGCGCTGTGCCGGTGCGCATTCCGTGGAAAATGTCCCAGCGGGTGAGGATTTCGGGATAGTCCGCGGGCGCACCGGCCGTCACCCAGCGGTTGATCTGATGATTGATCGGCACATTGCCCAGTCGTGTAATCGCGAACGAGGCTACGACCAGGGCGGCGGCCGCACCTGCCAGCTGGCGCGCCCGCCCGCTGCTCAGAACTGACAGGGCCAGGCAGCTCACGGCGGCCGCGGCCATGGTGAGCTGCATGCTGATGCTGTTGTTCTTCATGAGTTCGGTGTGGAACTCCAGCCGCATTTGCAGCGGCACCCGATGGAAGGTCGGCGCGAGATTGGCTGCGCCGTAACCGAATGCGCCGGCGAGCAGTCCGGTGGTGAGTACCGCGGTGGCTTGCGTGAGACGAGTGCGCACGAGAACTCCTGATACGAGGGGCCGACGGAAGGATCCAGCCGAGGGCTGCCGTAAAATTCTTACAACGCCGTAAAGGTTAGGATCGATCGACAACTTTGACAAGGGTGTAAGAATTTGACCGCTTCCAAGGAACCCCGTCGACGCGCCGACGCCGAGCGCAGCAGGGCGGCCATTCTCGATGCCGCCATCCGTCTACTGGCCGAAGGCGTCGACACCGGCGGTCTGGCGGCGGTCGCGGAAGCAGCAGGCGTCACGCGGCAAACCGTCTACGCCCACTTCGCCAACCGCGAAGAACTGTTCGCGGCCGTCGGTGACCGCATCAGATCCGACACGGTCACCGCACTGGAAGCGGCCGACCTCGACACCGGCCCCGCACCGGACGCCCTACTGCGAATCCTCGACCTCAGTTGGCGTGCCGTCGACCTGGGCCCGCTGAAACGACGCGTGTCCCCCGGCGAACCCAGCCGGGGGACACAAACCCCGGCCCCCGTCTACGACAATCTGTTGCGCCTGCTCCGGCGTGGGCAGGACACCGGCGAGTTCGACAGCGCCACCACACCGCAATGGCTCGCGGCCACCCTCATCGCAGTTACCCGAGCTGCCCGCGCGGAGGTCGAAGCCGGCCGGATGACCCGGGCACAGGCCGAGAAGTCCCTGCACGAGAGCGCTCTTCGGCTGGTCGGTGCGCCGGCTCGGTCGCGATGACGATGTCGATGCCCTGCGCGAGGACCTCGGTGGCGGTGAGCCCGAACAGGATTCGGAAGGTGTCGCTGAAATGGCTGGCCGAGGCGAAGCCCGCGTCGGCCGCGGCGCGGGTGAGGTCGGCGCCGGCGCCGACAGCGGCCGCCACCGCGAGCAACCGCGCCCACAAGCGGTAGCGGCGGAAGCTCGTCCCGGCGTTGGCCGAAAACAGGTGCAGGAAACGGGACGTGGAGAGGCCCAAGCCCGCGGCGAGATCATCGGCCCGCAGTTCCTCCGCGGGCTCCTCGACAATCGTGTTCATCACCGCGCGGATCCGTTCGTCGATCACCGCTTCCGCTTCGCCGCCGGCGATGATCCGGCGCAGCTCTCGCGGATCCGGCAGCTCGGGACGGGTCAGGTGGGCGATCAGTGCCGCCTCGTCCCGGTGCGTCGTCGCGATGGGTGCGGGTGGCTCGCTCATCGCGGCGCGCAGGTGGGCGGCGGCGGCCGAGCGAGGATCGAGATAGTAGAACAGCACCCGGCCGCTGGTTTCGAGGTGATGAGTGGTGCGCGCCGGAATCAGCGCGCTGCGCCGCTGCCACCGGCCACCGTCGGGAGTGCAGACGGTGATCGGCTCGTCGACGCCGAGCACGAAACACTGCACCGGTGTCGAATGGTCGCCCAACTGGAAAGACGGGCCCAGATAAGCCGCATGCCCCTGCCAGAGCCACAGCGTGCGCTCGCCCACGCGGCGGGAGGTGACCGTCATAGTCGTCATCATCGCAGGGGACACGTCAGGCGACACCGAGCACGAGGGCCGCGCCGAGGAGTTCGACCAGGCAGTAGAACCAGATCGGATAGAAACCGAACCCGCCGTCGACCAGACGCGACACGATCCGCCCGACCGCCATACCGACCAATGCGAACCCCACCGTCAACGCCGCCCCGGTCCGCAACTCACCGCTACCGAAGGCCGACCAGAACAACACCCCGGCCACGGCCACACCGAAACCGCCGTACACCGCGCGAATCTCGGCCCGGCTCACCGCCGTCGGCGCCGACAACCCGAACGGCCGGGCCAGCGCCGCCGGAGCCACCAATGCATACATTCCCATCCCCGCGAACAACACACCGACCGCGGCGAGCACGACGGTTCTCATCGGCGCTCCGAAACCAACGGGCCCGGCTCGACAGCACGCTCCGCGCGCAACAGCACGGCGCTGGCACCGAGCGCCACCAACGCCGCAACATCGATTGCCGCCACCCGCACCAATCCCGGGCCGACCGGCCCCCCGACAAGCACCAGAACCACAAAGCCGCCGATGCTGATCGCATTGGCGCCCACCGCGAACGGCCGCCACGCCGGACGAAAAACCGCCACCAGCAACCCGGCCCCGAGCACCGCGAACAGCATGGCTCGATGCCGCAGCACCACCTCGAGATCCCGGCCCGCCGGCGCAATCCCATAGGCCGCATACATTCCCTGCGGCGCCACCGCCCCCACAGCGGGCACGACATTGAGCAGCCCCGTGACGGCCAGCAAAGCCCGGCCGACAAGTCGTCGCATCATTCTCCTCCGATAGATGTCCTGCGATCCTCGTACCCGGCGCAGCCCTCGCGCTTCCGAAAACCTGCTACCGCAGGACTCTTGCCCCGGGCAACTGAGCGCTGAACACCCCTGCCCGAGGAGCACACCCGCAAAAATTCACGCAATGCGGAGAAATGCGCGCCACCGACGCCACGGCGCTCGCAACCCCTGGCGGGGTGTCGCTTCAACACCCATGGGCGAGCGAGGCGCTGACCGCAGCGTTATGCCGCCCCGGACTTTCGGATGGGCCAGTTGCCGCTGCCGCCGTCGCATTGATCCGCCGCCTGCTTGGACTAGTTCTCCGGATTGCTAGTAACGGCAGGGATCGTGCTCGTCCCAGAGGCGGACCCTCGGCATGACGCGCGCTATTGCCACCGCCGAGCTGGTGTGAGTAGAGAGATCAACATCTGCTATTGCCGCGCCGTCCGTCACACGCCGAAATCGTTGCGTCGTAATCGGACGAGCGCGGGCGTGGGATCAAGACCACCAGGAACTGGTGGCGGCATTGTGCGGGTAAAGCCCGCCATCAGTGCCTGATGATCTTGGTGTCAGGGGTTCGTCGACGCGAAGTAGCTCCGGTCGCGTGACGGCCTGGGAATGTCGGTGGGGCCGAATACGATCGGGCGAATCGACTGCCGAACCTTCCGGCGAGGCGAAGTCTGGTGTCAGGAGTTGGGTGTGGAGTCGATCGGGGCTTTCGATATCGAGGCTGCGCTCGCAGTGCTGGGTGCGGGTACGGGAGGCGCCGAATGGACTCGGGCCGAGTCGGTTTTGCGGCACGCCGGACCGGTGGCGTGGCTGGCTTTGGCCGAAGAGGTTGTCATCGGTGCCGAGGAGAGCGCTCAACGTGCGGGGGTGTTGCTCGGATTCACGCATGTCACCGAGGAAATCCAAATCCGGGTGGCAGGCCTGTTGGATGAGGACCCGCGCGAACGATGCAGGAGTGTATTCGTCCTCGGCTTGGGCGGCAGTGTGATGGCGCCGTTCGCGCGGGTGCTGGCTACGGCGCTCGACGATCCGGACCCGCGAGTGGTGGCTGCGGCCGTGGGAGCCTTCGCGGGGATCGGTCGCGCAACGCTGCCGGTCCTGCGACAGGTAAGGCGCGCGCGGCCGGGTTCGCGAGCGGTGCTGGCGGCGCTCGCTGAAATAGGTTGGGACACACTCGATCCGCGTGACGTGCAGGTGCTGACCCGGCTGATCGCCGCCAAGTCCCGGATCGAGACTCCGCAACCGTTCCACGCCGACGCCGAGTGGTACGCGCTGCGCACCACCGACCGCGACGCGGTATTGCGCGCGTTCGATCTCTCGGATCCGGTTCCGGTCACGATGCGCGCCGGATTCGAGCGGTGGTTCACGCGGCGCACGACCCCGCCCGGCCAGTGGCTCCTCGACAGCTCCGCTGAGCACCGTCAGTGCGGCCAGATGTTCGTCACACCGGTCCTCGACGGTTGGACACTGGTCCTCGGCAAACCGAAAGAGCTCTACCACGACGATGACAATGACGAGGATGACTACGAGCACGAGGCCCAGCAACGCCGCTGTGTGGATTTGAGCCGTCAGTTCGGCACGGTCTACTGGTATGTGCAGATCGGCAACGGGGGCTGCGGCGACTGGACCGGCTGGTGTGCGGCCGAGCAGGGCACGCTGAGGCGCTATTACCACCACGATTTCGACGAGGGCGCTGTCGAAGTCGGCGAGCCCTTGGCGGCCGAGGCAGGTCTGCGAGACCCCGATGGCGCCGGGCTGTCCGGGCTGATGCACAACCATCTGTCTCGCGAGCGAATGCGGTCGCTGCTCGATACCCAGCCCGACTACGACGATCCGGACCTCGACGACGGGGCCTTCGCTGCGGCGCAGCAGATCTGGGCCGACCGGGTCAAGGCGGCGCTCGCCGAGGCCGGTGTGGAAGTTCTCCCCACTCGAAGCGCCTCGCTCATCGCGGGACGTACGACCGTGGGCCTCGACGAGCTCGGACCCGGCACTCAGGTCGAAGGCCGCGGCGTCTTAGCCCTCACCGAGTGTGGAAGACAGTGGGGTCACCGCGGCGCATTCCCGCTGTAGTGCCGGGATCGTTGAACGATTACCTCCTGAGTAATCGACAACGGCGCGGCCGCCGGGGAAGATCGTGAGCGAGCGAAAGGATCTTCTGCGGATGACCACGACTACGCCCTCGGCCTTCGACACCGATACGGCCAGCACCCGTGTCGGCGCGCACGAGTTCGCCCTGGATTTGTCCGAGCGGTGGACCACCTTCGGCGGCAATGCCAACGGCGGGTACCTGCTGGCCACCTGTTTGCAGGCGCTGCGGCAGGAGATTCCGCAGCCGGATCTGCTGTCGGCGTCGGCGCACTATCTGCGGCCGGGGGTGCTGGGGCCCGCGCGGATCAAGACCGAGGTGGCGCGGATCGGACGGCGCACCGCGACCGGGGCGGCGGTGCTGACGCGCGACGATCGGGAGATCATCCGGGTACTGGCGACCTTCACCGATCTGGCGCAGGCCGAGGGTAAGACCGTGGTGCGCGCGGACGCCCCGGAGTTGCCCGCGCCCGAGGAGTGCGTCAATCCGCTGGAAGGTCTGGGGGCGGTCGGGGCCGCGACCATCGCCGAGCGGGTGGAGTTCCGGATGCCGGAGCTGCCCGGGTTCTGGACGGGCACACCGGGCGGGACCAGCGCGGCCGAGTTCTGGTGCCGGTTCACCGATGGACGCGACGCCGACCCGATCGCGCTGGCGCTACTGGTGGACGCCGCCGCACCGGTGGTGATGGACCTCGGCGTGCCCGGGTCCTCCACCGTCGAACTGACCGTGCACATTCGCCGCCGGCCCGCGCCGGGCTGGTTGCGCTGCCGGGTCCGCACCAACTATCTGATCGACGGCTTCCACGAAGAGGACTTCGACATCTGGGACAGCACCGGCACGCTGGTGGCGCAGTCCCGGCAGCTGGCGCTGATCCCCTAGTTCACGGCGCTGATCCCCTAATTCATGGCGCGGGCAGCGTGATCCGGATCCGTGAGCCCGGGTCGGCGACCGCGATGGTGCCGTCGTGCAGTTCGATGATCCAGCGCGCGATGGCCAGTCCCAGGCCGGTGCCGCCGCCGTCGGTGCGCCCGCCGCGCGTAAATCGGTCGAAGACGCGGGCGCGTTCGGTGCTCGGGATACCCGGTCCGTCGTCGTCGACCTCGATCACCACCGCACCGGACTCGGCGCGGGCGTGGATGCGGACCTCCCCGCCCGCGGGTCCGTGACGTGCGGCGTTGTCCAGAAGGTTGAGCAGCACCTGATGCAAACGTGCACGGTCTGCGTGTATGCGCACCATGCTGGGCAGCACGTCGGTCCGGAAAGTGACGCCGCGGCCCAAAACCGCGGTCATCACCTCGGCTTCGGCGACCACATCGTCCAATAGTGGCGCCAGCGCGAGGTCTTCGCGGTCCAGCGCCAACGCTCCGGCTTCGATGCTGGACAGGTCGAGCAGTTCCGAGACCAGCAACCCGAGCCGTTCGGTCTGGGCCAGGGCGGTGCGCAGGGTCGCCGGGTCCGGTTCGGAGATGCCGTCGACGAGGTTCTCCAGCACCGCGCTCAACGCGGTGATGGGGGTGCGCAGTTCGTGCGACACATTGGCGATGAGGTCGCGGCGCTGCTGATCGGCGGCGGCCAGGTCGGCGGCCATCTGATTGAACGCCTCGGCGAGCTGGCCCACCTCGTCGCGCGAACTCGCCCGCACCCGGCGGGTGTAGTCGCCGTGGGCCATGCGTTTGGCCGCCGCCGTCATCTCCCGCAGTGGGCGGGTGATGCCGTGCGCCAGGAACTGGGAGGTGATCAACGCGATGACGAACGCGGCGACGGTGGTGCGCGGTGGCAGCCAGCCGATCTGGAAACGGAAGAACCCGAACGCCACGCCACCGGAGACCAGCATCAGGATCGCCAGTTTCACCTTGATCGAGCGCACCGGGTCCAGCGGGCGCGGCAGGATCTCGGCCAGCCGATCGGCCGCGCGCGACAGCGCCCGGAACACCGACGAACCCCACGGCAGCGCGATCGCCGCGGACTTCGGCCGGGGATCCTCCTCCGGACGTCCGGGGCGCTGGTCGTTCATCGTGCTTCCAACGCGTAGCCGACGCCGTGCACCGTGCGGATCAGATCGGCGCCGAGTTTGCGGCGCAGCGCCTTGATGTGGCTGTCGACCGCGCGGGTGCCCGCCGCGTCGGCCCAGTCCCACACCTCTTCGAGGAGCCGTTCGCGGGCCAGCACCACGCGCGGGCGGCGCGCCAGCCGGGCGAGCAGCTCGAATTCCAGTGGGGTGAGCTGGGCTTCGAGCTCACCGCGCCACACCCGGCGCTCGTCGAGGTCGATGCGCAGGTCACCGACGACGATGGTGGCGCTGTCGCGTTCGGCGTTGCGTTCCATGCGGCGCAGCAGCGCGTGCACACGTGCAGTCAGTACTCGCAGCGAGAACGGTTTCGTCAGATAGTCGTCGGCGCCGACGCCGAGACCGATGAGCTGATCGGTCTCGTCGGTGCGGGCGGTGAGCATGAGCACCGGCAGCGAGCGGCCCGCCTGGATCCGGCGGCAGACCTCCAGGCCGTCGAAGCCGGGCAGCATCACATCGAGCACGACCAGATCGGGTTCGCGCGCCTCCACCGCGACCACCGCCGACGGGCCGTCGTGCGCCATCTCGACGGTGAAGCCTTCCGCCCGCAGCCGGGCCGCCACGGATTCGGCGATGGTGACCTCGTCGTCGACTACCAGGATCCGGCGGGCGGTATGCCCGTTGCCGCCACTCGTCCCCTTGGATTCCATGAGCGAACTGTATCCATCGCTTGTGCATGCCTGTCGCGGCAATTGTGGAGATCCTGTGCGCGCCGGGCCCACCACAAGGGTCGGTAAAGACGCTGCGCGACCCCTGCGGCCGGGATACGTTGGGCCGGTGACTGTTCTAGGTGCTGTGTGTCTGCCGCAGGTCCCGCCCGAACGACTCGCCGAAGTGGCCGCCGCCGCCGATGACAGCGGCCTCGACGAAGTGTGGGTGTGGGAGGACTGCTTCTGGAGCGGCAGCGCCGTGAGCGCCGCCACGATCCTCGCGCGCACAGAGCGAGTCCGGGTCGGCATCGGCGTGATGCCGGTCCCGCTGCGCAATGTGGCCTTGACCGCCATGGAAGTCGCCGCGCTCGCGCGCATGTATCCCGGTCGCCTCATCCCCGGATTCGGCCACGGCGTGCAGGAGTGGATGGGGCAGGCCGGGGCGCGCGTCGAATCGCCGCTGACGCTGTTGCGTGAGCACCTGACCGCGCTGCGCGCCCTGCTCAACGGTGAAAAGGTCACAGTGACAGGGCGCTACGTGCACCTCGACGAGGTCGCCCTCGACTTTTGTCCTGGCAGCGCGGCGTTCGGAAACCCCGGAGGCCACTCCGATGGGTCGCGACGAACGCGTCGAGCACGACGGTTACGCGGATCAACAGCCTGCCGATGTGGGCAGGCAGATCACCGACGCCGCGCAACTGTTCGCCAATGTGCTCGACCGTCTCGACGATGTGGACTGGGCGCGCACCCTGATCTACAGCTTCCCTGCGCGAGAAGAACGTTCGCTGCGCTGGCTCGCGGTGCACACCCTGCACGAACTGCGCCACCACCTGCTCGATATGCGTGCGCAGTTGGCAGCCGACTAGTCCTCGGGCCGCCTGGAGTCAGAAGGCCGGCCAGGGTATCGGGCGCGAGGTGCGTGGCACCGGCATCACCGGCTGGGCCAGGAGTTCCTTGGCGCGGTGCCCGAGGGCTTCGATCTCTTCGTCGGTGATGTGGGGTGCGAGGCGGTCGGCGATCTCGCCGGGGAGTGCCTTCACGAATTTCTCGATGTCGGTGAGCAATTCGTCGTCGACGGGGCGGCCCGCCCAGCCCCACAGCACAGTGCGCAGTTTGTGTTCGACGTGCAGGCAGATGCCGTGGTCGACGCCGTAGATCTGGCCGTCGGTGGCTTCCAGGGCGTGCCCGCCTTTGCGGTCGGCGTTGTTGAGCAGCACGTCCAGGACCGCCATGCGCTGCAGGCGGGGGTCGTCGGCGTGGATCAGCGAGACTTCGTTGCCGAGATCGTCCTGGGCGCGCAGCACCTCACAGAATCCTTCGGGGACCGCGCCCACCGGGCACAGGTCGATCAGGTCCAGGCGGTCACCGCGGTCGGTGTGGTTGTCGACCGATTCCACCCAGCGCTGCACCATCCCGGGACCGTAGGGGCCCTCGCGCAGGATCGTTTCGGGGATAACGCCCCAGCCGAGCGCGTCGGAGATCAGGTACGAGGCGACTTCGCGGCCGGCGAGGGTGCCGTCGGGAAAGTCCCACAGCGGGCGTTCGCCGCGGACGGGCTTGTAGACCACCCGCGGCCCGTCGGCGACCTCGCAGACCAGCGTCACGTTGGAGGCGGTGGTGATCCGCCCGACGACGCTCAATTCCCCGGCGCCGAACCCGTCGTCGGCTGTGCTGGTCCCCTGCCCGCCGCTCAACTCACTCCTCTAGCTCGGCCGGACCGAAGGTGTCGCTGCGCTTGTAGCCGTTGGTGCGCACGCACATGTGCCCGCGGGTGGACAGCGGTTCCCCGCACAGCGGGCACGGCGGGCGCCCCGCCGCGATCACCCGGGTCGACCGCAGCGCGAATTCGCGTGCCTGCACCGGGGTCAGGAACACGCGCACCGCGTCGGGCCCCTCCTCGGTGTCGTCGAGCACCACCGATTCGTCGACCTCGGTTTCGGTGATCGCGAGCAACTCCACCACCACCGCATTGGCGTCGGCGTCCCAGCCCAAACCCATGGTGCCGACCCGGAATTCGGCATCGATCGGGGTGACCAGCGGCGCCACGTCGGCGACATCGTCGGCCTGCGGCGGCACGGGCGCGCCGAAGCGCCGCGCGACCTCGTCCAGCAGCAGACCCATCCGATCCGCGAGCACCTTGACCTGCTGCTTTTCCAGCAGCACGCTGACTACCCGGGGCTCCTGGACGGCCTGCAGATAGAACGCACGATCGCCCGGCTCACCGACGGTCCCGGCGACAAACCGATCGGGGGTGCGAAATACATGGATTGCTCGTGCCACCTGCACCTCCTGCTACGTAACCCTGATCGACCATCCGCGGCGCGTGCGCCGCCTACCCGTTTACAAGGAATCTCGGCGCTCCGCATTCCCATTATCCGCACCCGGGGTATTCCCCGGCTCGCCGCCGGGAACCGGTCCCCGGTCCAGGGCACCGGCCGGGGCCAGCCCCGACAGGTCCGCGCCGGTGTCGTTGAGCCGCCACACATAGGGCGCGGTCGGGGTGTAGCGGATGACGCTGAGCGAGGCCGGTTCCACCACGATGCGCTGGAAACCGTCGAGGTGGATCCCGAACGCGTCCGCCAGAATCGACTTGATCACATCACCGTGGGTGCAGGCCACCCACAGCACGTCAGCACCGTTTTTCTCGGCCAGCACCCGGTCGTGATCACGCATCGCGGCGACCGCCCGGGCCTGCACCTGAGCCAAGCCCTCACCGCCCGGGAACACCGCGCCCGAGGCGTGCCGCTGCACCACTTTCCACAGCGGTTCGGTGACGAGTTCGCCCAGCGGTTTGCCCGTCCAGTCGCCGTAGTCGACCTCCAGCAACCGCTCGTCGAATTCCGGTTCCAGCCCCAGCTTTTCCGCCAGCGGCGAAATTGTTCGCTGACAGCGCAACAGCGGCGAGGACACGATGTGGGCGATCGGCAGGGCGGCGAGCCGGTCGACGAGGCCGCGGGCTTGGTCGGCGCCGCGTTCGGTCAGGTCGACTCCGGCGCTGCGACCGGCCAGGGTGCCCGCGGTGTTGGACGTGGATTGGCCGTGCCGCAACAGGATCACCGTCATGGAGTCACCTTACTCATGTCGCCGACACCACCCCGGTCGCCAGCAGCGCCATCACGACCAGTCCGAGCACGATCCGGTAGCCGACGAACCAATTCAGCGAATGCTTGGACACGAACTTCAGCAGCCACGCCACCGAGGCGTAACCGACGAGGAACGCGACGATCGTCGCGACCAGCAACTGCGGGCCGCTGGCATTGAGGCCCTCCCCGGCGGGGGCGAACGCGTCCGGCAGACTGAACAGGCCCGAGGCGGTGACCGCCGGGATGGCGAGCAGGAACGAGAACCGCACCGCCGCTTCCCGTTCCAGCCCGAGGAACAGGCCCGCGGTGGAGGTGGCGCCCGAGCGCGACACACCCGGCACCAGCGCCAGGCACTGGGCCAGGCCCATCACCAGACCGTCGCGGGTGGTGAGCTGCTCGATCGGGCGAATCTTGCGGCCGTAGTGCTCACCGGCGGCGATCACCAGCGCGAACGCGATCAGCATGAACGAGACCAGCCACAGATTCCGTGCGCCGGTGCGGATCTCGTCCTTGAACAGGTAGCCCAGGATGCCGATCGGGATGGTGGCGATGATCACGTACCAGCCGACGCGGTAATCCAGATCCCGTTGCGCCCGCGCGTCGTGCGCGGCCAGGCGGTCGGCGGTCATCACCGGCAACTTGGTGGTCACCTGATCGGTGATCGGCACCGTCTCCCGGTTGCGCTGGGTCAGCTTCTCCCAGTTCACCCCGAACCAGGCCTGCACGATCCGCCCGATGTCCTTCGCGAAATACACCAGCACCGCCGCCTCGGTCCCCAGCTGGGTGACCGCGGTGAACGACGCGCCGGCGTCCTTGTCCCAGAACACCGCCGACACGATCCGCAGATGCGCCGAGGAGGAGATCGGCAAGAATTCCGTGAGTCCCTGGACCAGACCGAGTATCAATGCCTGCACCCAGGTCATCGACTCACCCACGCGCCCATCCTCCTGTCGTCACTGCCTGAATTGCCCGTTCGCACTGGGCAATTGGTGTGCGGCGGGTCACCCGAGGTACGGACCGCCGCAATCTCGCAGCGACAGTACAGGCTCCGGGCGCGCCGCAACCGTCCGGCCGGTTCCAGTCTGCACGGCAAGGCCCGCGCCTGTCGGCAGAGCGTCGGCGCCGGCGCCGTTTAGGCTTGGCGCCGTGACGAATGCGTGGACGTGGTGATGGAACAGCGGACGGTCGGCCGCAGCGGCCTACGGGTGTCCCGGATCGGACTGGCCACCCACACCTGGGGTGGGCATACCGATGCCGAGGCCGCGGCCGTGCAACTGGTCGCGTTCGCCGAGGCGGGCGGCACCCTGGTCGACACCTCCCCCGCTTACACCGGCGGTGCGGCGCAGCACATCCTCGCCGGACTGCTCGGCGACCTGGTCTCCCGCGACGATCTGGTGATCAGCGGCTGCGCGGGTGTCATTCCCGCGGTCGATCCCCCGCACGCCGACCCCGAGCTGCCGACGCCGGAACCGTTGCAGCCCGCGCCGGAAGCCTTGCGGCCCACCATCGATGCGTCGCGCCGCATGCTGCTGCGCCAGCTCGATCGGACCCTGCTCGAATTGGGCACCGACTACCTCGACATCTGGAACATCGGGGCCTGGGATCCGTCGACGCCGCTGGACGAGGTCGCCGCGACCCTGGACTACGCGGTGCGCTCGGGCAAGGTCCGCTACGGCGGGGTGCGCGGGTTCAATGCCTGGCAGCTGGCCAGTCTCGCTGCGATCGCGCCGGTGTGCGCGGCGCAGACCCAGTATTCGCTGCTCGCCCGCGAGCCGGAAGCCGACGTGGTGCCCGCCGCGCAGCACCACGGGCTCGGGATGATCGCCTCGGCGCCGCTGGCCGGGGGCATCCTGACCGGAAAGTACCGTGACGGCGTCCCCGCCGATTCGCGCGGCGCGGACGAGGCGACCGCCGAGGAGATCACCAACCGGCTCGACGAGCGCGCCACCCGGGTGGTCGACGCGCTGGTCACCGCCGCCGACGGCCTGGGCACCTCGCCGCTGGCGGTCGCGCTGGCCTGGATCCGGGACCGCCCCGGCATCACCTCCCTGATCGTCGGCGCCCGCGACATCGGGCAGCTGACCGGGGTGCTGGCGGCCGAGACGCTCGAGCTGCCCCGGGCCATCGCGGCCGCGCTCGACGACGTCAGCGCAACGACCCGGTGATGGGGTCGACGGTACGGCGGCGCGTGGGCTTAGGCTTGCCTACATGAGTCGTACCGTTCGCGTCCTCTTCGCCGTGCTCGCGCTGCTCCTGGTCGCCGGGACCGCCGCCTGTGGCACCGACAGCGGCGCGACGACCGGGCAGCAGGGCCTGTCCACCGCGACACTGCCCGACATCACCCCCGAGCCGATCGGGCCGCCGCCCACCCCGGCCATGCCGGTGACCGTCCGTTCCTTCGACGGCACCGAGGTCACGGTGAATTCCGCGGACCGCATCCTCGCCGCCGACCGCTACGGCACCCTGATGCAGACCGTGTACGCGCTCGGCCTGGGCCAGAACCTGGTGGGGCGCAGCACCTCCGGTGTTTTTCCCGCCGTCGAGAGCCTGCCGGTCGTCACCGGCGGCAACGGCTCCCTGAACGTGGAATCCATTCTGATGCTGCGGCCCACGGTGTTCCTCACCGACTCCACCAGCGCCGCGCCCGCCGTGCGGGAACAGCTGCGCGCGGCCGGTGTCACCGTCGTCTACTTCGACCCGCAGCGCAGCATGGCCGGAGTCGTCCCGCAGATCGAGGCCGTCGCCCAGGCCCTCGGTGTGCCCGATCGCGGCCAGGCCTTGGCCAAGCGCACCCGGGACGAGATCGCCGCCGCCGAAGCCACCGTGCCCAAGCTCGACAAACCGCTGTCCATCGCGTTCCTCTACCTGCGCAGCTCCGCCATCACCATGCTGGCCGGTCCCGGCTCCGGCGCGGACGCCCTGATCGCCTCCCTCGGCGGCCAAGACGCCGGCACCGCCGCAGGCTTGAAAGAACCTTTCACCACCATCACCAGCGAAGCCATGATCAGCGCCGCCCCCGACGTCCTGCTGGTGATGACCGATGGCCTGAAATCCCTCGGCGGCATCGACGGACTCCTGAAGGTCCCCGGCATCGCCCAAACCCCCGCCGGCCGCAACAAACGCGTCGTCGACATGTCGGACTCGGCCCTGCTCAGCTTCGGCCCCAACACCGGCCGCGTCATCGCCGCGCTCAGCAAAGCTGTCTACGACCCCGCTCACGCATGACAGAACCGCTAGGCGCAGGGGCTGATTCAGGTGCTGCGGATCGCAGGAAAGGCGTCGAGAACCCGACGTCGCCGGGTAGCCCGGCAGCAGTCGACGGCGACTTTGCCCGCGGTCATCCGCCGACTAGGCAGAACCGAGCTGAGCAGCGCTTACCCGAACCGCCAGCTGGGCAGACCGATCCGGCTGCTGCGGACCGAGCACGCGAGGCAGATACCGGGACGGCCGATGCCAATCCGACACAGCCGGACCAAGCCAAACCGCTGCCCGCACAAGCCGAGGCGGCTCCGGTCGGTCGATCTGACGAGGCGGCCCGCGCCGCCGAGCCGCAGGGTCGTGACGTAAATCCGACGCAGCTCGGCGGCTCGGATCGCGCGGAGCTGCCGAAATCTCGGGAGCGGTCGAGGACCACTCTGGTGTTCGCGCTTGCGATCGCCGCGCTGATCGTGCTGGCGTTGGTGTCGGCGGCGGTCGGGCAGGTGCCGACCACGCCCGGTGAGGTCGCGGGCAGTATCGCGCACCGGATCGGGCTGGATTGGGGGTCGATGCCCGCGCATCCCGCTGGTGAGGTGACGTTGTGGGAGGTGCGGTTCCCGCGGGTCGTACTGGCGATACTCGTCGGTGCCGCGCTGGCCACGGCTGGTGCGCTGTTGCAAGGGGTGTTCGCCAATCCGCTCGCTGAACCCGGCGTGATCGGTGTGTCGGCTGGTGCCGCGGTCGGGGCGGGCACGGTGATCGTGGTCGGGGGTGCGTTCGTCGCGGCCTGGTCGATTGCGGCGGCCGCGTTCGTCGGGGGGTTGATCACCACGTTGATGGTGTATCTGCTGTCGCGCTCCAACGGCCGGACCGAGGTTGTCACGCTGGTGCTGACCGGTGTCGCGATCAATGCGTTCGCGGGCGGGTTGATCGCGTTCCTGTTGTTCATCGCCACTCCCGCGGCGCGCGATCAGATCGTGTTCTGGCAGTTGGGCAGTCTCAACGGTGCGACCTGGGACGCGGTCCGGGTGGTCGCGCCGCTCACCCTGATCGGTGTGGCAGCCGCGATCCTGATCGCAGCGCGCCTGGACCTGCTGGCGCTCGGCGAATCCGCCGCCCGGCACCTCGGCGTCGACGTGGAACGCTTGCGCCGCAACGTGATTGTCATCGTCGCGGTACTCGCGACCGCGGGCGTGGCGTTCTCCGGCATCATCCTGTTCGTCGGCCTGATCGTGCCGCACCTGGTCCGCATGCTGGTCGGGCCCGCACACCGGATACTGATCCCGCTGAGCGCGATCCTGGGCGCGGTGGTCCTACTCGCCTCCGACGTCGGAGCCCGCTCACTCGTCGACAACGCCGATCTGCCCCTGGGCATGCTCACCTCACTGATCGGCGGGCCCTTCTTCTTCTGGCTACTCCGTCGCACCCGTGCCCGTGCCGGAGGTTGGGGATGAGCGGACCTGAGCCCAGCCCTGAGCGCCCGGCCGGTACGGTCCGGTCGACCAGTACCGTCCGCTTCACCCGGTCGTCCTGCTCGGCCCGGTCGGCCAGTACGGCCTGCGCGGCCTCGAAACTGGTTGCGGGACTGCCGCATCCAGTGCGGGGAGGTTGGGGATGAGTGGGTTGGATTCGGTCTTCACCCGGACGCATGAGTTGCCTGGCAGGCCGGAGCGCGGAACAGTCACGATGCGCGCCACGGGGTTGAGTGTGGACCGGCGTGGAGCTGCCCGCCGAGTCCTCGAAGCCGTCGACTTCGAGGTTGCCGCTGGTGAAGTGGTGGCGCTGGTCGGTCCTAATGGCGCGGGCAAGTCGACGCTGCTCGCGGCGCTGGCTGGGGAGCTCGAGGCGAGTGAAGGCACCGTGGAGCTCGACGGTCGTTCGCTGACGCACTGGACTCCGCTCGATATGGCGCGCCGCCGGGCGGTGCTGCCGCAGACCCACACGGTGGGCTTCCCGTTCACCGTTCACGAGGTTGTCGCGATGGGCCGCGCGCCGTGGGTGCGCACCGAACGCCGCAACGAGGACGATAAGGTCATCGCCGCCGCCCTGGCTGCCGCCGACGTGGAACACCTTGCGCCGCGGGCTTTCCCGACCCTGTCCGGGGGTGAACGTGCCCGCGTCGCCCTGGCCCGCGTCCTCGCTCAGGACACCCCGACACTGCTGCTCGACGAACCCACCGCCGCCCTCGACCTCGGCCACCAGGAAGCCGTCCTGCGATTGGCTGCCGACCGCGCCGCAGCCGGTGCCGCCGTCGTGGTCGTCCTGCACGACCTGGGTTTGGCCGCCGCTTACGCCGATCGTGTCGCCGTTCTAGAGTCCGGCCGCATCGCCGCCGACGGACCGCCCCGCGAAATCCTCACCACCGAGCTGCTGACCCGCGTCTACCAACATCCGATCGAGGTCCTCGATCACCCGGTCACCGGCGCACAACTGGTCCTCCCAATCCGCCGCTGAGCACGAACCTCGGCCCACCGCAAATTCGGACCCACCGCGAACCCCAGTCCGGCGCAAACCACGGTCGATCGCGAACCCGGGCCCGCCGCGACCCACGGCCCATCGCGAACCCCGGTCCGTCGTCAACCACGGGCGAATTGCAAACCCGGCCTACCGCGAACCCCGATCCATTGCGAACCTCGATTGATCGCACCGGCTGGGCCCTTTCATGCCTCACCACTGCACAGCCGGAAGTTTGCTGAAATGCGCTCCGCTCCCGAGGAAGCATTTACGTCACTCCATCTCTGAGCGACAACCCGCGATCTCATCAGGAGTTGTCGCTCAGAGTTGGATGACAGACACATACACCCTTCGGAGGTGCGCAACTCTTCAGCATCCTTCGTCGATCAATACCGATTTCGGCGAGGAGTTCGGGCTAGGGTCGGATTCGATACCGATCGGTCTGCTCGATGTCCCTCCACGGAAGCGAGGAACGCTGTGCCCAGCTCAGTGCAAGTCGTTCTCGCAATGGCACTTTCGGCCGGCGTCGGCGTCGCCGCGGTGGCCACCGCACCTACCGCAGCGGCGCACTCCCCCATCGGCAGCTGCTACGGCGGCGAGTTCCGCTGGACGGCGGTCGAGGGCGGCATCACGATGACGCCGCAGCTGCTCACTTTCGGCTCGGCGGGCCGGCTTTGGGGTTGCGAGGGCGTTTCCGGCATCACCCACGGCAAGTTCACCGGCGTCCATGTGGCCTGGTCGGATTGCATGCATCCAGCCGACGGCCCGCTCACCGTCGACATCGTCTGGTCCAACGGCGAAGCCAGCAAGCTGTGGGGCCCGTGGCCGGTGGGCATGATGCAGCCGACCGTTGGTCAGCTCCAGGTGGTGGACGGCGTGGGCGAAGGCAGCCGGGTCCAGGTCAACGCCTGGTACGAGATGATGACGCCGGAGCAGATCAACGGCTGCATGGGTCCGGGCATCAGCACCGGCGTCGGCCGGATGACGGCCGAAATCGTGGAATGACCGATCAGCCCTGCGCGGCACGAGGTTTCGGAACCTCGACCTGCAGCGTGCCGTCACCGAGGAAGCGGATCAGGGCGTTGATCGCCCACAGCGCGAAGAACAGCACCCCGAGCACCGGTCCCGCCGCGGCGCCCCAGGCGACCGCGCCACCACCGAACCAGATGAGCTCCAACGCGATTCGCCACGGACCGCGCAACCGGAAACGCGCGTCCCCGGCCGCTCCGAACAGCGCCCACATGGCGATGAACAGCAGCGGCGCGATCACCCCGGCGACGACCCGCAGCACCGTCGATCCGTCCAGGGTGAACCCCCACGCGGCAGCGCCCGCGATGACACCGAGCTCCAGCAGGAGCATCAGTAAAAGATTGGCGCCCTTGACAATTCGCATGGTCGGCTCCCTCAGCGCCAGATCAGCTTGAGTACCGCCGGAGTCAGCAGCATGCGGATCACCGTGGCGTCGAGGATCAGCGCGGCGATCATGCCATAGGCGATGTATTTCATCAGCACCAGGTCGGAGAAACCGAACGCCCCGGTGACGACGATGAGAATCGCTGCGGCGGAAGTGATCACGCCGCCGGTGTGGGCGATGCCGTAGCGGATCGACTCCTCGGCGTCGGCGCCGGATTGGCGCGCCTCGGAGACCCGCGACAGCAGGAACACCTCGTAATCGGTGGACAGACCGAAGACCACGGTCACGATCAGCGCCAGCACCGCGAACATCAGCGGGCCCGGGGTGAAGTTGAACCACTCCGCACCGTGACCCTCGACAAAGATCCAGGTCAGCACACCGAGGGTGGCGACCAGACTCAGCGCGCTCATCGCAACGGCCTTGAGCGCCAGCACGATCGAGCGGAACGCCACATACATCAGTGCCAGCGCGGCGAGCGCCAGAATCGCCACCAGCAGCGGTAGCCCCTGCAGCAACCCGTTGATACTGTCGCGCTCCAAAGCGGGCACGCCCGCGACCATCACCCGCACGCCATCGGGTTCCGGCAACGCGCGCAGCTTCCCGATCACCTCATCGGCGTCGCGCTTGTCGGCGAGCCCGGCATTGAGCACGTTCACGCCGTCCTTGGTCGCCGCACTCGGTTCGAACCGCCCGGTGAGCCCGGAAACCTGGTTGGCCTCGTAGCGGATATCGCTGAGCTGCTGCGGATTCGCGCCCACCACAACAAGTTTCAGCGGTTCGGTGCGGAAACTGGGGAACAGCTCGTCGAAGCGCTCCTGGGCCACCCGCGCCGGATTCTGCGCGGACAGATACTTCTCGCTGATGCCGCCGAATTCGATATTGCGGAACGGAATCGCCAGCGCCAGCAAGGCCAGCACGATCGGCACCGCCACCGCCCACGGCCGCCACTTGCGTTCGCGCGTCCCGTCGGCCGCCGTGCCCATGGCCCACATCGCCAGCCGCGAGAAGAACCCCGCATCGATCTGCGCCTCGGTCTTGCTGCGGGAGAACCGCTTCCAGCCCCACAGATCGATCCGCCGCCCGGCGATACCCAGCGCCGCCGGCAGCGCGGTCACCGACAGCAGCGCGGCCAGCAGCACCGAACTGATCCCGCCGTAGGGCACCGAGCGCAGCACCCCGTTCGGGAAGATGAACAACGCCGCCAGGCTGACCGCGATGATCGCCGCCGAGAACAGCACGGTGCGGCCCGCGGTGGCGACGGTGCGCGCGGTCGCCTCCTCCACGGTCTGGCCCGCCGCCAGCTCCTCCCGGAACCGGGTGACGGTGAACAACCCGTAGTCGATCGCCAGCCCGAGGCTGACCAGGGTCATCACGATGCTGGCGAAGACGTTCACGTCGATCACGCCGGTCAGCCCGCGCATGATGCCCGCGGTACCCATGATCGTCATGCCGCCGATCAGCACCGGCAGCAGCGCGCCGATCACCCCGCCGAACACGAAATACAGCAGGATCGCCACCAGCGGCAGGGCGATGATCTCGGCGCGCTGGATGTCGTCCTGCATACCGGTATTGAGCCCGGACAGGATCGGCTGCAACCCGGCCAGCTGCACCGTGGTCCCGCCCGGCCCGCCCCCGGGCGTCCCCGCGCCGAGGTGGTCGACGATCGCCTGATAGTTCTCGACGGTGGCGGTGCCTTCCCCGCGCAACCCGACACTGGCGAAGGCGTGGGTCTTCGACGCGTCGGTGGCGTTGGCGGCGAACGGGCTGTCCCAATAGCTGTCGATCTTCTGGATGCGGTCCGGGAACTGTTCCAGCAGCCCGCGCAGCGCACCGGTGACCGGGCCGCGCACGGCTGGATCGTCGACGGACGCCCCGGCGGGCACGGTGTAGAGCAGGATCAGGTCACTGTCGGTGTCGCGGCCGAAGGTCCCGTCGGCGATCTTGGAGGCGGCCACCGATTCGCTGGATTCGTCGAACCAGCCCTCCTGGGTCATCCGGTCGGCCAGGCTGCGCCCGTAGAAGCCCGACACCAGCACCGCGAACACGGCTAGGGCCAGCACCAGATAGCGATGCCGGTAGACGAACCTGCCCCAGCGCAACGAACCAGAGTGCAGCATCGAGGATTAGCCGCAGGCCGGGGTGCGGTAGTCGGCCGAACGCAGGATGCCGCACAGGTCGGTGCGCGAGATCTTCCACTTGCCGTCGTGCCACACGAAATGCACGACCGTGGTGCGCACCGCGGTGCCGGTGCCGTCCTTGTCCAGGCGCATGGTGGCGGTGAGGGTGCCGTCGCGGTTGTCGAACACCGGATCGGTCACCCCGTAGACGGCGCGCGGATTGTCCTGCAGCGCCCGGTACATATCGGGGATCGCGTCCTTGAACGCGTCGCCGTCCTCGATCAGCGCGGTCCGCTCACTGTCGGGCAGCGACGGATCCAGCGCGCGCTTGATCTGCGCGTCGAGTTCGGCTGCGGTGGGCAGTGGCCGGTTCGCGGCGACCGAGGCAGAGGTGGCCACCGACGCGGACAGCGAGGCGTTGGCCGAAGATCGCGCTGCCGCGACCGAGTCGTCGTCGGGTCCGGAACCTCCGCAGGCCGCAGTGGCGCCCGTGACCAGCAGGGCAGCGGCTAGGACAGTCAGTCGTGTGGAGAGCATCAATTCCCTACATACCATCGATGACGGAACTGATCCGCCCCAGCAGGGCCCGCACGGTCGTGACGTCCCGGTCCGCGACGGCCTCGACCGGCACGGCGTCCGGGATCATATCCCGCACCAGCGCCACCACACTGCGCTCGTCGCCGAGATCCACATCGGTCACCCGCACCGCCGCCACCGCGACCACGTCTTCCGGTGCGGGCACAGCGGTATCGAGGTCGGCGCGGTAGATCTCCAATGTCAGCGTCGGACCGACCGTGCGAAACGCGTACGGCCGACCGTCGGCGGTCGTGCCGAACCCGTGAGCGAACGAACCAACGGTGATGTCATCAATGACAAACCCCGATGGATGGTCGGCTTTCAATGGACACTCCCTGAGTCGGACGCTGGTTACCACCCAAGATAATCCACGTCAGGAAAGAGCCTCGGTCATGGCCACGGCTATGGGTCCCAGCAGCGGCAGGGCGACGTTGGAGAGTGCATAGACGATCGTGTACGACATGAGCGGCGTCGCGTTGCCGGCGACCTGCTGCACCGCGGTGATACCGGGCGTCGAACACTGTTGTCCGGTAATCGCTCCCAACGCCAAGGGCGCCGGTAGCTTCATGACCTTCCACGCGACCGCGAGCGAAATGCAGGCGGGGACAGCGGTCATGAGCACACCGGCGATCGGCAGGCCCCACCCGAATTTGCGGACCAGGTCCACCGCCTGCGGGCCGGACGTCAGCCCGACGACCGCGATGAACACCGACAGGCCCAATGTTTTGATGACATCGGCCGCCGCTGGCGCGTACTGCCCGATCTCGGGATTGCGCGAGCGGAACCAGCCGAACATCAATCCCGACAGCAAGCAGCCGCCACCGGTGCCGAGGGTCATCGGGATACTGCCCACCGGCACGACGATCTTGCCGATGAGGAAGCCGAGCGCGACACCGAGCGAGATGTAGATGATGTCGGCTTTGACGGTGGGGTCGAGCCGATAGCCCAGGGCCGGAACGGTTTTGGCCAGGTCGCTCTTGGCGCCGGTCAACCGGAGCGTGTCGCCGCGCTGCACCGGCATGCTGGGTCGCAGCGGGAGTTCCTTGTCCTCGCGGACCACGCCGGTGACGTAGAGGCGGTTGCCCAGCTTCCGCTCGAGGTCGCCGAGGGTGCTGGATTTGTCCTGGCGGTGATCGAGCACCACCTGGTCGACCTCGAGGGTGGTCTCGAGGTCCTTGCCCGGCACGATCTCGGGACCGATCGCGCCTTCCGCGGGCACCATGGCCGCGCGCGGTCCGACCACCAGCACTTGGTCGCCGGCCCGCAGCGTCAGATCGTCCGCGACGGCAATAACCTTGCCGCCGCGCAGGATTCGCTCGACGGTCAGATGACCACCGAGATCCGCCGTCACCGCGGCGACGGTGCGCCCGGCCACCCGTTCCACCTGGAAGGCGCGTCCGATGAGATCGGGTGCCGCGGGCACCTGCCCCTCGGCGTCGTCGGAACCGCCACCGAGTTGCTTCCACAGCTTTTCGGCCTCGTCACGCAGATTGACGCGCATGATGATCGGAAAGACCTGGCTCGACAGCAGCACCACCACGATCAGCCCGCAGATGTAGGAGATCGAGTAGGCCGTACCGACATTGGCCTGCAGTTCGCTGATCTCGTGCGCCGGTCGATCCAATCGGGCGATGGCGTCGGTCGCGGTACCGACGGCCGCGGACTCGGTGGCGCCGCCGGCCAGCAGACCGGCGGCGGTGCCCGGGTCGAGTTTCATGATCACGGTCGCGGCCGCGGTGATCGCCAGCACGCTCGCGACCTCCACCACGGTGAAAGTGCCGTATTTCAGGCTCTTCCGGTTGAGGCTGGCGAAGAAGGTCGGGCCGGAGATATAGCCGAGCGTGAAGATGAACAACGCGAAGGCGATGTTCTTCACCTGCTCGTTCACCGTGATGTGGCCGGCCATGCCGACGAAGATCGCCACGATCAAGGTTCCGGCGACGCCGCCGAGCGACAGCTTCCAGATCCGTATCTTGCCGATCGCGTATCCCAGTGCCAGGCACAGGAACAGCGCGGCCTCGGGGGTGTCCTGCAGGAACGATTTGATCGCATGCATGGAGTCGTCCTCCGTGAGAGCGGGCCGGGTCAGCGCGTGGTGGTGCGGCTCTGGAACTCGCGGTGGTACTCATCCATGATTTCGCGCAGCCAGTGCCCGATCTCGGCGTAGCTGTCCTGCCGGAGATTCGCCAGCGAAACCCGCACCGACCATTCCGGTCCATCGAATCCGCCGCCGTTGAGCAGCACGATCGAGCCCTGTTCGGCCAGCCGGAACACCGGGTCCACCGGTTCGTGCTCGGCGGCGAGCCACTGGGCGAATTCGTGGCTCCAGTGCTGTTTCACCCACATCATCAGGTCGAGTTCGACGTAATAGTTGGCGGCGTTCGGGTCCTGCGGCTCCGGAACCTGCAGGCTCTCGCACAGGGTCCGCAGGCGGCGGGCGATGATCGCCTCACAGTCCTGCTTGTGCCGCGCGTCTTTGTCCAGCAGATCCGACAGCGCGAACAACGCCATCTGAACCTGTTGCGGCGTAGACAATCCGGCGGTGTGGTTGAGCGCCACGTCGCGGGAATCGGCGACCATGCGGTCGATGAACTTGAGCTTCGCCGGTTCGAGCGCGATGGTGGAATACCGCTTGTTGAGGCGATCCCGCTCCGCGGCGGGCAATTTCGCGATCCGCGCGTCGAAGGCATTGTCCTTGGCCACCGCGATGACGCCCAAACGCCAACCGGTGCAACCGAAATACTTGCTGAAGGAATAGACGCCGATGGTGTTGGCCGCCGCGGCCGACATCAGCGATTGGAAGCCGTCGACGAAGGTGCCGTACACGTCGTCGGTGATGATCGTGAGGTTCGGGTTCTCTTTCGACGCGATCTGCGCGATCCGCTCGAGCGTCGCGGAATCCAGCATCACCGAGGGCGGATTCGAAGGATTGACCAGGAACAACGCCTTGACGCTCGGGTCGGTGAGCTTCTCGATCTCGGTGTCGGGGTACTGCCAGGTGTGCATGCCGTCGGGGGCGGTTTTCGAGGCCCGCACCTCGACCACGTCGAATTGATAGCGCTCCAGATGCGGAATCTCCAGATACGGAGTGAAGATCGGAGTCATGATCGCGATGCGGTCACCGGGCGCGAGAATCCCATTCACCACACAGCTGTCGAATAGATAGCACATGGCGGCGGTGCCGCCTTCGGTGGCGAACAGGTCCCAGCCGCCCGCCGGCGCGCCGCCCATCGCGAGGTCGAGATAGGCGTGCACGACCTGTTCGATGTGGGTCAGCATGCGGTCCGGCACCGGGTAGTGGTCGCCGTGGATCGCATCGGCCAGCTCGCCCACCCAGTCGTCAGGGGCGAAACCCAGCGTGCGGGTGCCGTAGTCGACAGCGTCGCGCAGCAGCTTCACCTCGTCACCTTCGGGCTCCGCGGTGAGGAATGCGTCGAATCGCGCCGCGATGCCTTTGGGCTGGGGCATGCCCGCCAACCCCGGGAATTCGTCCCAGTCCCGTTTGGCCTCGGCGACGGCGAAGCGGCCGAGCAGGTAGAAAGCCGACCGAGCGACGACCGACGTCCAATTCGGGTTACCGCGGCCCGCGTTGATCATCGCGTGCGCGGTCTTTTTCATATGCTCATCGGCCAGCTCGATGAGCTCGTCTTTCAGTTCGAACGGGCTGAGCCGCTCCCACTTCTTCTCAGTCCTGCGATCGACCTCGTTTTCGACGCTCATCGTCCACCCTCCGTATATCGAAGTCCGGTCGATCCCGTGTCCAGCGGATACCAGGATGCCCCGATTCTGGACGAATCGCGTGCATTTGCTGAAAATTTGCCACTAAGCTGTTGCCGCTACCGAGTGTGACCTGTGTGCTGCCAGTACCGAAGGAGATCACGATGGCGCGAAAGACCATTCTCCGTGTCGCCGGCCTCGCGGCCTGCTCGGCAATCCTGGTCGCGGGATGCGCGAGCGATTCCGGCGATCCCGCCCCGGCTGCCGCGCCCTCCTCCGCCGCCGCAACTCAGCCCACTGACGGAAAGACCAGCGAGGCACCGGTTCCCGCCAACCTCCCCCGCATCACCATCCTGGCGACCGGAGGCACCATCGCCGGCAAGGCCAACGCCAACTCCGCGGTCGGCTACACGGCGGGCCAGGCGACCGCACAGGACCTCATCGACGCCGTACCCGGTCTCGACAAGATCGCGAAGCTGGACGCCGTGCAGGTCTCCAATATCGGTAGCCAGGACATGAACGACGAGGTCTGGCTGGCCCTGGCCACCAAGATCAACCAGATCTTCGCCGACGACAAGGCCGACGGCGTGGTGGTCACCCACGGCACCGACACCATCGAGGAAACCGCGTTCTTCCTCGATCACGTGGTCGCCAGCGACAAGCCGGTCGTGCTGGTCGGATCGATGCGTCCGTCGACCGCGCTGAGCGCCGACGGTCCGGCCAACCTGCGCTCGGCCGTTCAGGTCGCGGCCGTCCCGGAAGCCCGCGGTCGCGGCACCATGGTCGTGCTCAACGACACCATCCATGCCGCCGACGACGTGACCAAGACCAACACCACCAGCGTGCAAACCTTCGCCTCACCCAACCGCGGGCCGATCGGTCATGTCGACGCCGCCGCGGTCCAATTCTCCGGGCCCGCCGCCCAGCAGCCGCGCCTGACCTTCCCGGTCCCGGGCAAATCCCCGCTGCCCCGCGTCGACATCGTCTACTCGCACGCGGGCATGGACGCCACCCAGGTCAACGACTCCCTCGGCCACGGCGCGCAGGGCATCGTCCTGGCAGGCGTCGGCGACGGCAACACCGCGAAACCGGTCGTCGACGCGCTCAGCGGCGCCGCCAAGAAGGGCGTGCTCGTAGTGCGTTCCAGCCGAGTCGGTTCCGGCAGCGTCGTCCGCAACGCCGAACTCAACGACGATCAACTCGGCACCGTCTCCGCCCTCGGCCTGAACCCGGCCAAGTCCCGAATCCTGTTGCAACTACTGCTCGTCAACGGAATCACCGACCCGGCGAAAGTCCAGCAGAACTTCGCCGACAGCTGAACCGATCCCGCCGGCATAGGCCGACACCCGCACGGCGATCGCTGACGCGGACTTCCGCAGTCGCCCGACTCCTGCGCGGTGACCCCGATCACGCGGGTTCCGCCGCGCCGCACCCCGGTCGGTGGTATAGGTGCGCCACCATGGTCAGATAGTGGGGTTGACCCCGGTTGTGTAAAGGAGTTCGGTGTGCGCGTCCCGTTGGCGCTTGCGAGTGCGGCGACGCTGCTGTTGCTGACCGGGTGTTCCTCCAGCGACGAGAAGCCGAATACGCCGACCCGCGAACCCGCTACTGCCGCAGTCGCTCCCGCGCCGACCATCGCCCCTGCCGGACAGGTTGTTCCGCTCGGCCGCGCGATTTCCGCGCTCGTCGCCGAGCCCGGCACCGGACAGCTCGCCGCGCTCGACGGCGCCACCCTGCTGCTGATCGACCCCGCCACCGATGCGGTGCGCACCGTCGCACTCCCCGCGCCGGGCGCGAGCCTGGCCGCGGGCAAGTCCGGGGAAATCCTCGTCGCCGCGCCGCAGCGGATCGTGCGCGTCGATGTGGCGAGCGCGAAGACCAGCGAGATCCCGGTCGAGGGCGATGTGCGCTCGGTGCACCACAACCCCGACGGCAATATCCTCGCGGGCACCGCGGACGGCCGGGTACGCACCTTGGCCGCCGATGGCGCGCTCGTGCGCACCGTGTCCGGTCTCGTCTCGGCCGACGTGCTCGCCCAGACCCCGAATCGCATCACGGTCCTGGACCGGCGGCAGTCCTCGCTCACCGAGATCGACCCGTCCGAAGACACCCTCGGCCTGGCCCAGCGCGCGGGCGACGGCGCCACCAACATGATCACCGACCACTTCGGCCGCGTGCTGGTCATCGACTCCGCCGATAACGAATTGCTGGTCTACAGCACCGGACCGCTGCTCCTGCGGCAGCGGTTCCCGGTAGGATCGTCGCCTTACGCACTTGCATACGATCGGCGGTCGGAGACCGTGTGGGTGACGTGTACGCAGAGCAACGAAGTTGTGGGATTCGATCTCTCGACGGGTATACCGGTGGAGGTGGGCCGCTACCCGGCGGTACGCCAGCCCAACTCGGTGACCGTCGACGAGCGCACCGGCGACCTGTTCGTCGGTTCCGCGACCGGTGACGGGCTGCAGCGGATCCGGGCGGATCAGCGGAAGAGAGGGCAGTGAATTGGCGCCGACACACTCCCGCGCTTTACCGGCGAGCTGGGCGGAAAACACCAGCGACGACTACGAGTATGTGCCGTTGCGACTACCTAAGGATATGAATCGGGTGACCGCCTCCATGCGCCTGGCGATCCAGGCCGAGTTCGGTGGCTGGGAGCTGTCGCGCGTGCGCGCCTACACCGACGGCAGCCGCCGCGTGCTGCTGCGCCGCCGCAAATCCGCGCTGCTACCCCAGCCCGAGCCGGGGATGTGACGCCGATGTACGCAACGTTGCTGCGCCTGATGTTCCTGTTCGATACGGAACGCATCCATCACTGGGCTTTCGTCGCCATGCAATGGGCCACGCGGTTCGCGCCGGCCCGGGTCGTCATGCGCAAAGTGCTGGTGGCCGACGACCCGATCCTGCGCAACCGGGTCTTTGGCGTCGACTTCCCGGCGCCGCTGGGTCTGGCCGCCGGGTTCGACAAGAACGCCGACGGTGCCGACGCGTGGGGCCCGCTCGGCTTCGGCTACGCCGAGATCGGCACCGTCACCGCGCAGGCGCAGCCGGGTAATCCGGCGCCGCGACTGTTCCGGCTGCCCGCCGACCGCGCCCTGATCAATCGCATGGGTTTCAACAACTTCGGCGCCGCCGCGGCCGCCGACCAGTTGCGTGCGCGTCCGTCGACGGTGCCGATCGGCGCCAACATCGGCAAGACCAAGATCGTGGAACCGGCCGATGCCGCCGCCGACTACGCGGTCAGCGCCGCCCTGCTGGGCCCGCTCGCCGATTTCGTCGTCGTCAACGTCAGCTCCCCCAACACCCCCGGCCTGCGCGACCTGCAGGCCGTCGAATCGCTGCGCCCGGTGCTGCAAGCGGTGCTCGACACCGTGCAGGTCCCGGTGCTGGTCAAGATCGCCCCCGACCTGTCCGACGACGACATCGATGCGGTCGCCGACCTGGCCCTCGAACTGGGCCTGGCCGGCATCGTCGCCACCAACACCACCATCCGCCGCGACGGACTGCGTACCGACGCCGCCGAGGTCGCCGCCATGGGCGCGGGCGGCCTGTCCGGTCCCCCGGTCGCCGACCGCTCGCTCGAAGTACTGCGCCGGCTCTACGGCCGCGTCGGCGACCAGGTGGTGCTGATCTCGGTCGGCGGCATCGAAACCGCCGACCAGGCCTTCGAACGAATCCTGGCCGGCGCCAGCCTCCTGCAAGGCTTCACCGGCTTCATCTACGGCGGCCCGTTCTGGGCCCGCACCATCCACCGCGGCATCGCCGAACGCCTGCGCCGGCACGGCTACACCTCCCTGGCCGAGGCGGTCGGCGCGGAGAACGTCGCTCGCACCTGAGCGGTGTGCAATCCTGGTGTGGCGCAACATAAAAGCACCGCACCCGGGAGTAGTCGATGGCCGAGCAGGACGTGGCGACCGCGGTGCTGTGCGGGGTGTTCACACGGCTGGGTAAACGCAGCGGCCTGAACCCGGATCGCCTGCGCACTACCGAAGTCGATGTGGCACCGCTACTTTCGCTGCCGGTGGTGCGTCATCACGCGCAGCGCACCGGCGCCCCAGCGGAGGAAGTCGTGCTGGCCGTGGTGCGCGCGGCCGCGCGCGGATTGCGCTCGACCGACCGGTTGATCGTCGACGCGGTGCTGTGCCTGGGCCTGCTCCGCAAGAACCCGCCCGAGGGCGTCGATCTGGACGGCCTGTACGCGCCGGGGCTCAGCGCCCGGCGTGAGTCGCTGACCGCGCATTGGGCGCTGCTACACGAGGTCACGCGGGCCCCGCGCACCCCGCCGGCGCCGGCGGTGCGCACGCTGCGAGCCCAGGGTGAACCGCGGGCGTTGACGGCGCTGTCGCACCTGCTGGTTACCACGCCCTCCGGCGTCCCGGCCGACAAAGCCTCGGAAAACGGTGCGGCACAGCCTGGTTCGCGCCACGACCGGGGTGTCGTCATCGTGGTCGGCGATGCGGTGCTCGACCACATCTACCGCATCGATCACGTCCCGCCGGTCGGGTCGTCGACGCCCGGCAGCTTTCGAGCCCATCCCGGCGGCAAGGGGCTCAACCGTGCCGTCGCCGCGGCGCGGCTGGGGCTCGAGGTCCAACTGGTTGCCGCGGTCGGCGACGATGACGCCGGCCGCTGGATCCGCGACTATCTGCGCTCGGAGAACGTGGGCACCGATCTGGTCCGGGTCGTCCCCCGGGCCCGCACGCCGGTGACCGCTTTCATGATCACCGGAACCGGCGCCTCCAGTGCCATCGGCTGCCGCGACGAACGCATCCGGCCCAGCATCCAGCAGCTCGGGGGCGACGCGTTCACCGACACCGTCGCCGGCTCGGACGCAGTGCTGTTGACCTTCGAGCAGCCGATGGTCGTGCTCGAACAGGTGTTGACCATCCTGCGCGAACTGAAGTCCCCGCCGGTGGTCGTACTGCATCCCTCGCCGCAGATCGAGACGCCGCAGTACTTGTACCGGTTCCTCGGCAGTGTCGACTACCTGATCGGGTCGCCGCAGCAATTGGCCCGGATGCTGCCCGAAGTGGAACTGCACGCCGGCACCGATCCCGCGCAGCGGTTGCGGGCGCTGGGTGTGCGGGCGGTGTGCGAGATCGCGGACTTCGGCTGCACGGTGCACTCCGAGGCGGTCAGTACGGAGATCACACCGTTCCCGGCGGCACTGCAGGACTCCCCCGGCGCGCACTCCGCGTTCGGTGCTGCCCTGGTCCATCGCGTCATCGCCGCCGGCCGGCCCGCGACCGAAGCCGATTACCGCTGGGCCACCGCGGCCATGGTCGCGACCCAGTCCTTCGGTGATGTGCCGGGCGCGATGCCGCTGGCCGGGCAGATCGACCGAATCGTCCGCCTGGCCGAATAATTCGCGCACTCGGCACACGACCGCCGGGCTCGACCCCGCCCCGAGCCCGGCGACCGCCATTTCCGCATCGGATGCACCGATGCAGAGTCTGCGGTTATCCGACCAGATGCGGCCGGTGCCGGTATCTCTCGGTGACCGGCGGATCGTCGGGTTCGAGCTGCTCGACCTGCAGACGGGCGATCATCAACTTGGACAACATGATCACCGCCTGTTCCCAGAGCAGACCGAGTTCCGCGGCGCAGTCGGCGGCGCGCGCCTGAGCGATCCGGTTGTGCACGGAGTCGATGTCGCTGAGGATTTCGTCGAGTTCCATTCCGGCCCGCGCCTGTTCGCGGGTCAGCAGTCGGTCGGGCAACCAGCTCAGCCGCCATATTCGCTCGCCGTCGCCGGTCGACCGATACGCCGTCTCGGGCGTGATATCGCTGGTCATGGTCCATTCGGTGGTGCGGATCATTGCGCTCTCTCCGGGTGCTACAGCTCAGTGATGAGCTGTTCTAACGGAATTCCGAGTTGTCCAGCGCAGTGGACGGCTCGAAGATGTGCCATCCGGTCGTGCCGGAATGCCTGGGTGCTGACGATCTCGGCGAGATCCATCCCCGCAATTGCCTGTTCACGTGTGAGCAGTCGGTCTGGCAACCAGCTCAACCGCCAAGATCTGGTCCACTTCTCGGCCACCCGCTGGGCCGATTCTGTGGTGATATCGCTGGTCACGGACCATTCGGTTACATAGAGGGTCACGACTGTCTCCCGAGAGGCGGTGCCGCCAACCGGTGTGCTGCCGTGTTTTTGGGTGCGCGAGACCCGGCCGACGGGCGGAGCCGAGTCGGTCGGTGAATGTCGCGATATCTGTTGATCGTGCGATATCTACACAGAAGCGTTAGGGCGACGACGGGACTGGTTGTCAGAGGAACGGGGGCGAATCTTCGCCTAGCCGGCGAAGTTCGGCTCCAGCTCCGTATCGGGCCGGTGCTGCCGGCGCCGGCGGATACGCCGTTTCACGAGAACCACTCTCATCACCAGACCCTCCCGAAGTTCCTGGTGGGGCGATGTATCGCCTGGGACTCAAGTGTGGCTGGTCAGGCGCTTCATCGCTACTATTTCTTTGACAAATGCCGCCGGTTGACGTCAATTGTCATGACTTAGAAGGAATTCACCGCGCGAAGACTGGCTAAACCCGCAATTGCCGCCTATCGTGAGCGCGGTACAACCCTGGAACAATGACCACCTCGAGGAGTGGATCGCGCCATGGTGCCGCAGGATTCGGCTACCGCCGCTGTGCGAAACATCCTCACCCGCCTGGGCAAACACCGCGGCCTGGTGGACAGTGAAGGCCGTTTGCGGCGCACCGTGGTCGATGTCGAGCCGTTGCTGGGCCAGCAGGCGGTACGTGATCGAGCCTACCGCGAAGGTGCCGAGCCCGAGCAGGTCGTACCAACCGTGGTCCGGGACCTCGCCCGGCAATTGCCGCCCACCGAACGCCTGATCGCCGATGCCGCACTGTCATTGGGACTGCTGCGCGACAACCCGCCCGCAGGCGCCGATCTCGACGGCTTCTACGGTGCCGACCTCGGTCAGCGCCGCGAGTTCCTGACCGAGAACTGGCAGCTGCTGCACACCCACCTCCGCGTCGACCCGATTCCGGAACCGCCGACGGTGCGCTCACTGCGATCCACGCACGAACATCGCGCGGTCACAATGCTCGCCGGACTGTTGACCAGTCAATCCGGCTATCGTGGCACGGCGACCTCGGCCGCGATGCTGGAAACGGTTGCCAAACGGCGGCATACGCGCACGGAGATGGGCGTGGTCACGGTCATCGGCGACGCCGTCATCGACCATATCTACCGCACCGATCTGATGCCCTCGGCCGAAGGCCCGCCCGCGCGTGGACGTTTCGAGGAACAGATCGGCGGCAAGGGACTCAATCGCGCCATCGCCGCCGCGCGGCTGGGCTACCAGGTCCGTCTGCTCGCCGCGGTCGGAGACGATCTGGCCGGTCAGCGCATTCTGCACAAACTCGACGAGGAGCATGTCGACACCGAACTGGTGAAAACCGTGCGCGGCGAGCCCACCCCGATAGCAGCGGTCATCATCGACGCCGCCGGCGGCATGGGGACGATCGGTCGCGTCGATGATGCAGTCCGGTTGAGCCGGGAAGATTTGAAGCAACCCTCGGCCCGGCAGGCGATCCTCGAATCCGACGCGCTGCTCATGACCTTCGAGCAGCCTCTCGCCGTCATCGAGCAGGTGCTGGAGATGGTGCGGCTCGCCTCGGACCCGCCGTGGGTACTGGTGCAGCCCACCCCTCCATTGGATGTGCCGCAGTACCTCTACCGGCATTTGAGCCAAATCGATTACCTGATCGGCACCCGCCGCGAGCTGGCCAGCTTGCTGACACCGGGCGATCGGACCGGCCGGTCGGCGCTCGGCACCCGCGCGTCCGAGGCCGGCAACGGCGGCACCGAGACGGTGCAGCAGTTGCTGGCGATGGGTGTCGCCACGGTGTGCACGGCAGAGGGCTTCCGATGCCAGGTGCGATCGGCGGGCCTGGACATCGATATCGCCCGCCCGATGGCCGCACAGCTCGACGAATCGCCCGGCGCGCGTGCGGCATTCACCGCGGCCCTGGCCGCGCGGCTGGTCACCAATGACCGTGAGGCCGAGCGCGCAGATTTCGAATGGGCCACCGCCGCCATGGCCGCCACCCAATCCTTCGGCGCGGTCGCCGGAACGATGCCGCTGATGGACGAGATCGATCGGATCGCCAACTATCCCGGCACCGGGACCGCTGGTGGTTGATTTGAAACCGCCGCGTTCCCGCGCCAGACCCGCTGTCACGCGCCGTTAGGCGCTCAGTATCGTCTCGCCATCGTCTCTGCCTGCTCTGCCCTCGAGATCCACTGCCACTGTCCTGTTTCGGAGGAACTTTGATCAGAACCGCGTCGAGCCTTGCCGAAACCGCTCACCGGTTGACGCGTAAGGGTCGCGAACTGCACGTACAGGTGCTGGAATTAGCCGACGTCCGGGACGGCGGCTACGTGCTCGTCTTCGGCGAGATCGCCGACGACTGTCTGGTCCGGATCCATTCGCGATGTCTCTACGGTGACGCGCTGCGCTCCGACGACTGCGATTGCGGCCCCGAGTTGGACAAGGCCATGGATCTGATCCAGGAGGAAGGCTCCGGCGTACTGGTCTACCTGGAGCAGGAGGGCCGGGGCGCCGGGCTGATCGCGAAGGCGCGCGGGCTGCGCGACGGGGACCTGACCGGCGCCGACACCTTCACCAGCTACCGCACGCTGGGCTTCCCCGAGGATTCCCGCTCATACGAGCTGGCCGCGAAAACCCTTGCCGCACTGGGCTTGAGCGCGGTGCGACTGCTCACCAACAACCCGGAGAAGGCGCACGCGCTGCGGGCCGCCAATATCGCCGTCACCGCGGTGCCGCTGCTCACCCGGGCCCGCAGCGCCCGGGCCCGGCAGTACCTGGAGGCCAAGCGCAAACGACGACGGCACTGGATTCCGGTCGAGGCCGAGGCGCCCTGGGCGATCGAGGCATCCATCGCGATCGAGGACACCGCGATTCTTCCCGCACTGCCCGATGACCCGCGCAAGCGCCGTATCCACTGGTTGTGGTTCTCCCGCGAGGGCGGTTTCACCGCCCGCCGACGGGCGCGAAAGGCCGGTTTGGTCGCGACCTCGGGGTAACGACCGCCACTTTACTGTTTCTTTGGTTACGATAAGTGAGCCGCGCCACTCGATGACGCGCCGAACCGTGAGTTGATGACACAACCTTCTGCACACTGTGTCAGCGACGGCGAGGCGGATCGAGGTCGGTTCTCAGACAGAGCTATCGGGAACAGGAAAATGAGCACAACAGAAATCGGTTTCGCGCACGAGTCCGGCAAGACGGTCTATACCGTTCCCGAGGCGTTCCAGGAGACGATCAAGCTGCGGCCCGACGCCATCGCGTTGCGGACGGTCGGCGGCACCACCGAGTTCAGCTGGCAGCAGTACGGCGACCGGGTCCGGGTTATCGCCGCGGGTCTGGCGAAGCTGGGTATCGGCCACGGCGACACCGTCGGCATCATGCTCACCAACCGGCCGGAGTTCAACCTGGTCGACACCGCCGCGTTGCACCTGGGCGCCACGCCGTTCTCCATCTACAACACCAGCTCGCCCGAGCAGATCACGCACCTGTTCACCAACGCCGAGAACAAGGTCGTGATCACCGAGCGCGCCTTCCTGGACACCATCCGGGCGGCGGGCGTCGAGCTCGAGCACATCGTGGTCGTCGACGGCCCGGCCGAGGGCGCGCTCGACCTGACGGCCGTGGAGGCGGATCCGCTGCTGGACTTCGACTTCGACGAGTCCTGGAAAGCCGTCAACCCCGGCGACCTGGCCACCCTGATCTACACCTCAGGCACCACCGGCCCGTCCAAGGGCGTGGAGATCACCCACCGCAACGTGCTGGCCCAGATCATCGCGCTGGTCAACGGCCCGCTGCGGGTCGGCTATGACGATCGCGCCATCTCCTACCTGCCGGCCGCGCATGTCGCCGACCGCATCTCCGGGCACGCCATCAGCCTGCTCACCGGCATGCTCGTCACCTGCGTGCCGGACCCGCGGGAGATCGCCGCCGCACTGCCCGACGCCCGCCCGACCGTGTTCTTCGGTGTGCCGCGGGTGTGGCAGAAGATCAAGGCCGGTATCGACGGCAAGCTGTCCACCGAGCCGAGCCCGGTGAAGAAGAAGCTGGCGAACTGGGCGATCGAGACCGGCATCGCGGCGGCCCGCGCCGACCTGGCCGGCAAGGGCCGTGGCCCGGTGCTCGGCCTGCAGTACAAGCTCGCGGACACGCTCGTGCTGTCGAAGCTGCGCGCCGCGCTGGGCATGGACAACCTGAAGGTGGCCGCCTCCGGTGCGGCCGCGATCCCGCCGGAGACCCTCGAGTACTACCTCGGTCTCGGGTTCACCGTCACCGAGGTGTGGGGCATGTCCGAGACCTGCGGTGTCGGCACCTACACCGAGCTGGACAAGCCGCGCCCGGGTTCGGTCGGCCGCGCGGTCGACGGCCTGGAACTGCGCCTGGGCGAGGACGGCGAACTGCTGTGCCGCGGCCCGATCGTCACCCCCGGATACCGCAAGCAGGCCGACAAGACCAAAGAGGCGATCGACGACGACGGCTGGCTGCACACAGGTGACGTCGCCACCATCGACGCCGACGGTTACGTGCGCATCGTGGACCGTAAGAAGGAACTGATCATCAACGAGGCGGGGAAGAACATCTCCCCCACCAATATCGAGAACTCGGTGAAGTCGGCGTCCTCGCTGATCGGCCAGGTGGTGGCGATCGGTGAGGCCAAGCCTTACATCGGCGCGCTGATCACCCTCGATCCCGACACCGCCGCCCTGCGCGCCAAGGCGCTGGATGTCCCCGGCGACGACCTCGCCGCGCTGTCCACCCGTAAGGAGATCCTCGACGAGGTGCGTGCCGCCGTCGAGTCGGGCAACCGGAAGCTGTCCCGGGTCGAGCAGATCAAGCGCTTCACCGTGGTCCCGCAGCCGTGGGAGCCGGGCGGCGAGGAGCTCACCCCGACCATGAAGCTCAAGCGCAACCCGATCGCCGCCAAGTACGGCGCGGAGATCGCTTCGCTCTACGAGAAGGACGCCCCGGCGACCGTCATCGACCTCAAGTAGTTCTCTGAAAACGACGGTGGCCCCGGGCATTTCGCCCGGGGCCACCGTCGTGTCAGGACCTCACTCGATCTCGTACTTGCCGATCAGGGTGGCGCGGCCCAGGGTGTGGAAGAACAGGTTGAATCCGAGCACCGCGGGCGCGACGTTCTCATCGATGTCGAGCTTCTCCACGTCGACGGCGTGCACGACGACGAAATAGCGGTGCGGGCCGTGGCCCTGCGGCGGGGCAGCGCCGACGAAACCGGGGAACCCGGCGTCGTTGCGCAGGTTCAGCGCGCCCGCGGGCAGGCTGCCGCCCTTGCTGCCCGCGCCGGTCGGCAGCGAGGTGGTGCTCACCGGGATGTTCGCCACGGCCCAGTGCCAGAAACCGGAGGCGGTAGGGGCGTCCGGGTCGTAGACGGTGACCGCGAAACTCTTTGTCTCCGCGGGGAATCCGGACCAGGACAGCTGCGGGGAGATGTCCTTGCCGCCGGCGCCCAGGACATCGCTGACCTGATCGTTGCCCAGGGTCTGGCCGTCCTCGATATCGGCGGAGGTGACGGTGAAGCTCGGTACCTGCGGAAGCGCGTCGTACGGGTTGTAGGTCATGGTTCCCCTTCTACTTCGATGAGATCAGCTGTGCAACAGGAAGTGTTCCAGCACTCGGGTGCCGAATTCGAGTGCCTCCACCGGAACCCGTTCGTCCACGCCGTGGAACAGGGCAGTGAAATCCAGGTCCGGCGGCAGTTGCAGCGGCGCGAATCCGAAGCAGCGAATACCCAAGCGGGCGAAGGCTTTCGCGTCGGTGCCGCCGGAGAGCATGTACGGCACGGTGCGGCCCTGCGGATCGTGGGCCAGGATCGCGTCGTTCATGGCATCGACGAGGTGCCCGTCGAACGTGGTTTCGTAGGAGTCGAGTTTGGTGATCCACTCGCGTTCCACGTCGGGGCCGATCAGCTCGTCGACCTCACGTTCGAACTCGGCCTGGCGGCCCGGAACCACCCGGCAGTCGACCACCGCTTCGGCGGTCTGCGGGATGACATTGGCCTTGTACCCGGCGTTGAGCATGGTCGGGTTGGCCGTGTCGCGCAGGGTGGCGCCGATGATGCGGGAAATGGTGCCGAGTTTGGCGAGCTGGCCTTCGATATCGGGGCTGTGCGGATCGAATTGCAGGCCCGTCTCCTCGGCGACCGCGGCCAGGAACTCCGCCACCGAATCCGAGAGCACCAGCGGGAAGGTGTGCTTACCGAGGCGCGCGACCGCGTCGGCGAGAATGGTGACCGCGTTGTCCTCGTGCAGGAACGAGCCGTGCCCGGCCCGGGCCTTGGCGCGCAACCGCATCCAGCCCAGGCCTTTCTCGGCCGTCTCGACCAGATACAGGCGGCGTTCGGTGCCGTCCGGGCGCGGCACGGTCAGCGAGAACCCGCCGACCTCCCCCACGGCCTCGGTGACGCCTTCGAACAGGTCGGGCCGGTTGTCCACCAGCCACTGCGATCCCCACTTGCCACCGGCCTCCTCGTCGGCCAGGAACGCGAAGACGATATCGCGCGGCGGGACGGTGCCCTCGGCCTTGAACTGGCGGGCCAGGGCCAGCATCATGCCGACCATGTCCTTCATGTCGATCGCGCCGCGGCCCCACACATAGCCGTCGCGGACAGCGCCGGAGAACGGGTGCACGCTCCAATCGGAGGCCTCAGCGGGTACCACGTCGAGGTGGCCGTGCATGAGCAGCGCACCGCGGCTGGAATCGGCGCCTGGCAAGCGCGCGAACACATTTCCGCGCCCCGGCTGCCCGGACTCGACGTACTCGGTGGTGTAACCCACCTGATGCAACTGGTCGGCGACCCACTGCGCACACTCGCGCTCGCCCTTGGTGGTTTCCAGCTCGCCGGTGTTGGAGGTGTCGAATCTGATCAGCGCGCTGACCAGCTCTACTACCTCGGCTTCCGCGCGAGACCTGCCGTGGGGATCGGGACGTTCACCGTTTGCGGACACGCCCCTTTCCTACCATCCTGGGCGGACGCGCCGCAGCGAGGACCGGAGGTGGAGTTCCGATCCGCTCGAGCGGAACTCTCGCCTCCGGGCCGGCGCGCGGAATTACTCGCTCAGCGCGCCAATTCGTGCTGCGGGCACGCAATGGCGGCCGGACAGTTCTGCTCGGAAATAGGTGCGGCCTCGGCCTCGGCGAGTGCGAGACCGATTGCCGTCATCAGAACAGAAACCACACCAGTAATCGCGAATGTCCGTGCGTAACGCATGCCACTCCTTTTCGGTGTATGTGTTCGTCCTGGCCGGAATATTAAGTCCGCGGGCGAGGCATACCGGGGATGGTCGCGGCGTTTCCCCGGCCTCGACTCGGTATCGGTCGGGAAATACGCGAGGCCCCCGATCTGGCGGGATCGGGGGCCTCGTACCAGCGCAATTTCGGGCCGGATTAGTTTCCGGCGCTACCGGTGTGTGCTCTAGCGCTCGCCTCGGCCTCTTCTTCGTCGTCTCCCGCTTCCCCGCCGTTCTCGGTGGAGTCGCCGGTGCTTGACTCCTCGGGCTTGGGCTCCACGTCCTCGTCCTCCTCAGGCACCACGCCTTGCTCGGACTTCGGGCCCCGCGTGTCCTTCGGGGTCTGCTCAGGGCTTGTACCCTGTTCAGCCTCCGTGCCCTGCTCGACCTTCGGGGCCTGCTCAGCCTCCGCGCCCTCCTCGGCCTTCGGCGCCTGCTCGTCCTTCGGGGCCTGCTGACCCTCTGCGCCTTCCTCCGCCGGCGCGCCTTCCTCCTCCGGCTCTGCGTCGTCCGGTGCGCCGGTGAGCTTGTTGATCAACGTCTCGAGAGCCGTCATATCGTCGTCGGCGGCGGCCAGCACCACCGAAGACGCCGGAACTTCAGCGGCGGCTTCCCCTGCGGGCAGAGCTACAAAACCGGCCGTCGCGGCCGCAAACACTCCAGTTATCGAGAACAATCCTGCGATGCGCATTCAAATCCCTTTCTGGTTGGTTCGGTTCGCTCGGGAATGCTAATAGATCGGTGTACGCGCCCTTGGGACCCGAAATTGCGGCGTTTCCGATTTTCTCTTTATTAGGCATTACGAATGCTGCGACAAAGTTAGGCCTTTCAGTGCAGCATGCCGGGCTCGTAGCCACCGGCGGGCATCCGCGCGATCACATTCATCCGGTTGAAGGCGTTGATCAGGGCGACCGCCGAGATCAAAGCGGCGATCTGCTCGTCGTCGTAGTGCTTGCGCACCAGCGCCCAGGTGTTGTCGCTGACACCCTGGTGAGTGTCGGCCAGCCGAGTGCCTTCCTCGGCCAGGGCGAGCGCGGCCCGCTCGGCGTCGGTGAAGACGGTCGCCTCGCGCCACGCGGCGATCAGGTTCAGGCGCACCGAGGTCTCGCCCTCGGCGGCAGCGTCTTTGGTGTGCATATCGACGCAGAACCCGCAGCCGTTGATCTGGCTGGCCCGGATCTCGAGCAGATGCATGGTGGAGTTCGGCACCGGGCCGTTCAGGTAGACCTGGCTGGCATTGACGATGCGCTTGCCGAACTTCATGGCGAGCTCGCTGGCGAAGAGGTTGATGCGTGGTTCCATTGTCCTGTCCCTACTTTCGGCGCCGCCTTCTCCGGCGGCAGCTGTCCATGAGACAAACGGGAGTCCCGGAATGTGACAGCTGCTGGATGTGAGGACCGCCACCCGCATCTCAGGGTGCGAATCCGGGGTCGCCCCGATGCGCGCGGCCGCGCACCGGCGGACAGTGATCCCATGTCGCGCAAGCCTTATGTCCCGCCCCGCTGGTTCATCGTTCTCGCCTGGTACACCCACCGTGGGCTCTATCGCGTTACCGGCGGCCGGGTCGGGTTGGGTCACCCCAAGGACCGCAACCACTGGGGGACGATGCGGCTCACCACTGTTGGGCGGCGCACCGGTCAGCAGCGCAGCGTGATGCTCGGCTATTTCGAGGACGGCCCGAATCTGGTCACCCTGGCGATGAACGGGTGGGGCGAGGGGGAACCGGCGTGGTGGCTCAACCTGCAGGCGCAGCCGGAGGTGACCGTGCGGCTGAAGGGCAGTTCGCGGGCGGTGCACGGGCGCGCGGCCGTGGGCGAGGAGCGAGTGCGGTTGTGGGACAGGTGGCGTGAGATCGACACCGATCTCGATGGATTCGCCGCGCGGCGATCATCGGAAACCGCCGTCGTGGTACTCGAACCGCGTTGAACGACGCTGGGCCGGCCCGGATGATCCGGACCGGCCCAGGTGCTGCGTGGAGCTATTTCGTGGTTGTCGGTGCGGGCGACGACGTGGTCTCCGTCGTCGGTGCCGCGGAGGACGTGGTCACTGTGGCCTCCGGCGGGTTCGTCGGCGAGCTGGTGGTGGTGGCCTTGATCGGCCACGGGCACCTGCCGTCCTTCTCCAGCGCGTTGATCTCGTCGGCCGAGCGCGGGTCACCGGTGTAATCGAGCCGGTCCGTGCACTTCTGCCATTCACCGCAGACGATGATCCCGCATTCGTCGGTGCCGCCACCGGGCGGCGTCGTCGGGACCGGATTACCGCAGGTCCCGGGACCGCAGTTGTCGGTGCCGGGCGCAGTCGTCACCTGCTGCGGCGCGGGCGCTCGCGCACCCGGAGTGTTCGGCTCGACGGCCGGATCCTCAGCCGCCGCAGGCGGTTTCGCCGGTGTCGTCGTCGTGGTCTTGGTCGCCGAGACCGAGGTCTTGGTCACCGAACTCGACTCCGGGCCGGCCGAGCCGGATTCCGTCGACGTGCACGCCGTTGCCGTCAGCACCATGACTATCAGGGCCAGTATCACGCCCAGCGTCGCCCGTAATCGAGGACCTCTTCGCATCATCCACCTCTTCCTCGCTGCCACCGGCAGCCCAACCCGACCCATCCAAACAGCAAGTGCTCCTTGCTATTCGGAGCTACCGACACTTTGTTACAGCCTGGAAGTATCGGGGTCCGACCGGCGGGCCGATGCGCTCCCCTGGTCTGCACGTCCCCGCGCTGCCATATTGGGAGGACTCGAGCTGAATTGCTCTACTCCAGAAGGCGTTTGGGGTGCATGCCGTCGACCTGCCCGATGAACGGCGGATGGATGCTGTAGCCCAGCATGCGGCGAATGTCCTCGCTGACGACGCGCACCACCTCGCGCGGTGTGGAGAGCGTGAACGCTTCCTGCGGGCGCAGCCACGGTTCGCAGTACTGGGCTGTGAGCGCCAGGCGCGGATCGGGCGAGCGGTTCTCGCCGCCGCCGTGCCAGAGGGTGCCCACAAAGAACACACAGGACCCGGTGGGCATGACCACCGGGATGCGCTCCGCGTCGGCCGGAGGCAGCTGATCACCCCACTCGTGACTGCCCGCCACGACGTCGGTGGCGCCGTTGTCGGCCGTGAAATCGTCGATGGCCCAGATGGTTGCGGCGCCCAGCGCCGGACGCGGGCGCGGCAGCGGATAGAAGCCGTCGTCGGTGTGCAGCATCTGCGCGGACTCCCCCGGCAGGATATTGATCACCTGCAGCATCGACAGCAGATAGTTCGGCAGGAACAATCGGTCCAGCAACGCCAGCACCCGTGGATGATCGACGATGCGATCACAGCTGCGCGTCTTGTTCAGCACGCTGTAGATCCGTTGCGTGGCATGGCCTTCGAAGTTGTTGCGCCCGGTCCGGTCCAATATCGGCCGCACCTCACGACGAATCTCCTGTAGCTGCTCGGGGCCCAGCAGGTTCTCCAGAATCACATAGCCGTCCCGGCGCACCGCGGCCAGATCCGCGTCCACCACGGCCGGATCCACTGTGCTGCCACTGCTTTCGGTGCGCCGATATTTCCCGGCCAGATCACCGGCCAGGTCGACGACGGACGAAACCTCGGCGTCCATGACGCCCTCCGATCCAAAACATAACCGAGTTCTGTTATCGTCCGACTGTGGCACGCGCACCCCTGGGACGTCAACAGTTGCTCGACGCCGCCCGCGCCGAACTCCTCGACGGCAACGGCCACGTCGACCTGCACTCGCTCAAACGCCGCTCCGGCCTCAGCACCGGCGCCCTCTATCACCACTTCGGCTCCAAAGCCGGTCTGCTGGTAGCGGTTTACGAGCAGTTCCACGCGGGATTGGTCGCGGCGATCGCCGACGACACCCTGCCCACCGGTGTGGCCTGGGGCGAGCGCGAACGCGTCCGCACCCACCACTTCGTCGACTACCACTTCGCCGACCCCCTGGCCGAACTCCTGCTCACCCGGATCGTCCGGGAACCCGAACTCGCCGAGCTCGAATCCGGCGCCCTGGACCGCCTCGCCACCGCCGCCGCCCACAACATCCGCCGCGGCCAGCGCGATGGCGACATCTCCCCCACCATCGACGCCGACCTGGCCGGCGCCTGCATCATCGGCGCCCTCCGCTACGGCATCGACGACCAACTCCGCCGCAACCCCCGCCCGACCACCGACGACGCGGCGGCACGGCTGTGGGACGTCATCGCCGGTGCGCTGACGATCCGATAGTTCGCCCCTAAGCGGTGGCGATGGTGGGTTCCGGCGGGGTCCAGCGGTGGGCGCGTGCCGCCGCCGAGGAGATGCCGAAATCATGCTTGAGCTCTTCCGGGATGGCGTACTGCATGACGCGGCCGCGGGTCAGCGAACTGAGTTCGAACCAGGTGGTGAGGTGGCCGAAGCGATCCAGCGCCCATTCGCCCAAGGGTGAACTGTCCTCGATGGTTTCGAGGATGCCGAGCACGGCAGGGACGGTCTTGATGGCGGTGTCCCAGCCCGTGCGCGGCACCTCGAGCCAGTCGGCGCAGGTGTCGCCGATGAGGTAGCGGATCAGCGCGCCCACCATCGGGTCGAAGAACGTGCCCGGAACGACCTCCTCGTAGAGGTCGATCAGTTGCCGGGTGAGCTGCACCCCTTCCGAGCTCGGACCCATGTGCCGAATCATGTAGAGGTCGAGGAACTGCCGCGCGGACTCCAAGTCCTTCGGCGCGTGCTCTTGGTCGACGCCGAGCATCGCACCGACCACCCGCCAGGCGTAGAAGTACGCCTCGGCGCCGTCCACGCTCATGTGGATGTTCAGCCGGTGCAGGCTGTCCAGGACCAGGATCGAGAACAGCATCTGGCCGCCGATCATGTCTTCTTGGCAGATCGGGAAGCCGAACGTGCCGATGTCCCAGCGGTTTTCGCGGGCCAGATGGTGCCGGATGGCCGCATGCAGCAGCCGCACCTTCTGGACGGCGGGAATGAACCGGCTACCGGCTTCGAAGGCGTCGGGCTGCATGAGATAGACGGTGAACTGCCCTGTCTCGGCCATCCGTTTGGACGGATATTCCAGCGAATGGGTAGCCGAGAGCAGTTTCGCGACCTGCGGCAGCACATAGCACGCGGGCATGGCGGCGAAGGACAAAGCGGTGGAGATGTGCACGTTGTTGTCGATGAAGAACAGCCGGGCCTTCTCCATCTCGTCCCAGTCCACCCAGGCCGGCGGGCTCGCGGTGGCGTGCAGATACTCGCGGGCGACCTCGGGCAGTCCGTCGGGCAGCGGCGAGCCCGCGGTGGAGACGTAGCGCATGAGCGTGTTGAACTTGCCCACCTCGCCCCGCTCGAACAGGGTGGCCACGGTGGCATCGGCGAGTTCGTCGCCGTGCCCGCGCAGCGCGTCCATGGCGGCTTGGGTGTAGGTCATCGAGACTCCCTGTGTCGGTGACGCATTGGTGTTCAGTAGCGGCGCGCGGTGGCCGCGTGCGCGAGCTCGGTCAGCGCGTGAGCGGCGGGAGCGGGCACCTCGGCCAAGGCCTGGGTGGCCGTTTCCACTCGGTCGGTGATCATCTGCTCGATCCGGGTGGGCGCGCCGACCCGGGTCATCAGATCGCGTAGTTCGGCCAGGGTCGCCTCGTCGGGAACGCTGCGGTCCAGCAGCCAGGTCAGCCTTTCCCGCTCGGCAGGATCGGCGGCCCGCCAGGTTTCGGCGAGCAGGGCGGTGGGGCGGCGGCCGCGGAGGTCGTCGAGATTGGCCTTGCCGGTGCGAGCTCGGTCACCGAAGAGGCCGAGCAGATCGTCGCGCAGCTGGAAGGCCTCGCCCAGCGGTAATCCGTACCCGGAGAAAGCTTTCCGCAGCCGGTCGTCCGCGCCGCCCAGCGCGCCTCCGATGAGCAGCGGCTGTTCGACGGTGTATTTGGCCGTCTTGTACCGGACCACCTTCAGCGATTCGGCCACATCCGGCACGGCGCCCGTGCACAGGATCTCGAGGCACTCCCCGGCGATCAGTTCGCGGGCCAGCACCGCCCACAGCGGACGCGCCCGCGACAGGTAGGCCGCGGGCAGCCCACTGGTCACGAACAATTGGCCCGCCAATGCCATCAGCAGATCCCCGACCAGCATGGCGAGCGCTTTCCCGGTCTGCCCGGATTCGGAGGCGCGGTGCGGCGGGGCGTGCAGGGCGATGTGCGCGGTCGGTAAGCCGTGCCGGAGCGGACTGTCATCGATGATGTCGTCGTGCACGCTCGCTGCCGCGTGCACCAATTCCAAAGCCGCTGCGGCCCTTACGAAGGCGTCACTGTCCGGCTGCCCGGCCGCGCGCCAGCCCCAATAGCAGAATGCCGCCCGGAACCGTTTCCCCTGACCGCTGGCCGCCACGAGCTGCTCGGCCACCGGCGCCAGGCGCGGATCGATGTCGAGCAGCTGGTCACGTTCCCGCCCGACGAACGCACCGAGCACCTCGTCGACACGAGCCTTGAAAACGCAGGCGTCATATCGGTCAGCCGGCACCGGAACCGGCTTCCCGGGCCACTACATGCTGCGCCAGGATCTCCATGTGTGCCGGCGGAATCAGCGTGCTGCGGTCCAGCGCCAGCCGCCCGCGGGCCTTCAGGTCGCTCTCCGCTTCTCCCGCCAGCCCCGGCAGATCCGACCGCCGCAGCAGGCCGAGTGCGCGCTCCAGCACCGGGCCCACGCGACTGAGTGCTACATCCGCTAGCCCGGCCGCCAGGAGCACCGCCTCCTCGCTCCGGGATCCCCGCTGATTCGGCTGCTGCGACATGCGATCACGCTCCTGTCGACGATCGGCCTGCGCTGCCGCTCCGGGTGGAATGGTGCGGCATCGCCAGTGTGACAGCGGCTTTCCGTGGACACGCCGAAGATTTGCCGGACAAGGAGGCGTCCACCGAATGCGTTATCCACCGGTGATGGGATCGGATTCATGTCGAACCCATCCGAATGGAACGGACCGGGCTTGACCCTGACGCAGGGGAAGGGCCGCAGCATGGGGACATGACTACGAATAGCTATGCGGTCCGGCAGTTTACGGTCCGCCACGAGGGCGTCACGATCCCGGTGTCCCGCGGCGGACAGGGACGAACGCTGGTGCTGTGCCCCGGCCTGACATCGTCGCAAGGCGAGTTGCACGAGCTCATCGACTTGTTGCGGCGTGACTTCGAGGTGGTGTCCTTCGACCTACGGGGACATGGGCTGTCCTCGGCTGCCGATCGGTACTCCTTCGAGGCGTTCCTCGGTGATCTCGGAGCCGTGCTGGCGGAGCTCGGACGATCCGAGTCGCCGCCCGTACTCGCGGGCCATTCGTATGGCGCGGATCTGATCGTGCATTACGCCGCTGCGCACCCCGATGCCGTGGCGGAACTGATGCTCATCGACGGGGCGAATCCGCTGCCGGAACCGTTCATCACCGAGGCCGATCTGCCGGAGTTCCAAGCGATGTGGGAGTCCCTGGCGCCGTGGCACGAGACGAACAAGGGCACCCCGCGCCAAATGTTGCTGACCCCAACACAAATCCTGGAGCTGAATGTAGAGCTCGATGGGATCCGGGCCGGACTTCTCGACCAGTACCGGAAAATCGAGTGCGCGATCAGCATGATCATGGCGAGCGCCATGGCCGGTGACAGCGCTGAGAGGCGGACTCCGCGGCACAACCAACTCTGGCGGGAGGGGATGAACCGGCTGATCCAGGAGCAGCCGCACATCAGGGCGCATTGGCTCGAGGCAAGCCACGGGCTGGTCGTCACGCATGCCGCTGACGTCGCCCGGATCATCCGCGCCCAAAGCGTGAACAACTAGGAAGACTGGTCTGATGATGACCATCGGTGAGCTGGCGTCCTACGCCGGGGTGACGGTGCGCGCGATCCGGCACTATCACGCCAAAGGCCTACTGCCGGAACCGGAACGCGACCACTCCGGCTATCGGCGCTACGACGCTGCCGCCGTGGTCGAGCTGATCAAGATCCGGACCCTCGCCGCGGCGGGCGTCCCGCTCGCCCGCGTGCGGGATCTGCTCCGCGCCGACCCGCAGGAGTTCGCCACGGCGATCTCCGAGATCGACCAGCGCCTCTGCGCCGAGATCGAAGAACGCCGCCGGCATCGCGAGCGCATCGCCCACCTCGCCGCCGGCGACAGCCTCGCCCTCCCCACAGCAGTCGTCGACTTCCTCGACCACCTCCGCTCCCTCGGAGTCGACGAGCGCATCGTCGAAGTCGAACGCGACGGCTGGATCCCCCTCGCCGCCCACGCCCCCGACCGGATCCCGGAATTGATCGCCCGCAAACGGGAACAAATCACCCACCCCCAACTCATCGACTTCTACCGCACCCTCAGCCACGCCATCAACCAAACCGATGACACCGCAACCCTCATCGCGCTGGCCGACAAAACCGCCGCCTACCTCACGCAGCTAGCCGACGGGCAGGCCGAGGACTACCTCGGTGGCGGCATCGAACCTGCGCTGGCCACGCTCTTGGACGCGCTGGCCTTCGACACTTGGCCCTCAGCCCGCCACCTCGTCGATCTCCTCCACACCCGCGGCTGGACCGGCTGGACCAAACTCGAGCGCGTGGCCGCGCCCGCTCCGGAGCAGCCGCGGCGCGAAGTGGTGACCGAGATATCGCGGTCAGCGACGCAGGACGGCGTCGCGTAAGGCGCTCGACGCGTTGCCCGTGCCTTGTTTCAGCACGGTCTAGTTCCGTTCGACGCGGACGGTGTGGCGGGCGGCGAAGGGTTGCTGGAATTCGGTGAAGAGCCGCGCGACGAGTTCACCGCGGCTGGTGACGCCGACCTTGTCGAAGATGGCCTTGACGTGGTCGCGGATCGTGTGCGGGGAGAGGTGCAGCTGGGTAGCGATGTCGCGGGTCGGCAGGCCGCGCGCGATGAGTTCGATGACGTCGAGTTCGCGGCGGGTCAATTCGAAGGCGGCGGTCACCAGGGCGGCGACCTCGGAGGGCTTAGCGGGTTCGATGACCAGGGCGGTCGAACTGCCGCGGCCGTCGGCGGCGCGCAGGCAGGAGGCGTGGCAGACCAGCCAGTGGCCGGTGCCGGCGCGGATCCGGATGCGGGCGCTGCCGCCGGTGAGCCGGGCGCGCCCGGCGGTGCTGAGAATCCAGACTGGCAGCGGTATTTCGATGCCGAGCGGTGTGGTGGTGGATGGGCCCGGGGGCATCTGGTCGAGCAGGTGCCGGGCTTCGTCGTTGAGCGACACCAGGTTTCCGTCGGCGTCGAAGAGCAGCATGCCCGGGGCGCGGGCGGTGTCCTCGGGCGTCGGCGCGGCGGCGGGCTGGACGAAGGACCGTAGCCGCTGGGCGAGTGGCGCGGACAGCGCTTGGACGAGTGCGATATCGGAGGCGTCGAATTCGGCGCGTCCGCGCTCCCGGAACAGACTGAGCTGACCCCAGGGCTGGCCGTCGACGCGGAAGACGGCACGCAGTTCGTCCTCGAAACCGCGGGGGCGCATGAAGTTCCGGTAGAGCGGGCTGCGGCCCGGGTTGCCTTCGGTCGCGGCGCGCAGGCCCGCGACCGGGACCGTGGCGTGCGCCAAGTCCCGGAAGCGATTGACGTGCTCGGCGAACAGTTCGGATTCCCAATAGGTTCCGCAGCCGCCCTCGTGCAGGTTCTCCACCCGCACCGGGGCGGTGGTCAAGCCGTTGATCGGGTCGGTGGCCACCCACACCGCGGCGTCGAAGGGCGCGATGCGGCGCAGGCGAGTGGAGGCGTCGGCGAACAGCGTGTGCGGATCAGGTGCGGCCGCGATGTCTGTCAGCAGTGCCTCGACCGCATTGCGGGTCGGCGTGGTCATGATGGCGATCCTGCTGGATGCACCGCGTGTCCGCCATCCCTCATATGAGGGGGAACTCGGGCGCGCCCAGGAGAATTCCCCTCATTCGAGGGATGGGACCGGGAGCCGGAACCGATGACTCTGGTCGACGCACCACACGGTGCCTCGGAAGGAGTTGTCATGCATATCGGAATCATCGGGGCCGGAGCGGCCGGAGTAGGACTGCTCGACGCACTCGCGGCAGCGGGCGGCACACCGGGAACCATCACGGTTTTCGACGGTTCGCCCGCGGTGTGGCGAGGCCGGCCCTATCAGCCGGATGTCGCGGCGGTGCGGGTGAACGCCGCGCCGATGACCATGTCGATCAGGGCCGGTGACCAGGCGCACTACCTGCGGTGGTTGGAGTCACGAACCGATGTCGCGGAGTATCGCGACGAGGCGATGGGACAGATCCTGGTGCCGCGTGCGCGCTACGGCGAATACCTCGAGGACACGGCGCGCGCCGCGATCGGCGAACTGCGCGGGGCCGGTTGGCAGGTGAGTGTCGTCAATGCCCGCGTCACCGGGATCTCGCGGGCCGAAACCACGGTGCTGCACACCGAGGACGGCAGCCGGGTGCCGGTGGACCGTGCGGTACTGGCGGTCGGAAACGGTCGCCCGCGCGACCATTACGGCCTGACCGGCGCACCCGGGTACGTGAACGAGCCCTATCCCCTGGCGCACACACTCGCCGATATCGCGCCCGAAGCGCACGTCGGAGTGATCGGCAGTGGGCTGACCGCCGTCGATATCGCGGCCGCCTTGACGGCGAACGGGCACACCGGCCCGATCAGTTTCGTATCCCGCAGCGGCACACTGCCGTTCGTGCAGAAGCGCCCGCTCCGCCTGGAGCTGCGACACCTCACACCCGAGACCATCCGCGCCGCGGCCACCCGAGGCAGTCTCACCCTCGACCATCTCGTCGCCCTGATGCGCGCCGAACTCACCGACCTGGGCCAGGATTTCGACACTTTCGCCACCGAAATCCTGGCCACCGAATCCGAACCGCCGGTCGACCGCCTGCGCCGCCAGCTCGCCGAGGTCGATTCCCCGCACTACGGATCGCGGCTACTGGTCATGGCCATCCGCGTGATCGGCCCGATGGCTTGGCCGCTGCTGCCGGAATCCGATCGGGCTCTGTTGCGGGGCAAGCACTTCCGCACCATCAACAGCCTCAGCTCACCGATGGTCCCGCACAACGCGAAGATCGTGCTGCGCCTGCTGGATTCGGGGCAACTCCGGCTGCGATCCGGGGTCTCGAAGATCGAGGCGCGTCCCGGTGCCGGCTTCACGATCCTCGACGACACCGACTGGGTCGCCGACGTCGTCGTCAATGCCGTCAATCCGCCCGCGTATACGACGCCGACCGACACCGAACCGCTGGTGAGCGCACTGCTCGCCGCTGGTGCCGCCGAACTCCATCCGGCGGGCGGCTTGGCCGTCGACCGCGCCACCCGTGCCGCGCTGGTACACGGCCGCCCCGACCCGACCTGGCACGTGCTCGGCAACCTGGCCGCCGACTCCATGTTCATCGCCACCAACCCGGCGGGCCTGGCTGCCGAGGCCAAGCGGCTGGCACATATCCTGACCGAAATCGCGAAATGACTGGCAGCATCTGCTAACGCACACGCCAGCTGGTAGCAGGTCGACAGCACGTCGTCGATGGGCTGGTCCGAATTACGGGGTGAAGTGACTGAGCCCGGTTTGGTAGGCGATGACTACCAACTGTGCGCGGTCGCGCGCGCCAAGTTTCAGCATCGCGCGGCTGACATGCGTGCGTGCGGTGGCCGGGCTGAGGTACAACGCGGCGCCGATCTCGTGGTTGTTCATGCCCTGTCCCACCAACGCGACAACTTCACGTTCGCGGTCGGTGAGCACCGCGAGCCTCTCCTCGGCGGACTTGGCGGCCCGGCGCTGCGCGGTGAACTGACTGATGAGGCGACGGGTGATCCGCGGTGCGAGCAGCGCGTCCCCGGCCGCGATCACCCGGATGGCGTGCAGGAGTTCGGCGGGGCCCGCGTCCTTGAGCAGGAAGCCGCTCGCGCCCGCCTCCAACGCCTCGAAGACGTTCTCTTCGGTGTCGTAAGTGGTAAGAATCAGGACTTTGACCTGCTCCAGCCCGTTCATTTCGGCGATCTGGCGGGTCGCGCGTATGCCGTCCAGATGTGGCATGCGGATGTCCATCAGGACGACAGCGGGGCGGGTGGCGCGAGCCAGTTCCGTATCCGCAAGATGTCGATGCCGGGCTCGAGTGCCACCGTCACCCGGGTCGGGCCGACGTGGCGGAGCACGTTCGTGATCGATTCCTGCACAATGCGATACGCGGCACTGCCGACCGCGCTCGGGATCGGCGTCACCGGCGTGGTCTGCTCCACATCGATGTCGAGCCCGGCGTCGCGCGCTTTGCCGGCGAGTTCGGAAATCCGGTCGAGACCCGGCGCGGGTTCACGGCCGTCCCCGTCGCGCAGCACACCGAGGATGGCGCGCATCTCGTGCAATGCCCGCGAGCTGGTCTGCTCGATGATGCGCAACGCTTCCCGCGCCTGTTCCGGCCGCCTGTCCAGGACATGCGCGGTGACACCGGCCTGCACATTGATGACGGCGATCGCGTGGGCGACGGTGTCGTGCACCTCCCGGGCGATCCGCAGCCGCTCGGCGTCGACCCGCGCCCTGGCCGCCTCGTCGCGCGATCGCTCCGCCAGATCTGCCCGCACCTGCGCATCGGCGGCAATAACCCGGCGCGACCGAGCGGACTCACCGAGGGTCGTACTGATCACGGACGCACCGATCCGGAACAACACCCAGCCGATGGCCGGGCTTGGCTCGATATCCGCCGCGGCGATCAGCCAGCCGATGGCCAGCACCGTGGTTCCCGCGCCGGCGATCCGCAGCGATCGATGCCCGTCGCCGTGGGCGGAGAGGGTGTAGAGAGCGACAAAGAGTCCGAGGCAGGAAAGCCCCTCTGGGAAGTCGAGACCGAAATAGATCAGGCAGGCTACCGCGATGATCGCGAAGACCAGCACGGGCTGCCGGCGGCGGGCGACGACGGCCATGCCACTCACGATCAGCAGGGCATATCCGATGCCCGATATCGGATTCGAGACCGGCGCGAGCGGCATCGCGATGGCCGCACTCTGCACCTGAACCGCTGTGACGAACAGTGCTAACGCTACATCCGGCAACCAGGTAGGCCGCCGCGCGAACAAGGCAACCGGACCACGCGCCACTGCCCGCAGAAACATGATGTGACAGTACAACGTTCAGCTATCCCCCGATTTCCCGCGAATGCGCGGACTGCTACGACCATCGGCGTAGCCGATCGCGCGGCGTCTACGTCGACCGGCGTAGGTGCCCGCACTTGTCGCCGGACGCGGAGCGACCGTGGCCGCCGCGACGATCGACGGCATGAAAAAGGTCTTCGCCGGTTTGGCGGCCCTGCTGCTGTTTGCCGTTGTCACGCAGTTCTATCTGGCCGCCAGCGGCGCCTTCGACACCGCGCCCGCGGAGGAATCCTTCCAACCGCATCGCGCGCTCGGAAACGCAATCCTGCTATTCGCGGTCGTGCTCACCGTCGCCGCCGCCATCGCCCGGGTGCGGGGACGGCTCATCGGACTGTCGGGCTTGGTCGCCGGGCTGGTGCTACTCCAGTCGGTGATCCGGGAAGTTGCCACAGTGGCCGGTGCCGGCTCGCGGGCCGGTCATTTCATTTTCGGCCTGCACGCGGTCAACGGGCTGGTCATCGCCGGGGTGATCGGGATGATCGTGCGGGAGTCGTGGAGGGTGGCCCGAGTCGGCCGGACAGCATCATGACGACAGCGCACTGGATCCTCGTGGACCATGCCGTCGCGTTGCTGTGTGCCGCAGCGTGGTTCGCGGCAGGCATCACCATGTCGTTGCGACGCATCGGGATTGCCCTCGCGTTCCTTGCGGTTGCGTTGTTGCTGACAGTGGCGCGGACGGCATCGGTGGTGGTGCTGGCCGGTCGGGGCTGGTGGTTCGTCCAGGAGAAGGTTCTGCTCGGGCTGCCTCTGCTCGCGGTGGCCGGCCTTGCCGCGGCGGTGATCACCGGAACTCGGCTGCGTGCACAGGTCACGGGTGCTCGTCGCCCCGAAAGCAGGGATGGCACAAGCGTTGTCGCGTTGCTTACCGCTGCTTACGCCGCACTGGCGGGTTTCGTGGTGACCTTCTTCGTCGGGTACCCCCTGACGCTGGGTACCGCGCTCATCGCGGTCGCTGTGGTGCTGGCCGGAATTCTGCTGACCATGCGAGTGCTCGCGGCACCGGAGGTGGGCGCGGCCGGCAAACAAGACGCCGATCCGGATCGGTCCAAGGTTTCGCGCCGCCGCTTCTTCGGCGTTGCCAGTGGTGTTATCGCCCTCGGCACGGGTGGGGCCGGTCTCTCGGCACGACCGGTCGCGTCGATGGCCGGTGGAGGAGATCGCAGTCCGATGGCGCGTACTGCCCTATCGATGCGCGATCTGCGGGGCGCCGACACACCGGCACCGGGCTGCGTCCGGCGCGAGTACGTGTTGACTGCCCGGAAATCCACCGTGCGCCTGGGGACCGGGCGTGACATCGATGCGTTGACCTTCAACGGCACCGTGCCTGGCCCACCGATCACGGCCGACCAAGGCGATCTGATCGAAGTGACCTTGGTCAACGCCGATATCGACGACGGGGTGACGCTGCACTGGCACGGCTACGACGTGCCGTGCGGAGAGGACGGGGCGGCGGGCGTGACTCAGGATGTCGTGCGGCCCGGGGACGAGTTCGTGTACCGGTTCCGCGCCGATCAGGCCGGAACCTACTGGTACCACACCCATCACGCGTCTCACATCGGTGTGCGCCGAGGTCTTTACGGCACCCTGGTCGTGAAACCCCGCACGGTCCTCGACGCCGGACAACTGGATCTGACACTGCCCGTGCACACCTTCGACGGCACCGCCACCATCGGAGGCGGCGCCGAATACCTCGCACCGGCAGGTACCTCCGTCCGGCTGCGGCTGATCAACACCGACTCCGAACCGCACCGATTCACGTTGGCAGGCACCAGCTTCCGGGTCGCGGCTGTCGACGGCCGCGACCTTCACGGCCCAGGCGAGATCAGCCTGACCGCGCTGCGCCTGGCCGCGGGCGGACGCTACGACCTCGTGTTCGTCATGCCGAGCACCTCCGTGACGCTGACCCTCGACAACCGCGCCGCCACCGTGCGGTTACGGCCCGAGACCGACGCCCCGGACAGCGAACCGACCGACATCACACAGTGGTCCGACCTCGACCTGCTGTCCTATGGATCCCCCGCCCCTGTCGCGTTGCGCACCGCCACCGCCGATCGGCACTTCACCCTGGTCCTCGACCGCGGGCTGGCCATGGTCGACGGCACACCGGCGTACGCGCACACCGTCAACGGCCGTGGCCATCCCTCGATCCCCGACCAGCTCGTCACCGAAGGCGACGTCGTCCGATTCACCATCGTCAACCGAAGCCTCGAAATCCATCCGTGGCATCTGCACGGCCATCCGGTGCTGATCCTGTCCAGGGACGGGATCCCGTCCTCGGGCAGCCCACTGTGGGTCGACACCTTCGACGTCGAACCAGGCCAGGTCTGGGAAGTCACCTTCCGAGCCTCGAACCCGGGAATCTGGATGAACCACTGCCATAACCTTCCCCACGCCCACCAGGGGATGATGCTGCGACTGCGCTACCACGGAGTCACCACCCCGTTCGGTGGTGAACACACCCGCGGCATGAGTCACGGCCACTGAGCAACTGACTCAACTAACGATCGCGAACAGCACCGCCGCGACCGCGAAACTCACCACCGACAGGATGGTTTCGAGCACCGTCCAGGTCTGCAAGGTCTGCTTCACCGTGAGGTTGAAGTACTTGGCGATGATCCAGAAGCCGCCGTCGTTCACGTGGCTGAGGATGATCGACCCGGCCGCGATCGCCATGGCGATCAACGCGATCGACATCTGTGAATAGTCGTGCCCGGCGACCAGGGGTGCGACGATGCCGCCGGTGGTGACGATGGCGACGGTGGCCGAACCCTGGGCGATGCGCAGACCACAGCTGATGATGTAGGCCAGCACGATCACGGGCAGGCCCGCGGCCGACATGGTGTCGGCGAGTGCGGTGCCGATGCCGGTGGCCGAGATGACCTTTCCGAAGAACGCGCCCGCACCGACGACCAGCAGCAGCATGCCGACCGGCCGCAGCGATTCCGCGGTCAGCGTGCTGAGTTCCTGCACGCTCGAGCCACGCCGGATGCCGAGCACGTAGAACGCGATGAGCACCGCGATCAGCAGCGCGACGGCGGGCGTGCCCAGGAACGTCAGCACCTGCAGCAGCTGCGAATCCTTGTCCAGCATTTGGGTTCCGAAGGTGGCGCCGAGAATGAGGATCAGCGGGATCGCGATGATCGCACCGATCAGCCCGACCGACGGCCGCTTGGTCTCCGTGGTGACCGACTCTGGATCCGTCGCGGTACCGGGTCCGTCGCCGGTCTTGGCGGCCTGCTCCCCAACCGGCGAACCGTCCGCCCGCACCAGGAACTCATCTGGCACCTCGACGATGATCCGCTTACCGATGTAGGAACCCCAGACCAGGCCCGCGGCGATGAAACCCGGGATACCGCAAACGAATCCGATGAGGATCAGCCAGCCGAGGCTCACCCCGAGCAGGCCGCCCAGCGCGACCGGACCGGGATGCGGCGGCAGGAACGCGTGCGTCATCGACAGACCGGCCAGCATCGGCATCGCGTACAGCACCAGCGACCGCCCGCCGCGCTTGGCGGCGACGTAGATCAACGGCGCCAGCACGAAGATGCCGATATCGAAGAAGACCGGGATACCGAAGATGAGCCCGAGCAGGCCCATGGCCACCGGAGCGCCCTTGTCGCCGAAGATCTTCAGCAGTTTGCCGGTCAAAACGTCTGCGCCACCGGACTGTTCGAGGATCGCGCCGAGCACGGTCCCGAGTCCGATGATCACAGCGATGTGGCCGAGGATGCCGCCGAATCCGGTTTCCAATAGGGAATCACCGGCCTTGATCGCCGTGCCGACGATCTTCGACACCGGCAGGCCCGCGGCCAGCGCCAGCCCGAGCCCGGTGAGCAGCAACGCGATAAATGGTTCGAGTTTGACCTTGATGATGGCAAATAGCAGCAGGGCGATCGCGAGACCGCAGAGCACCAGAAGCCCCGGGGTGGTAGTGCGAAGCCAGTCGACAGTGGCAGTCATGACCGGGTACCTCTCAATTCATGGATCGAACGAATGACGCCGCGCGCGAGGCGATGTCGGACCATCGGCCCGCGGCGACGTCGGAAGGAGCAACAACATCGGTGCCGGCGGTGACCGCGACGGCCCCGGCGGCAAGAAATTCCGCGGCGTTGCCCGCGTTGACGCCCCCCGAAGGGATGAGCGCCACGTCGGGGAAGGGGCCGCGCAGATCTTTCAGATAGCCCGGGCCCAAGGCCCGGGCCGGAAAGATCTTCACCGCGGCGGCACCGAGGTCGAGTGCGGTGAGCACCTCGGTGGGCGTGAACGCGCCCATCACCACCGGGATGCCGCGCTCGGCCGCGACGGCGGCGACCTCGGCGCGGACTCCGGGGGTCACCAGGAACCGCGCGCCGTGATCGATGGCGGCCCTGGCCTGGTCGGCGTGCAGGACAGTGCCGACACCGACCACCGCGCCCTCGGCCGTGGCGGCCGCGCGCAGGTAGCCGAGCACACCCGGGGTCGTGAAAGTGAGCTCCAGTGCGCGAATCCCGGAGCGCGCCAAGGCATCCGCCAGAGCCGCCGGATCCGGAATCTCCGGCGCGCGGACCACGCTGAGCACGCGATCGGCCCGGATGACCTCCATCGCGCTGGTGTCGTTCACACTGTCTCCTTTCGCGAGGTGTCCATCCGCAATGCGCCGCCGGCGAGCGTGCCGGTCGGCTTTCCGTCCTGGATGACGAACTCGCCGTTGACCAGCACGTGCTGGATGCCGCGTGCCTGCTGCTTGGGCTGCTCGAAGGTGGCGGTATCGGTGATCGTGGCCGGATCGAACAACACGAGGTCGGCGGCGTAGCCGGGGAAGATGTGGCCGCGATCGCTGAGCCGCAAACGGGCGGCGGGGCGGCCGGTGAGGTGGTGGACGCAGTCCTCGAGCCCGAGCACACCGAGATCGCGGACGTAATGGCCGAGGTAACGCGGGAACGTGCCCCAGGCGCGCGGATGCGGCCGGTCACCGACGAGCAGAGCGTCGCTGCCGCCCATATGGCCCGGGTGCGCCATGATCGCGCGCACGTTCTCCTCATGGCCCACGTGCTGCAGAATCGTGGTGGCCAGCTGGTCGCGCCGCAGTAGATCGAAGAACACCTCGACCGGTGGCGTGCCGCCCTCGGCCGCGATCTGCTGAACCGTCTTGCCGACATAGCGATCCAGTGCCGCATTCGCGACGCCGCTGATCTGGATGGTCTCCCATTCCACCGTGACGCCGTGACAGCCGTCGGAGCCGTTCACGTTGACGTCCAGCGCGATTCGCGCGCGCTGCGCCGGATCGTCGATGCGTTCCAGCGCCGCGTCCGGGCCGCCGGACATCGCCCAGCTCGGCAGCAGCGCCGACAACGTGGTCGAACCGGGCAGGTACGGGTAGGTGTCCAGGGTGATGTCGCAGCCCTCGGCGCGGGCGGCGTCGATCAACGCCAGGAATTCTGGTGCGCGGCCGCGGTTTACGCCGAAGTTCATGGTGGCGTGGGTGAGGTGCAGGGCGCAGCCGGTGCTGCGCGCCAGCTCGATCATCTCGGCGTATGCCTCGAGCGCACCCTTGCCGTAGGAGCGGGTGTGGGGTGCGAAGTAGCCGCCGTACTCGGCGACGACCGCGCACAGCGCCGCCAATTCGCTGGTGTCCGCATACATTCCGGGCGTGTAGGTGAGTCCGCTGGACATGCCGACCGCGCCCTCGCTGAGCCCCTGGGCGAGCAGTTCCCGCATGCGGCGGATCTCCGGCACCGTCGCCGGGCGCTGCTCGCTCCCGACGACCAGCAGCCGCAGCGTGCCCTGCGGCACCAGGTAGGCCGCGTTGGGCGTGATGCCCTGATCGAGCCGGTCCAGGTACTGCCCGACGCTGCGCCAGGAGAAGTCCAGATCGACGGGATTGCCGTTCCAGCCGGCGATCTGGCGGCGCAGCACCGCCAGGCTCGGATCATCGATCGGGGCGTAGGACAGCCCGTCCTGACCGATCACCTCGGTGGTGATGCCCTGGCTCACCTTCGGGAAGTGCCCCGGATCGGTGAGCAGATGCAGATCCGAGTGGGCATGCATGTCGATGAAGCCGGGCGCCAAGACCGAACCGGGCGCGGTGTCTACGACTTTCGCATCGCCGGTATAGGTGCCGGGCGCGGTGACCCTGCTGATGCGTCCGCGCTCGATGCGGACATCACCGCGGGACCGGGGCGCGCCCGTGCCGTCGATGATGTCGATGTCTCGAAAAACCAAGTCGGTCATGTCGCCTGCTCGTCAGAAGAAGGTGTGCAAGAGGTCGACGACGCGCGGGCATTCCGCGTCGGCGTCGTCGATCACGGGGATGAGCCGCCATTTGTCGAAGGCGGTGCACGGATGGGACAGGCCGAGCCGCACCACCGTGCCGACGGGCAGATCGGCGGCCGTCGCGCCGGGGAGCCGCAGGAAGGCGTGCTGATCGTTGAGCGCCGAGACCGTTCCCTCCAGGTTTTGCGGGACCGGTAGTCCCTCATCGAAGGGCAGGTCGCGTTTGCCCGCATCCAGTAACGCGAGTTCGGGTTCCGGGCGGGAGACGGTGCGCGCCCAGCCGTGCATGGCCGACCGCAGGGGACGTTCGCTGCGCGGGGCGGCCAACGGCGAGATACCGGCGTAGAAGCCGTCGTCGTGGATGATGTACGCGCCGGAGCGCAGGATAACGGTGGTCGGAACCCCTTGTGCGCCTTGCTCATCCGCCAGGTCGGCCAGGCGTTCGACGACCAGGTCCGGATAGGCGCTGCCGCCGGCGGTAACGATCGCGTCGCCGGAATAGGCGCCGGCGGTGGCGAGTTCACGATGCAGGCGCGCCACCTCGTCGAGGTACCGGCGCACCGCGGCGAGGGCTTCGGGCGACCGGTCGTGGGCGAGCGCGCCCTCGTAGCCGCCGACACCGGCCAAGATCAGCCGGTCGGACTGCCCGACCGCCGCGGCGATCGCATGCGCCTGATCGACTGTGCGGGCGCCGGTACGGCCATGCGGCCCACCGAGTTCCACGATCACCCGGATGCGCGCAGCGCCCGGCTCGCCACGCAGATGCTCGTCCATGAGCGCGACCGTCTCGACACTGTCGACCCAGCAGACGAACTCGAAAGCCGGATCCTGCGCCGATTCGGCTGCGACCCAGCGCAATCCGACCGGATCGACCAACGCGTTGGCCAGCATGATGCGCCCGACACCGAAGGACCGCGCGACCTGCACCTGCCAGATGGTGGCGAAGGTCAGGCCCCAGCTGCCCGCGGCCAGCTGCCGCGCCCACAACTGCGGCGACATCGTGGTCTTGCCGTGCGGCGCGAGCCGGACACCGGACGCGGCCGCCCAGTCGGCCAGCACCGCGATGTTCGACGCGACGGCGGATCGGTCGATGGTGAGCACCGGGGTTTCGAACCCGTCGAGCGCGGGTTCGGAGTCCAGGAACTGCCGGACGGTCCGGCCCCAGGCCGCGGGCGGAAGACCTTTGTGCTCGGGACCGAGCGTCCGGTCTTCCAGTGCGGCAACGGCTTTCTCGTCGATCGCCATGTCGCTCCTTCCCGCGGATTTCAACTCCGCCAGTTATGCATTTCATGCATTGCATATTTTGCAACGCTTGTTGCACATCGTGTTTGGTGTGGTTATTCTGCACAGGATGGCCGGTGGCCGCAAGGGCAGAAGGGAGATTGCAGTGACGTGGCCTACTACGTCGCCCCGCCCAAGGGCAGTGACTATCGGTGAGGGGCTCGCGGTACTGGTGGCGCGCCCCGGCCCGCTCGAGGAGTCGGAGACCTTCGAGCGCACAGCGGGCGGCGCCGAGGCGAATGTGGCGACGGTGCTCACCCAACTGGGCGTCGACGCCACCTGGATCTCCCGAGTCGGCGACGACGGCTTCGGCCGATATTTGACCGGGCATCTCGCGGCCCGCGGCGTCGACATCTCCGCCGTGGTCACCGACCCCGGTCGGCCTACCGCGGTCTATGTCAAGGAACGCGGCAGCGGGTCGGGCAAAGCGACCGACCTGGGCGAGCGCGACAGCCGAATGCTGTACTACCGCACCGGATCCGCGGCGAGCGCACTGTCCACCGCGGATCTCGCGGCCGCGGCGGAGTTGCTGGAGCGCTGTCAGCTGGTGCACTTCACCGGGATAACCACCGCGCTCTCGGAATCCGCGACCGGACTCACCGAGGCGCTGATCGCACTCCCCCGGCGCGGGCGGCTGGTCAGCTTCGACCTGAACTTCCGTCCGGCACTCTGGGCCGGGCGCAGCGAGCAGGCCGCCGAAGTCCTGGCCCGCCACGTGCGCGGCTGCGATGTGGTCTTTCTCGGCGCCGACGAGGCCGGGGCGGTGTTCGGCACCGAGGACGCCGACCGGCTGCGGGCGCTGTTCCCCGAACCCGAACATCTCGTAGTCAAGAACAACGAGCACTCGGTCACCGGATTCTCCGGCGCGCACCGCGTCGAGATGCCCGCGCTCGCCCTCGAAGTCACCGAGCGGATCGGCGCCGGTGACGCCTTCGCCGGTGGCTACCTCGCGGCGCTGCTGCACGAGCGCCCGCTCGACCAACGCTTGCGATTCGGACACCTCTGCGCCGCCGCCGCATTGACTGGAACCGGCGACGTCGCCGAACTTCCGGCGCCGGAAAGGCTTGCGGCCCTTGCCTCGAGCACCGAGTCCGAGTGGGCCCGGGTGCATTACGCCGACGCCGTCGTAGCCGAGAATGTGGCGTTATGAGCCAGAGTCTGTTGCGCGCGTTGACGATCCTTCTCTCCCTCGGTGACGACGGGCGGTCGCTGGATCAGCTGGCGGGCGAACTCGGCGTGCACAAGTCGACCGTGCTGCGGCTGTTGCAGACCATGGAATCGCAGCGCTTCGTCACCCACGACAGTGACCACCGCTACGTGCTCGGCTCCCGACTGTTCGAACTGGCCAATCAGGCGCTGGAACAACGCGATGTCCGCACCCTGGCGCGCCCGCATCTCAGCGCGCTGAATTCCGCTACCGGACAGACGATCCACCTCGCCACCTACGAGGCGGGCGAGGCGATCTACATCGACAAGTTCGACGCGACCCAGAGCGTGCGCATGTACTCCCGGATCGGGCGGCCCGCACCCCTGCACTGCACCGCGGTCGGCAAGGTGCTCGTCTGCGCCCAACCGCGGGCGGAATGGCGGGCGGTCGCCGAACGAATCGAATACCGGAAGTTCACCGAACGCACCATCCAGACCCCCGACCAGTACCTCGCGGAGCTGGAACTCGTTGCCGCGCAAGGGTATGCCGAAGACCACGAAGAGCACGAAACCTTCGTCAACTGCATCGGCGTCCCGGTGCGCAACGGCACCGGCGCGGTTGTCGCCGCGGTGTCCATGTCGGTGCCGGACATGCTGCTCGATCACGACCAGGTGCTGGCCCGGCTGCCGCAGGTGCGGGCCGCCGCCGACGCCGTCTCCACCGAACTCGGCTGGACCCCCGGCCGCAACCCGAAAGGCTGACCATGAGCGAAAAGATCGCCGTCCGCACCACCGATGCCCCCGCCCCGGCCCACACCTTCTCTCAGGGCGTGCGCAAAGGCCCGTTCGTCCAGGTTTCCGGGCAGGGCCCGGTCGACCCCGCCACCAGCGAGTACCTCTACCCCGGTGATGTCGCGGCCCAGACCACCCGCACCCTGCAGAACGTCAAGGCGATCATCGACGCCAGCGGCGCCACCTTCGACGACGTCGTCATGCTGCGGGTGTATCTCACCAAGCGGGAAGACTTCGCCATCATGAACGACGCCTACGGCGCATTCGTCACCGCCAACACCACCGGTGACGTACTCCCCAGCCGCACTACGGTTTTCACCGGCCTGCCGCGGGAAGAGATGCTGGTGGAGATCGACGCGATCGCCATCGTCTCGGAGTAGCCCTAGAGCGGCGGGTACTCGCGGCAGTCTTCGGGCACGCTGTCCCGTGGAGATCGCGCCCGTTGAGCGAGGGCGACCAGCAGAATCAGCGCCGTCAGGATCACGACGTGCGCGGTGAACAGCGCCAGCATCGGAAGGGCGAAGCCCTCGTTGGTAAGAGCGCCACGGTCACCCACGCAGTACAGGGTGTAGTTGGTCGAGGTTCCTTCGGAGTCGTGCCAGGTGTCCGAGACGACCACAGGCTCCGTGGCCGGCGCCGAACAGAACAGGGGCGCAGTGAGTTTCGCTTCGCCCGGCCAGATGGCCACCGGAATCAGTGTGCTGAGGAAACCGGCGCTGACACCCGCCGAAACCGCTGTCACCAGCAAACGAGGCATCGGCTACACCTGTCGCATTCGAAGGAACGCGCCGGTGCGGTCGAATTCGGCGATTATCTCCGAACGCGCCGACAGCACGTTAGCGACGATCCGGATGTCGCTGCCGAAGCGACTCACCACGATGACGGTGACCTGCCCGTCCGGCAGCGCGCTCTGAGCGCGGGCGGTGTCGACGATGTCCTCGATCCGCGCCAGGGCAGGCACCTCGCTGACCGTGAAGTTCTCGCTGTCGAGATCATCGAAGGCCGAAACCCGCACCGGCCGTGCCGAACTGAGGTCACCAAGGGTGAACGAATAGTCGTCCAGCTGCCGAGCCCGGTCCGGTGGCCGCACCCGCATCCGCACGGTGGGCTCGCGCCCGGTCAGCTCGTCCCCCGCCGCCAGAAACCTCGTGACCTGCTCCGGTTGGTCATTCAACACCAACCGAAACTGCGTCGAATTCGGCGCAGTCATAACGATGAGGTTCACCTCGAGATCAGCGGCCTTGATCCGCTGCGAAACCGCGGCGATCGCCTCCTGCGGCAACGAACTCACCAATCCCCCACCGCGAGCCCGCATCTGGTCCTCGAAATCCGCACGATCCACCGCGCCGATACATCCACTGGAGACGACGACCACCGCCAGGCACACAAGACCTCGAAACCACCTGCCACGGCGCATATCCCGAATGCTAACGCCTGCACGTCGATCCCGTCGTCCACGTAGATCCGCACACGTCCCGCCTGGGCTCGCACGCCGCCACCAAGATCAACAGGCACTGGTGGCGGGCCATACTCGCGCGATGCCGCCACCAGTGCCTGTTGATCATGATCCGCACCGGGGTGTGGGGAGACATGTTGCGGCTCTACGCAACCCGCGCGCCGGGTATCGGAGCGCATTCACAACTTGACCTGAAGATAAGTTGAGCTTCTAGGGTTCGTGATGTGAGTGAGAACGCAGAAAAAGTGGCAGTCGCGGTTCTAGGCTTGGGCGAGATGGGGTCGGCGCTGGCCGGTGCTCTGTTGGACGCCGGCTATCAGGTCACGGTGTGGAACAGGTCGAAAGACAAGGCCGAGCCGCTGGTTGCCAAGGGGGCGCATCAGGCCGCGACTCCCGAGGCGGCAGTAGGCGCGGCCGAGGTAGTGATCGTCAATGTCAAAGGTGGTGCGGCGGCGACGGAGTTGCTCGGTACCGCCGGATCGGTATTGCCGGGGCGGACGGTGGTCGATCTGACCGACGGCACCTCCGAACAGTCCAGAGCCACTGGGCAATTGGTGACCGCGCACGGTGCGGACTACCTGCACGGCCAGATCATGACCATCGCCCCCGCCATCGGCTCACCGGACGCGGTGGTCTTCTACGGCGGCTCCACTCCCGCCTTCGACCGGCACCAAGCCCTGCTCCGAGTCCTCGGCGGGCGCGCCACCCTGGTCTCCCCCGACCCCGGCGAATCAGTGCTCTACGGAATGGCCGTCCACGACATCATGTGGGGCCTACTGAACGGCTTCCTCCACGCCGCAGCACTTCTCGGCAACGCGGGTATCCAGATCGGCGACTTCACTAAGCATGCCGAACCGTCACTGGCGGCACTGCCGTCGCTGTTCCCGATGCTCGCCGACGAAATCGACCGCGCAGAGTTCGCCACCCCCTACGGCGCCCTCGAACACCATCTGCCCTCCATCGATGATCTGATCACAGAGAGCCGAGCCCGCGGCATCGACACCAACCTGCCCAACCACACCAGAGCCCTTGTCGCTGAAGCGATCAACGCAGGTCACAGCCATGACAGTTACGCGCGGCTGGTGCAACGCTTCAGCCGCGGATAGACCCGATCCGTGCGGCAAAAACCGTGCACGCGAGGCAAGTGCGCTGTGCAATCGCTTGCCGCGCCGCAGAGCTACTGCACCATTTGCGAGCGTGTGTGGAGCAGCACGGCGGCCGTCGCGGTGGCGGTGATCTCGTCGACCCAGTCCGGAATCGGCGCCGCGGCCGCGATGTATTCGCGGACGAGCCCGTAGGGAATGGCTTTGACGGCGGCGGTCGCGATCGCCATGCGGTGCTCGTCGTCATCGCCGAATTCGGTGATGACGGCGGCACGTAGCGCCTCGTTCATTCGGTCGTTGACCGTGGCGATCTCGGCGCGCAGGTCTTCGGGGCCCACGTCGAGCAGTTCGTCGCGCCGGAACATCTTCATCGCGCGGGCTTCGGTGGGGTGCGCACGGCAGTACCCCGTCAGGTAGGTGGCGGCGGTGAGCAGCGGGTCGGGACCGGACAGAGCGGCGATCAACCCGATATGGAAACGCCGGATCGAGCGCAGCCACAGCCGGGCGAGCAACTCTTCGCGGGAGGCGAAGCGCACGTAGATCGACCCGATGTGGATGCCGGACGCGGCGCTGATCGCGGCGATGCCCGGCCGGGTCGTCGCGGGATCGGCGAGCAGCTCGCGGGCCGCGTCGAGGACCTGGTCATCGGTGAACCGCCGGGGTCTTGCCACGGGAGTCAGCTTAGGGCAAGGTTTATGAATATGGATTCAAGAAATAGGTTTCCGCTCGCGGGCGCGCTGCTCACCTTCATCGGATCGGCGCACACCGCCCTCGGCGTGTTCATCTGGGTGGCCGGTAAAGAGGAAGCCGAGCTCTCGTTCTGGTTCACCGCGTTCGGCGTTGCCGCAGTCTGCTTCGGAATCGCCGTGATCGATGTGGAGCGGACCCGCGGCTACGTGCCGGCGCCAATCCTCGCCGCCACCGCTGTGCTCACCGCGTTCGGTCTCGCTGTCGAGCCCGTGTCCGGGTTCCTCACCCTCCTGGTGCCCCTGGCCATCGGTATCCGCGGTTGGCTGCGCCACGGCCGAGTCGCCGCAGCCCCGGCCGAAGATCCGAGCACTGCCTACTCTGTCACTCATGACTGACGCGGGAACATTGCCCGACAGCGCACCAGTTGCGCCGCAACCCGAGGGCATCAGCTGCTTCCGGACCGCCGCCGGGCGGGCGCAATTCACCGATGCATACCGCGCCGGTATGCAGTCACTGCCACCGGCGGAGGAAATCCGGACGGTAGCAACCACATTCGGCACCACGACCGCCTACCGGTTCGGCCCGCCTTCCCCGGAGCCGATCCTGCTGCTGTCCGGCCGGCAGGCCTCAACCCCGATGTGGCGGGCCAACATAGCCACGCTGCGCGAGATCGGCACGGTGTGGTCGATCGACAGCATCGGCGAGCCGGGCGCGTCGGCCCAGACCAAGGCGATGAGCGGCCCGCACGATCAAGCGGCCTGGGTCGACGAAGCGATCGCCCAGCTCGGCGTCGAGCGTGTGCATCTGCTCGGCGTCAGCATCGGCGGTTGGCTCGCCGCCCAATGCGCTATCCACAAACCACAGCGGCTCGCCTCGGCGATCCTGCTGGATCCGGCCGTCACCTTCGCACCGATCACCTGGAAAATGATCGTCGTGTCCCTCGGCAGCGTAGTGCCGGGCATGCCCCGGCCGCTCCGGCATCGCCTCCTGAGCTGGATCTCCGGTGGGGTGAAAGTCGACGACAACATCCCCGAGGCCCGCCTGATAGCTTCGGGCATGCGCGATTTCCAGCTGCACCAGCCACGACCCGCGCAACCGACAGCCGACGAACTCCGCGCCATCACCACCCCGATGCTGGTGATCATCGCGGGAGCGAGCATCATTCACAACCCCGAACGGGCCGCCGAACAGGCGCGCACGATCCCGACAGCACAGGTCGAGCTCTGGCCCGGTCGTTCGCACGCGATCAACGGCGAAGCACCCGAGGCCATCGCCACCCGAACCGCCGAATTCCTCCACGCACTGTGAGTTCGAAGACTTCGCGATATCCGTCGACCCAGACGGGGTATTCCGCGGCTGGGTTTGCACGGCATCGCCGATGGATAGGGTAGCGAAATGCGCTTCAAGCCAGGGGGATTCGAAGACCGCACGCTTCCATCATCGCTCGTGTCGCCGCAGCGGCTGCGAATGCTGATGAACGTGGCCCCACCACTCCTGTTCCTCGGCGTCCGCGTCGAACAATTCGCCGACGACTGGACCTCCACCGAGGTGAGTCTGCGGGTGCGCCGCTGGAACTCCAACCACAACGGAGCCGCCCCGGGTTGGTCATTGCTCGCGATGACCGATCCGTTCTTCGGGATGATGGCCTACGGACAGCTCGGAAAAGGCTACCGAGTCTGGAACACGACCGCCGAAATCGAATTCCTGGCGCCGGGACGCGGAACAGTACGGTCGACAATGCTGATTCCGCGCGACCTCGTGGAGCAAATCCGCCACACCACCGCCGATGGCGCGAAGTCTGTTACCAACCATGAAGCGCAGATCCTCGATGCCGACGGTGGGCTGGTCGCCCGCGCACACCAGCAACTCTATGTACGGCGAAGTCACCAGCATCTCGATCCGGCACCTGAGTCCGCGCACGCACCATAAGTTCTCGGCGGTGGAGCCGACCGGTCAATTGCCCCGCGATATACCGGTCGACCTTCAGGGTCGGCCCCGCGACAATTGCCGACGTGGAAGCCCAGGCGATGCGAGACCGAGCTCGTGCCGCGCAGCACGCATTCTGGCGGACGATAACCGTTAGCGGCAAGTCGATCTCGTGAACAGTCGAGAGTGCCGAATGCAGCCTCTTCGGCGACCGGACGCACAAGATTGCCGATTATGTGATGTCGGATAGGTCCTCCCGAGACGGGAGTTCTAGGGTCTGAAGATGGCCCTCGATGCTCGATACCAGGCAATTCCTTATGATTCGTTGCTAGCACGTGCGGCGCGCGATCGCGCGGCCGCCGAGGACGCGATCGCGAGCTTCAGGATCTTGGCAACCGTGGATCTAGCCAACTCTCGCTTCGGGGATGATCCGATCTGGCAAGAGCTGGCTCCCGTTGCTCGTCAGATCGTGACGGAGCGACCTGGCATCTTCGACCGGACACTGGCAACCCGAGCATGGGACGCTGCCTACTGGTTGCTCGCACCGAACCGCCGAGCAGGTGAGGAGCGAAATCCCCACGGGTTGGCCGAGATCACAGTATTCGGGGCCGAGCCGTTCGCCTCGGGCGCAAAAGGGGCACAAGGGATTACGCTGCGATTTGTCCGGTGAATGGGATCGCGACTACCTTCTCGATCTGCTGACCCAGTACGCCAACTTGTATCGCCTGGCAGCCGACCTGGATGAATGCCTTCTGGTAGAGCTCGACTGAAAGAACGATCACTCGAGCACCCCTCATTCGCACCGAGCGAAGTCCACCGCGTGGCGGGTGGTGTGCAGCAGTGGCCGCGGCGGTGCTGTGTCGGCAGACTCCCCTGGTATGCAACGTATTCCGTTCGATGTGGAAGCTTATGCGCAGCGAGTTCGGTCGAGCTCTTGTTTCATCTGCGAGGTGATTGCCGCCCCGGGGAGCGATGGATGGCATGAGGTTGTCGCAGAGGACGCGGACAACATCGCGTTCCTCTGCAAGTACCCGACCTTGCTGGGCCATGTGCTGGTCGCTCCGAAAATTCACCACGAGCACGTCGTGGGCGATCTCACCGAGGACGCCTACCTCCGGTTGATGACTTTGGTGTACCGGGTAGCCCGGGCCGTGGAGGCGACGGTCGAGGTAGAACGCACTTACCTGTTGAGCCTGGGCAGCCAGCAAGGCAACTCCCATGTGCATTGGCACATCTCGCCGCTGCCTCCGGGCGTCCCCTACCGCGAGCAGCAATTCCACGCGCTGATGGCAGAGAACGGAGTTCTGCCGTGGACACCCGAGCAAGCCGGCGCGCTGGGCCAACGGTTACGGGCCGCCCTGGCGGGTCGAGAGCTGGGCGATCCCCATACTCCGTTGCCGGAAATCGAGTCACCGATTGGTGAGATCCCCGGAAAACCAACGGATAGGCGTGACACTTGGTGAGCTTTCCGATGAGCACCGATGAGTTTCGAGCGCACAGGAGGTCTAACCGGTCATGAGGAAACTGATCTACGGGTTCAGTGTGTCCCTGGACGGCTACATCAACGACCGCGTCGGCAGCATCGACTGGACCGACCCGGACGACGAGCTGCACCAGTTCCACAACGACCGCTACCGCGCGATCGAGATCTCGCTGCACGGCCGCCGGCTGTACGAGCTGATGGCCGAGTTCTGGCCGCACGTGCCCGCAGACGCGCCACCCATCCAGCGCGAGTTCAGCGGGCTCTGGACGGAGAAGCCCAAGGTCGTCTTCTCCCGGACGCTCACCGAGGTCCATTGGAACAGCACCCTGGTCAGTGCGAACGCGGTCGAGGAGGTCCGCAAGCTGAAGGAGGGAGGCGATGGCGTTATGGAGGTCGGTGGCGCGAATCTCGCGGCCTCCCTGCTGCCGCATGGGCTCGTCGACGAGTACCAGGTGTTCCTCGTGCCCGTGGTGCTCGGCGGCGGCACACCGTTCCTCCCATCGCTGGACAAGCGCATCAAGCTTCGACTGGTCGAGACGAGGCACTTCAACACCGTGGTGATGCTGCGCTATCTCGTCGACTGAGGTCCGCCAACGGTGGGCTGTGTTCTCTTCTCGCACAGCAGTTCACCTGCGGATACTGGGCGATCAGCGCCCGCGCGGTATCGAGGAGGTCCTGCGGCGTGACCGACCAACACCACGTCGAATCGGCGATCTCGTAGAGGAATCGGGATACCGGATTGAGCCGGGCGTCAGGCGCGCGACCGTTCTCCAGAAACAGTGCCGGAGGCAATTACACCGGCGGACAACGCTTTAGGTCGAGACCTCGATCGCGAAAGTCGACGTCTGACCATCCCGCGAGGTCAGGGTGACCGGGCCGAAGGTGATAAACGGTATCGATGCGGTGCCAGTGCCTCTGTAGAAGCCGGTCGCTTCGGTCACCCGAAGGACGAGTGCGGCGAGCGTGGCTGCCATCTCATCGTCGGCTTCGACGACAGCTTCAGCCAAACCCGCATATCCATGGGCATTCGCCCAATCGCAGACGATTTCGGAGTCGCGGCTCATTTCGGGAAGGATGCTCTTGTTGGCCCAGGCCCACATCCACGTGCCGGCCGATGGGTTGTAACTGCCGATGATCTGCGCCGGAGCTGTCGCGGTCTGGTCCGGAAAAGTCCAGGAGATCAAACCTGTGCGCTGGTCGAGATCCCACCGATCCGCCGAGCCCAGCCCCCAAGACATGTGCGCGTTCGCCAGCTGCCCGATCATGTCCTCACCCTGCGCCAGCAAGGCCGCCAGGTCAGGCTCCCCGAACCCCTCACCGGACTTCCTTCTCCGCTTGAACAACCCCACCAAACCTCCTCGAGCAGAACCGAACCGGCGAACTATTCCCTACTGCTGGATACAGCGCAAGTGCTGACGCGCCACACGCCATGCCTCCGATCGCGCATCTACTGGCCAATCGTGCAGGCGAACGGCGCGCAGTTGCGCGTCGTGGTGACGGTCGGAGACGGCGGGGCGGTGGGTCCGGAGTTGGTCAGCAGCAGCACCGCGCCGAACAGCCCGACCAGCATTGCCACGACGAGGAACAGAACCAGCACGGGCGCACCGGCGATGATGCGCCCGACAGCGCGGAACAAGGAGCCGAAGAAGGATCTGGGCATTGCGGTCTCGCTTCAGGGATTTCGGATCGGAGGAAGGGCCGTTCAGCCCATGGCGGTATCGACAGCACACACGTACCGCGGTCGCTGTACCACCGTCGGCCGCCCGCCGCCTCGGCATGCACCGTCAGGTGAGAACTGTTTCGCGCCACCCAGAGGTGTTGCGGCTCAGCAGGTTCGGTCGTGTCGATTGCGATGAGGCTAGTCGATCAACTCGACGCCTCGGGCACGCAGATCCGCCTGAAGCTGGGGCGCAAGCCATTCCGCACCTAGAACCCGCTTCAAATTCGGAAGGAGTTCAAGGTCGTCGAGACTGGCGACGTCGAACTGCTCACCCTCGCCATCCCAGTGTGGGCAGCATTCCGCGTAGACCTGACAGCCTCCATCGAAGATGAGTTGTTCAACCCCACTGAGCAGTTCGGTCGAAAGCTCGAGACCCTCGAAGTAGGCCTGCGCTTCCGGCATGACCTGGTCGAAATAATTGTCGGCGGAGTACTCCCAGAGATCACCATCGAATCCCTGGGCTTCCAGCGTGTCCTCGAGGGACCAGGGCGCAAGTTTCGCCGACTCCCCGTACATGAGTTCTTCGATAACTGCCAGTTTGAGATTGAAGTCCACGAACCTAGTCACACGCCCAAACTAACGTCGGCCTACGACAACCATGTCGAAGCACCGGCAACACACTCCCGTACCGATGATCGTGTGCGTCGAACTCCGTGGTGCTGATCACCCTATGTGGGAGGGGTTCGGCCATCTGCGCGCGTTGAGCAGGTTTCCCCGCCACGGGTGGGAGGCGAAACTCTCTGCCGTGTAGCAAATTTGGACATTCGACCGATAGGGACTCGGGTGCGGCGAGCGCGCCTGTCTCGAGTTGGAGGTCAACGATGTCTCAGTGGAGGAGAAGTCCACGCACGGGTCGGCAGTCGATCTTGCTGGCCGCAGTCGCCGGGACGGTGGTTCTTGCTCCGGCCGCGCTGGTCATACCAGCATTCGCAACCCCTGATCAACCCCCGGCTACAACCGCACCCGTCACCATCGCGCCCGTGACGACCGCGCCGCCGGTCACCACCGTGCCGCCCGTGACCACTACCCCGCCGGTCACGACGAAACCGCCGGTCACGACCAATCCGCCCGTCACGCCTCCGTCGCTTCCGAAACCTGTTGAGCCGGAAGACCCCTACGGCCCCGACGGCTTCGACGTCTGGGGCTACGACCGGTGGGGTTATGACCGCTGGGGCTACGACCGCTGGGGCTACGACCGCTGGGGCTACGACCGGCAGGGCTACAACGCCCAGGGCTACACCTCGAAGGGCTGCGCCCGTTCCGGCGAGGACCGGCCCGACGCCGACAAGCTGGCCTGCGAACAACGCAGGACGCGACCTTTCACCGGCAGTGCGGGCGGCTGACCCCCGAACAGTCCCCCGCGCCAGGACCAGCAGCGGACATCACCTCGTCGACGATTCCGACGGTGTGGGACATGCCGGTCGGCCCGAAACACAATTGTTGTTGGGGAATTCGGTGACCCAATGAAATCCGCTCTGCCGCAGCGTGAAATGGTCTGCCTCGTAGCGGGTCAGTTCCACCGTGACCGGATGTCCATCCAGTTCACCATTGAGCCGCAGCCGATTCGGCGCGGGACCCTCGACGGTGAAGCTGGCCCACGGTGCGGCGGAGTCGGATTCATTCCAAGAACGCAGCATGAGCCGCTGTGCATCATCGCTGATTTCCGCCCGTATGCGCTGGAACCGATCATCCATTGTCTGGATATCCGCGGTGGCGCGCTGTTCGAACACCACTCGACGCCAACGTGTTCCATCGCCGAGCAAGGCCGGTACCGACTGCCCGTCCCGGGTGAACGCGCTGACCTCCCAAATCCCGTATAACTCCGATCTGGACTCGCGCTGCTGCCAGGACACCACGCCATTGACCGTCCCTACCACTATCAGCCATACCAGCAGCCCCACCTGAATCCTCGCGACGACCCGCCGTCCGCAGGAGGTCCGGAAGGGTTGCGGCGCGGTCGACGGTCCGGCGGCGTTGCCTAGCAATACCGCCGTGATTCGGTACGCCTCGGGGGCCACCAGTACCAGCGCCATGAGCAATACATGGAACGACAAAATCTTCACCGGCACGTCGTAGGTCATGTTCAGAATCCACACCTGCGCCGCACTGACTACGGTCAGCAGCGCCCCGGCCACCGCGGTGCGCGGCACGAGAAGCAGTACGCCGCACAGTATTTCCGCGATTCCGAGCAGGCTCTCGTATACCGGCGACACCCCGACCTGGCTCCACAGCACGCCCATCGGCGTGAGATCACCGAACGGCTCCAGCAACCGGGTCAGCGACGGCGACGGCATTTGGAGCGGGAAGGCTTTGACGAAGCCGTAACTCAGCATCGTCCCCGCCAGGCACACCCGCACGAACACCAGCAACCAGCCCGCCGCCGTGCGGTATTCGGTGCGCTTGCGGTCCAGGACGCTCCACGCCGCCGTGACGGTCACCGCTATCACGAGAATGCAGAACGACAGCACCCAGTCATAGGCAGTATCGCCGCTGCCCGAGTCCCGGCGCACAACCGCAGTACCGAAAACCGTGCGCCCCACCCATTCGACCACCGGCTGCGGCCATTCCACGGCGATCGGCCGCCACCACACCACCAGTCCAGGAAATTCCAGGATGACCTGAGACAGCAACGCTAACAGGCCGAAATACATCAGACCGAATCGAACCAGAATCCTAGTGATCAGCTTCCAACGCTCGGCTTCCGGCCGCTCCGGCTCCTCGGCATCGAGGCCCGGCTCGACGGTTCGAACGCTCATTCACAATCCCTTTCCCCACAAGGGCACTGCGTCAGATTAGCCAGCGCGGTGAGCACAGATGTGGAGAGGTTGTGGAGGTGTAGTTCTGATCCCGAGCGCTCCGCCGCGGAGGGTGGAGGATGATCGACCATGGTGACGCGTTCTGTTTCTCCCCAACCAGTTTCAGCGGCTTGGAGATCGGGGATGGTAGTAGTCACCACGCTCGGAGCCGCCTGCTGCCTGTGGGTGCTTTGGATACTCCTGACCCGAGATCAGAGCCCCGAAGTCACCTATTGGAGCAGCGCGGCGAGCTTGGCACCGGGTGTGCCGTAGCTGATCCTCGCCATATCCGCTCGCGCCAACCGTCGCACATGGCGGTTCGCTGTCGCACTACCCGCGATCATTGTGGCCTCGGCGGTAGTGGGCTTGTCCGGGGCTCCCGAAAAGATCGCTCGTCTCCAGTGTGGCTAAACGCCATCAAGCACCTCCAGGGTAGAAGAGGCGTTGTGCTTCCAGGAGGACTGCGGCGGCGGCGATTTCGCGGTCGTCGCCGTCCAGCAAGGGCAGGACATCCTCGGCGTGGAATATCGGCAAGTGCAACGCGCCGCGTTGGTGTGCTTCGACCAGTCCCACGATCAGAGACCCGGGCAGTCGGGGTGGGCGTACTCGAGGGTCGGGCGCACTCATGCTGGGAAGTCTCCTCGGGCGTACTGACAACTAGCCGCGACCCGCGCGGCCAAAGCGGTCAGCGTGGGTTTGCGGGAGATCATTGGGCGAATACATCACGCCGCGAGTGAACAATGTGGCCGAACACCAAACCGTCTGCGGTTCAGGATATTCGGGATGCATTGACGGCGGCCGGCGATGTCGAGTGGCCCGCTAGTATGGGTCTCGGCATCTCATCCCTGTAGGGGATGCGCCGACAACGCGCGCCGAATGGCCACTCCACTAGCGGGTGAGCCCTACGGTCAGTCGATCCACTTTCGGATCTACCCAGTAAGAGGGCGGAGTCGGTGCCGCGGTTCTCGAATCGTTGGCGCCCTGGCTTGGATGCAGCGCTCGCCCCGTTTCCGGGGAAGGCTGGGGTGGCGGCTCGATTGCATCGGGCCGCCACCCTCTACTCGGTTATCTGCGCGAAACAAGTCGGCGTGGTCAGCAAGAACATCCGCCGGAGGCCCGTCGCTCAGGACGAGTCGGCTCGCTATCGGATGTCGGCTTATAACTGACGGATTAGACGCGCTGAATCCACGTGCGCACGTTCTCGATGAAGGCGGTTGTCGCGACTTCGCGAGGGACAGCGCCCAATGCTTGGCCCACAGCCAGCCCGATACCAGTTGCGAGCAGCGCCGCTATCGCCTGCTCGACGAGTGCAGGGTCGGTGATCGTCACGCCCTCAGCGTCGGCTTGGGAGTACAGCAGCGCTTGGAGACCAGCGGTGAAAATGTCGATGGTCGCTCGGTTGGCTTGCTCGTGCTCCAGGCTGTTGCGGGTGGCCATGACGAAATCCGCTGCCAGACTGATCCATTCGGGTTGTTCCAGCAGTTGTGCCCACTGCTGCTGCATCACTTCCAGCTTCGCCTCGGTCCCGTCGACGGCCAGAACAGCCTGGGATAGGTCTGCCAGGACTTGTTCGAAATGCGCTTGCAGCAGCGCAAGGCACAGGTCCTCTTTGCCGGTGAAGTTACTGTAGATCGCACCGTGCGAGCGCCCGGCCTGGGCAGCGACCTGACCCATCGTGGTGGAGTGGTATCCACGGGTGCGAAACACGACTTCCGCCGCCGCGAGGATCTGCTCGCGCGTGCGCGCTTGTAACTCCTCCCGGGTCAGAGCCTTGGGCATTCGCTCGCCTCTCTACTTCGCCTGCCGTACATGTGATTCCAGCAGACCACGCCACCCGCTCGCAGCATGGGCCCGCGCCCGGCAACTGTCCCAGACAAACCCTTGCCATCTCCGCCGAGTTGAGATTACGCTCTAATTCGAATTACGACGTCATGTCAGATGGCGTGGCGGGTCGAGGGAGATTCCATGGACACACTGGTGGGCCTGCAGGGTGAGCAAGGCCGAAAAGCGCTCGCGATCGCCAATGCACCACGGCGTGACGACGGATTCTTCGGCCCCGGTTCGGTGAGCTGGCGGATCTATGAGAACCCGGTGGTCATCGCCATGGCCGGGCTGGCCGGCTCGGTCGCGGCGATGCTCGATCCGGTCGGTGCGGCAGGAGTCGGCCAACACAGCACCTATATGAGCGATGTGTATGGGCGGGTGCGGCGCAGCAACGCCATGTTCATGGCAATGGTCTACGGCGACACCACAACCGCGCTGAAAACCGGCCGGGACCTGTTCCGGCGCCATTCCCACGTCAACGGAGTGGAGCCCGCAACCGGTCAGCCTTACCGCGCGAACCAGATCGAGGCGCTGCTGTTCACCTATCTGGCGGGATTTCCCTGCCTGATCGAGTCCTACCGCAAGTACAGCGGCGAGATCCTGACCGAGCAGGACGAACGCGAATTCTGGGGCGAACAGCACGTGCTGGTCGAACTACTAGGTATACCCCGCGACGCCGTTCCGCGCACACCGGAGCAGGTGTATGCCTGGCTCGACGATGCCGAACAACACACGATGGCCTACACCAGGCCAGCACAGGAACTGGTCGAGTTCTTCATGAATCCGCCTGCCGCCCCGGCGATCATGGGATTGGTCGGCACGACCCGCATCAACAAAATCGTCGGCACCGCGGTCTTCTCGACGCTGCGCCCGGGCATGCGCGCAGTCTGCGGAATCCCCGAGCAGCCACGACGATTCGCTGTCGCCGACGCGCTCGTGCGCCGCGCGGCCACCCTCGCCCGAACCGCGCCGGTGGATCGCACCATCGTGCCGTTCTTCGGGTACGAGGGCTGGGGATACAAGGCCAACGGCTTGCGCCACAGTCCCGGTACCGGCCGTCAATCCTTGGATCCGAACTGGGCCATAGATCTTCAGCACGGCAAAGGCGGCACCCTCGGACCGAACGCGGATCGGCCCGGCAAGGCGGCCACCAAGTGACCCGCTTCGATGTCGTGGCCAACGAGGTCCTCTTCGACCACCGCCACCGCCGTCACCGTCTCGGCACCTTCTGGCAGGAGTCCCCCGCCCTGATCGTCCTGCTACCTCAACTCACCCACCACGCCGCTCACCGCCAGATCGCAGAGCTCACAACAACTCTCGACGCCCTCACCGCCACGGGAGTCTCGGCGCTTACCATCGGCATGGGCACCCCACGCGACGGCGTGCACTTCCACACCAGCGCGCGCAGCAGAGTTCCGATCCTGCTCGATCCCGACCGCGTCCTATATCAACGACTCGGGCTCTACCGCAACACATTCCGTCGCCCGCGAACGGCGGTGCAGGCGCGCTATCTGCTCGGATCGGCATTCGCGCGAACACCCAAACCTGTTCGCCGGCAATCCGGAGGGGCGTTCCTGGTACTGCCCGGCGGCCGCGTCATCGCTGAGACACGAAACCCCCACCTGGCCGCGTTCATCACCAACCAAGCGATCAACACGATGCTGCAACAACTCCGAACCGCACGCTCTCAACACCCCGCATCGCAAGCACACGAGTAGGGGATCTGACATCCGCTCTGGTCGAGCGCGACCAACGATCTCGGACGACTATCCAGCGGGAGGGCCGACGCGACGAAGACGACCATCGAATGTCGCGACGAGCAGGCCAGTGTGCGGAGCGCAGGCCAGACCTGTGACTGCGTCGACGGTAGTATCCGTGCCTGCCGAAACGCCGGTTTCTGCGTGCAGCCAGACAATTCCGGTGTCCAGGCCGATTGCGAGCCAGGAACCGTCGGCAGTGAAGCACAACGACGCGCTGTATGCCTCACCGGGCGCACCAGCGCTCTCGTCGTCGATGACGCGATGCCAAACAGGCTCGCCGGTCGCGCAGTCGCGCAGTATCACCGCGCCGCGGCAACCGTTGGGTTCGCTACGGCCGTAATCGGGACGTCGCCAGGTCGCGAAACTACGACCGTCCGGGGTGAAGACCACAGCCGAAACAACCACGCTGTAGCCGAGCGTGGGGTCGTCCGGATGCTCCTCGACATCGATTCCGGATTCGATGGTGCCGTCGGCGGCGAGGTCGAGTACGGCATCCCAAGGATGGCCCTGCCCAGAGTTGCCGACCACCAGTTTCCGGCCGTCCGGCGAGAACTGCGGCACGAAGGCCCAATCCCCGTAAGCGTTGTCACAGTCGTCGGACTGGCGGTGTCCGATCATGTGCTCGACATCGATGACCACCACCTCTTCGCCTCCGACGACGGCAAGCAAGCGGCCATCCGGAGACCAGGCAGCCTGCACTGAAGAGGATTGCGGCAACAGGTCGGCGGGGATCTTGGCGAGCCGGTCGAGTTCTCGCCAGTGTGTGAGCTCGATGGCACCGTCGACGGCGAAAGCAAGTGCCTCGCCGACAGTCGAACCGATCGGACCGCGACGCACTACCCGGCCCGGCCGCAGCCAGTGGTATCGGACCGGCTCGATGTTCGGCTCGAGTTGCCACTCGACGACGACGTTTCCGCTATACATCGCGGTGAGCGCCCGGCACTCGTACGGATGGATGGCAAGTCCCTGCTGGTCACCCGCCACGGTTTTGACCGACTTCAGGTCGATGGACTGTTCTGTCGTCCCTGATGCCGCTTCGAGTTTCAGACGCAGCTCCTGGGGTGCGTCCGGCTCGAGAGCTTCGAGCGCGGTCTCCCCGTACGTGTCCAGTCCGAGAGGGTCGGCGCCGTAGTACAGCAGCAGATCGACAACGGGAAACCACGCGGCATCCTTCGAGACCGCCAAACACGCGGTGTGCAAGGGGGGCTTGGGTATACGGGTGTGCACCGATGCTCCCGCAGCCAGCAGCAGGCGAACGATTGCCGGGTCGGCGGCCATGTCCAGCGGCGTGATCGGGTACCGGGAATCAGCGAAGGTCCGCGCGATCGGGGACGGGTCGGCTCCCCAGCCGAGCAGCACGCGCACCACCTCGACCCGTCCCCTGCGCACCGCGACATGCAGGGGCGTGTGCTCGAAACTGTCGCGCGCGGTCAAGCCCTTCCCGCCGGCCGCGGCGACCAACAGTTCAGCGACCGCTGCACTGCGCACGAGGTGCAGCGCCGTTTCCGACATGCTGGTCGGGTGCGTGACGGCGTGCGGGTCAGCGCCCCGCTCCAGCAGAAGTCGCACAGCCACAACCGAATCCACAGCAGTGGCCGCGATCAGCAGCGTTCTGCCACCCGCCACCTTCTGATCAGAGACCAGCTGTGGATGAGCATCGAGCAGCTGAATCAACTGATCACGATCGCTCTGCTCCGCCGCGACTACGAACGCCTCCCACGGTGACGTCGAACCCTTCACTCCCCTACCCATGATGGATCACTCTAGGACAATGTGATGAAGCCCCCACCGGATGGGTGAAGCTGTTGCGCTGCAGGAAAAGTGGATGCCTCGGCTGGAAGAATCCGCTGGTGTAGTGCCGCCGAGGACGAATAGCATCGCTGCGGTGCGGCGTTGGTTGAAGGGCAAGAGCCAGACACGGGAGTCCGATCGTGACTTTGATCGACAGGGCAGCCCTCGACGACTCGGCCGCTCGGGTTGTAGCTGACCTGGTACAGCTCCCGTTCATCAGAAGCGATCGACTCCATGTGGTGTCGATGGCCGGATCGACGGCCAGCGGTTTCCCACAGCCTGACCAGCCCGGCCTCATTCCAGTGGGTACGGTCGGTGACCATGGAACTCGGACTGACCGCGCTGATCGACCCTCGCCTGTGGCCCCTCGTCGACGAGTCCCGTGCCTTCTATGAAAAGCGAGCGGCCGGTCGGGGTCCGAACGGTGTGGCAGAGCTGCACGCCTTCCGAGCCGCTGCCGCCGATACCGCTCCGGCGGATCCACCGGCCGTCGAAGAACTCGCCACGGTCGGCGGGCGGAGCGTCCCGCTGCGGATCCACACGCCCGCGGGAAGGGCGAAGGGTGTGTTCTTGGAGATCCATGGTGGCGGCTTCTATATGGGGTCCGCCGCGGGCAGCGACCTCCGCAACCGCCGGCTCGCCGACGCGCTCGGCGTCGCGGTGGTGAGCGTGGACTATCGGCTCGCGCCCGAAAATCCGTGGCCGGCCGCACCGGACGATTGTGAGACCGCCGCACTCTGGCTCATCGAGCACGCCGCGCAGCGCTTCGGTACAACCATGCTTGCTGTCGGTGGCTTCTCGGCCGGCGCGACGCTGGCGATGACGACACTGCTGCGTCTGCGGGATCGCGGAGTCAACGAATTCGCCTGTGCAGTACTGGAATTCGGAACCTACGACCTGAGCGCGCGAACCCCGGCCGGACGTCTGATCGCCGACGAATACTTCCTCGAAGCCTACGCCGAGACGGCGTCGGACCGCACCGACCCGGACCTCTCCCCGATCTACGCCGAACTCGACGACCTGCCTGCAATCCTGATCGTCGTCGGCGCCGCGGACATCCTGCTTCAGGACAACCTGGCTATGGCCGCTCGACTTGCAGCCTTCGGCGCGGAAGTCTCACTCCAGGTCTACCCCGACGCGCCACATGGATTCACCGGACACCCGACCCCGATGGCACGGGCCGCTCTCGACGACATCCAAACCTGGCTCACCGGTCAGCTCGAGTGATTGCCGCCGGATCCATGCCGGGGGTCGCCAGAGCATCTCGGCGACTCCCGGATTGGCGTGTGGGCGGGAAGCGCTGAAGCACCCGATGCCACTCCCCTGCCTGCCAAATCGCGACGCCGCCGATGCGCGGGCAGCCTCGCGGACACGACATTCGACAATTGAAGGAATCGTGAATTCCCTTGCGTCCCAACGGTTCGCGGCGGACAGATCCCCGTAATACACCCAGGGTCCGACAAGTTGACCCGAGCACCCGTTCGCCCGTTTCCGGGTCAGGAGTCCTAGCTTCTTGCTATAAATCGAGCAGGATTCCTCTCGGGGGGTGGCGATGGACCGGCATGAAAGTCCGTACAAGGTTCGACCGCAGGGTGATCGGGTGCGGATCGGGTCCTTGATCGAGCCTGTTGCTCCCGTGTGGGCGATCAAAATGAATATGCGGACCGCGAGTCTGCTGGGGGTCGATGATGTGTGGTTTTCCGACCACACCAAGTCCGCGTTTCCCGCTGCCGCGTGGAACATTCGGTTCTCGCCGATGGCGCGCTTCGTTTCCTCGCTGGACGCCTACCTGGATCCGACAGTCGCGCTGGCCCGCTGGGCTCGTCCGCGCGGGCCGGTGATGGGGGTCGCGGTCACCGATGTGGTGCGGCGCAGTCCGGCCGATCTGGCGCGGGCGTGGATGTCGTTGCATCATCTGTCGCGCGGCAAGGTCGTGCTGGGAATCGGGTCCGGCGAATACGAGAACACCGTCCCCTACGGGTTGACGCTCGAGCCGCGCGCCGGGCGGCTCGCCGACGCGTTGACCGCGTTGCACGCCGCGTGGGCCTCCCCCGACGAACTGCTCACGCACACAGGGCCGTTCCACGACTGGCGCGAGGCCAGATTCGGGCTGCCGCCGCTCAATGGCACGACTCCCCCGGTGTGGGTGGCCGCGCAAGGCCCACGCGCATGCCGGATCGCCGGGCAGCATGGCGACGGCTGGATGTTCATCCTCAACGACACCACCACTTCCTGGCACACCGCCGCGACCCATTTCGTGCGCGGCGCCCAGGACTCCGGGCGCGACCCGGAAACGTTGCACCGCAGCGCCCTACTGGCCCCGCTGCTGGCGCCAGACCAGCGTGTCCTCGATGAACTGTGCCGCGCGCCCTTCGTCCAAGCCATGGCGCTGGTCATGCCGGGAGCAAGCTGGACCGCGGCCGGAGCGACGCACCCGCTCGGAGCGGACAATCCCGGCTATTCGCACGTGGATCCCGCCGTCTTCGAGGGCGAGCGCTTCGCCGAATACAGCAAGCACGTCACACCCGAGTTGGTGCGCGCCCTGATGCCCTCCGGCACCGCCGCCGACGTCGAGCGCTGGCTGGACCCTTACCTCGACGCGGGCCTGAATCACATCCTCTTCTACGCCTTCGCCTCCGCGGTCAAACCGACGTTGGCCGCGGCCGGACTCCGGGAACAACGTCGGCTGATCAGCAAGCTGCGGAAACGGCGACCAGGTCCGCTCGCGGTGGCGTGACGCGCCGGTCGACTACTTCACGCGCACTGTGGCTTTCCACGGATGCATGACGGAGGGGCATTTGCGGTCCGGATCGGGGTGGCAGCTCCGTTCTGCGCTGATCACGTTGTCGCCGAGTACGTTTGCAGGGAAAACGGCTACGGCGTTGCCGGCGGGAGTCACGCTGGCGGAGGTGCGCGGCAGGGTCGTCTCGTCGCTGGATACCGGAAGCTGCCACGTGTAAGTGATTCCGTTCTCACGGTAGTTGGTGAGCCGGACCTCGATGTCGTGGCCGAGCGTTGTCTCTACCGACCTGGCAGAGTCCGCGTTGGTGAGCACGACCTTCCCGGCCGCCGACGCCGGGACGGGAACAGCCATTGGCGTCAACGCCAATGCCAAAACCAGGATGCCGAGCTGGCCGAAGGATCGGTGGCGGATACGGTTCATGCGGACATCCAACATGCAGCCTGCGATACCGAAGGCCAGCACGCCGTCGGACCGGTGTGTCGTCGCGCGAACCGGCCTCGGAAGGTCAACCGGCGGTGGGCATCTGACGCCGATCGGATTGCCGTGTGCGGTCGGTGGGGACGCGGACCACGGCGAGTTGAGTGGCGGATCCGACGAGATTGCCTTTGGCGTCCCAGGTTTCGGCTGTCTCAGTTGATGTAAAAGGTGTTGGATATCGGCAGGAGCTCCTTGGAAATGTCACCGTCGTCGATGACATCCACCTGCATCTTGTCGATCGTCATGCGCAAGTCTCCTTTGGCCCACGGATGCCAGGTTGTGCGACACGATTTGGTGAGGTTCGAGCCGTAATTCTCGGTGTTCCATCTGTCCGAGAACTTGCAGGATGCATTCTTCTCACGACCCCCGGGCAGCCGGTAGGTAAAGGCCATTTCAACATTCCGCATGCTCAGGGATGCCCTTTTCATCGTCGCGTCGATGGGACACCCGGCCCCGACCTGCGGCGGGAGGCCGACCGACAATGAACAATTGGTGGGCCAGTCGACCTGGAACTGCACAACTGCGCGAATCTCGCGCTTCGAATTCTCTTCGTAGCAGACTCTTTCACGTGCTCGTGCCCAGCGCAGGCTGGTCTGCCATAGTTGCTCGTTGGTATATGCGCTGCATGCCCCGGTTATCTCCTCGCGGTTGTCCGCATTAGCGGCAGGAGGCAACAAGGATGCTGAACCGAATGCGAGCGTGACGGCCGCGAGCGGTACGAGGATTCGGGGAAGTTTCTTGAACATGCAGTAAGGGTAGAGTGGCGCTATTGAGGAATTCTTCAAAGTTCCTGCCGCACCCCAGGATGGCTGAGCGGTTGTGCGGATCCATTCCGCTACAGGGCATTCCACGACACCATGCCGTCTGAAACATCTCTGATCCGGGCCACCAAGGCTCGGATGAATGGCTGACCGTTCAAACCGCGACGGCGATGTGCTTTCGCTTCGAGGAAAAGGCAGGTACGCAACAGATCTAGATCGTTCGGTAACTCGCCGGCCCGATCCCACGACTGCCGCGTCTGCTGGACTGCCCGACCGAGCTCGATCAGGTTGTCGTCGAATGCCGCGTAGCCGTCGTAGGTGTTGGCGAACCGGAGGAGGTCCCAGTCCGGGGCGTCATCCGGTGGCACCGGATGGAGCCCTGTCGCTATGGCCTTGTACAGCACCGCGGCACTGTCGATGTGGCCGATAGCTTCATCGGTGAAGCGTTGGACCGCCGACCGAGTATGCCGTTCCTCGTCCTCGCTGAAGGCCCCTTCGGCCAACCGCGTGCGGCATTGATCATTGAGGTCGCGATGCACGTCGCGGACCCGGGCACGCGCCTGTTCGGCTTGCTCGTCGATTACCGCGCTCAGTTCTTGCGGGTTCGGCTGTAGCGCAGCGACTTTGATCATTCTTCCGGAGACGCGCACCCGAAACCCGGCCCGCACGATAGCCTGCCGAATCGCGTCACCGCTCGCAGTCTCGAAGGCAGCGACCGAGGATGTCGGGCCCTTGGTGCTCACGTGCGCCACCTCCGGAAGCGGCACTTTCGATCCGTAGTAGTCCACGAGGATGTTGTCGAGCGGACCCGTCCCCAGCAATTCCGCCATCGCATTCGAAAACGCGGAGTAGGGCTCACCCGTGCGTAGGACGGCATCCTTGTGCACATCGTTGATCATGTGGGGACCTCGCGACCTCGGCATGGGGACAGGCTGGTAGCGAGTGACGCTGTTCCCCATGATCTTTCACCCGCCCGACAGCAAGCGTAGCGCGCGAGTCCGGAATGGAGTGAGATGTGCCGACCGTACGCTGCTGCCGCGGATCGGGGCCGTGCGCGCCAAATTCGTTGGCGGGGAATGGTGTTCGCTCGTCATGATGTGCGGCATGAGCTTGATGTCATATTGGCCGCTGCCCGGATTGCGGGTGCGTACGCCGCGGCTGGAGTTGCGGATGCCCGGCATGGAGGACCTGGGTGCACTTGCCGGGTTGGCGGCTGAGGGAGTGCATGATCCGGCGGTACAGCCGTTCACGGCGGCGTGGACGGATGTGGGACCGGATGAACGTGCGCGTGGATTACTGCAGTGGCACTGGCGGTGCTGGGCCGACTGGCAGGTCGCGGCGTGGACGCTCAACTTCGTCGTGCTCCGCGACGGCGAAGTGGTCGGTACCCAGTCGATCAGCGCGCGGGACTTCGCGGTGTGCGCGGAGGTGAACACCGGATCCTGGCTCGGCTTGAAATATCACGGTCAAGGGATGGGGACGGAGATGCGGGCCGCGGTGCTGGAGTTGGCCTTTGCCTGGCTCGGGGCCGATTCGGCGGTGTCGGGTGCGTTCGAGGACAATTTTGCGTCGCACGCGGTTTCCCGCAAACTCGGGTACGAGAAGGACGGGGTCGAGATGCACGCGGTCCGGGGGAAGCCGGCGGTGCTGCGCCGCTTACGCCTGACGCGCGCGCGGTGGGAAGCCGCTCCACGCGTCCCGGTGGAAGTGACCGGATTGGCGGAGTGCCTACCGCTTTTCGGGGTTCCGACAAAACCGTGACGATGCCGCACGCACGCTCATGCCGCGTGCGCGCCCGGCTGGCGGGTGAAATCCGCTGCGGCTCAAGACATCGTCTATGTAGCATCCGCAGATCATTGAGAGCTGTTGTCGGTGTTCCGAAGTTGCCATGCGGGCGCCGCTGCCTTTGCCTTCGATGGTCATCCCCGCAGGGCGGCGATGGCCTTCTCGATGCGTCGTTGGCGCGTTTCAGGCTTCTTCGCGCTCTCGATGGCGTGCACGTGTTCGCGCTTGCGGCTGTGGGCAAGGTTGTCGTAGGCGGCGCGGGCGATGGGGTCGTCGTCCAGGGCTCGGGTGAGGTCTGGAGGCTCGACGATGGCGCGCGGCTCGGTGTCGAGCTCCAACTCGATCTCGACCTCCTCGCCGATCGTGACACCCGCGGCCCGCCGGTTAGCGTTGCTGAGGCCGAGCAGGTGTCGGCCTCGCAGGATCGCGACCCGGCTCTTCCAGGAATGCCCGTTGATTGTGATCGTTACCGGCGGCCGCGCGCCCCCGCCGAGCGCCGCTACCACCTCGGGCGGAACTTCCAGGCCCCGCATGGGCTCGGGTGGCTCGACGTGGGCCCGGAACTTCATGATCTTCTCCTGTTGTTGTGCCGGTTCACCGCGGATCCGGCGTAGGGCTGGTCGTTTCCCGGAGGCCCTGTAGCTGAGACTCCAGATATATTGCCGGACATCCGGGCCTGGACCCGGCTGTCACATCAGCGCGTTTTCACCGGTCAATCGGTGTGATGGGGCCGGGAATCAGGACGGTGTGGGAGCGAGCGACGCGGCAGCCTCCCAGACGAACCCGTCCGAGTCGGTGACGGCGTCGGCGGTGCTGCCGAGAACGATGCGGTGCGAGCCGGTGCCGTCGGCGGAGACGCCGACTTCCTTGGCCAGGGCACGGCGTTTGTACAGCGCCAGCTTGATGGGGCTGGACTGACCGGGGGCAAACTCGGCGTACTTGCCGCCGAAGCTCTTGGCCACGGTAAGGCCCCGGCCGACGTAGAACTGCTTGGTGGCCTTCACGCTCTCGACGCCGATCAGCAGGACGACCTCGTCGATCTCGCGGGTGGCGGGGCCGGTGTCCTTCTTCGCCGAGGTCGCGATCTTCCAGATCGTCCCGTCGGGGGCCTGGACGACGCCGCTGTAGCCCCACAGCGACTTCGCGGCGGGCTTCAGCACCGTGGCGCCGGCGTCCACGGCTGCGCCGATAAAGCTGTCGACGGTGGCCGGCCCGGACACGGTGAGTGCCAGGGTGAAGCCGCGGAATCCGGTGGACTGCGCCTGGGATGCCCGCAGGCTGATGTAGGTGTCCACGCCGAAGGCGCTGTAGAAGCGGTGAGCGGCCTCGAGGTCGGCCACCTCGAGGGTAACGGAGGTGAGGGCGGTGTCGGCTGCGGTGGAAGTCGTTGTTGTCATGATCATTACGCTAGGGGCAGCGCGGCGGCGGGGGCTTCTCGATTCCTGATCGGTAGCACGGCGTATTGGCCCTAATGACCCCACGACGCTCGGTACACACGCGAGCGTGTTCGCCGCTCGCTCGGGAACACCGCGGGCTCGGTCATTCCGCTTTTGTCGATGCCGAGATTCACGAACTCGCGCGCCGCATTTTCGTGAAATACACCGCCGGTTCCCGTGTGATCAGTCCGTACCCGCCGTCCGGAGTCGCCGCGAACGGCGCGGGCAGGTGCAGCACCGGCAGCACCTCACCGATCAACGGCCGCTTCTCCCGCGTAATCCGATAACCGATCTCGACCGCCTCGGGCACATCATCATCCACAACCGCACCGCCGTCACGCCGGACGCACCGATGCGGTTCGAGCCGCATCGTCCGAATCGCCGTCCGCACCCACCGGAACAGCACGCACTCACTCGCCCCCGGCCGCGCGTACTCCACCAACCCCACACCATCACCCCAGAAGACGAACTGCTCATCCTCCATCGAGCTGTGATACCCGGCCTCCACACTCCACTGACCGATGATCTCGTCACCACGCATCGAGCGATTGAACCATCACGCCACCACACCCGCGAGCACGTCCGCGAATGCCGCTGGTCCGGCTGGGCGTGCCGACCCGCGCGAGACGTCGGAAGATCAACTGGCGGTTGGCATTTGGTGCTGATCGAAGGCACCGCCATGCCGGATTGAGCGGGTTCGACGTGACCGTCAGAGGGCGGCGGACCGATACACGATCACCTGCCGCCGCTCACCAATCTCGGGTGGCGATCAGCTCCTCGGCGTCCGCCTCCGCGAACCCGTAGGCCGAGGCGACGAACCAGAAGTCCTCGGCGATCTCCTCCCGCGCCGCCGTCTCGATCTCACTGCCGGCCGCTTCGAACTCCGCTTCAAGGAGGTTGAACTCTTCCGTCGCCGCCCAGGTGAGGGCGTACAGGGCCGTCAGATCCGACGGCTTCTCTGTTTCGATCCGCTCGCACAGACGCTGCAGAATCGCCGCACCTTTGTCGAGAACGTGGTCGGGGAAGTACGGGTCCGAGTACAAGGGCTGCAAGAACCTACGCTCGGCAACCTGCTGGTTCGTGATCGGCATGACACTCCATCGGCGAGAACTGTTGTCGTTGAGGACTTTGTGCCGATCATGCAGGAGCCCACCGACATCGAGCCACCGCAACCAACCGCTGCCAGGTCAAAACCTCCGCAGTTGACTGTGTAGAGCAGATCCCAGGTGCATGTCCCAGCGGCTGAGCCTTGGTGCCCTGTGACGAAATGCCCTGCATCGACGACGGGTTCGGCTTCGATTTCCGACAGGTCGGGAACCAGGCGGAGCATGCCGAGAACGCACACACATGCCGAATATCGTGCGTGTTCTTTGGACGTTCCGGTGTGGGTAGTTCACCCTTAGCGGGTGGAACCAGGTGACCTTGTAGAGATTGAACTAACGACCGACGAGCGCCGACTGCTGTGGTGGGGTTTAGGCGAGTGGTCTGGCCCGGCTAACTGTAGTGAGGCGCTGGCGATCGCGATGGACTTCGAAAGCGTGGCCGATCTGCTCGAGCAGGAGCAGCGGTTGCGTTCGGCGTTGGAGGCGAGAGAGATGCTGGGTGCGCGAGATTGGCGGCGCGCGTTGTTGGCAACCGAGTTCGTCTTCGCCAGCGATGTTTTCGGTTCGGGCGTGGAGTGGTCGATCACCACAGGACTCGGGGACGAGGAGACTGTTCGTACGCTGCGCCGGTTACAACGCAAGTTCGCCCGCGCCGGTGTGTCGTTTGGCCGTCGCTGATATAGATGCCCGCACATGCCGCTGTGCGCGCTGAGCGAGTCGGCCACACGCCACGCCCGAAGATCAACGGGCAGAGATCATCTCGCAGCTCGGTAATGCACTGTATTGGCTCCCCTCTCGTGTCAACACATGGGTTGCAGGTCGGGGCTATTCTGGTTGGCGGTAAGTCCGGGTTGTGGCTTGTCCGAAGTGCCGGTGTGCGGGGTTGAGCCGGTCGCGTTGGAGTCAGTAGTCGCCCCCGATTGCCCTCCCGGGCTTGCCGTTTCCCGTCTGCGCTGGTCATCGAGCATCCGTGCGTAGACGACATTCGACAGGCGCCGTTTCAGCGCCCGCATCGCTTCCATCGAGGTCTTGCCCTGGGCTCTGCGGCGGTCGAAGTAGGTGCGCCCGGTGCTGGGACGGCGTAGTTGAACGATGGCCATGGTGTGCAAGACCCGGTTGATTTTTCGGTTTCCGGCGCGGGAGAGCCGGTGGCGTTGTTGCTGGCCAGAGGAAGCGTCCAAGGGGGCGGTGCCGTTCCAGGAGGCGAACCGGTCCCGGTCTCGGAATCGATGGATGTCACCGACATCCGCGAGCAGCCGGGCCGCGCCGACCGCGTCTATGCCGTTGAGTTCGGTCAGCGTCGAACCCCGTTCGGCGACGAGTTGGCGCAGTTCTTTGTCCGCGGCCTTGGTTTTTCTGTCGATGGCTTCCAGCTCGCCGATCAACTCGACCACCAGACGGCGCCGGACCTTGCCTGCCGGATCGCGGGGTTTGACGCTGGCGACCAGCTTGCGGGCTTGCATCGCAGTCAGAAATTTCTTCGCTCCACCAGGGAGTAGTTCGAGCAGCAGCCGGTGGAGCCGGTTGACGGTGTCGGTGCGGGCGCGGCCCAGTTCGTCGCGGCGATCGGCGAGCATGCCCAGCGCGATCAGCTCTGAATCCGCGTGGACCCGGCGCAGGTTCGGTGACCGCAATGCCGCTAACGCCACCGAATGCGCGTCGACGGGGTCGGTTTTGCGGCCGTTGCCGGTGGCGAATACGCGGATCTGTGCCGAGAGTTTGGCCGGCACGTCGATCACGGTTTCACCGTCATGGACCAGGCGGTGGGCGATATGGCGGCCGATGCCGTTGCAGCCCTCGATCGCCCAGACTCGATCTCCGTATTGCATTGCAGCGGTGAGCATTGCGGCATAGCCGGTGTTGTCGGTGTCGTATCGGCCCGTGGCCAGTATCTTGCCGGTGGGGTCGAGGATCTCGATCGTGGCTGAGCGTTTGTGTGGGTCCATTCCGATGATGACTGCCACCAGCGTGGTCCTTCCCGTCTCGGGCGTGTGAGGTCCGTGCGGGAAGGCACCGCTACTTCGAGCTTTGGGCAAACCCCTCTTCAGCCATTCCCGGCACGGCACCCGGTGAGAGGCAAGCCAATAGAGAGCCACACCAATGACGCAGGCGGGCAGCCGATTAGGGAGCTTCTCGCCGGGCACCTGGACCCGATCCTGGCCGGGATCAGGTCCTAGCACCAGTGTTAAGTAGCCGAATGGCGTGCTATCGACGCTGGAAATATTCGCGATGTCGGTGTTCCGGCGGGCCGCCGGTTGTGAGCGCCGACCGGGCGCATCCCGAACGATCTCGGCTACGCGTCGGCTTTGACGCCACCGTGCAGCCCCCACTTATCAAGGCCCGAGTAGATCAGCGCAACACGTGCCCTGGGGAAATCGAGGCCCTCGGCCTCTCCGGTGTACAGCGCCGCCAGCGAGTCCGAACCTCGCCACCAGGTGTCCGCGAGACCCACCACCTCGCGCACCGGTTCGTAGTTGTCGAAGTCGATACCGTCGAGCTCATCGCCGACGAGCCTGGTGATTTGGCGCGCCCACGTCGATGCATGGTGGGCCAAGGCGAGTGATTCCACCCAGCCCTCGATGCTCGAATGCAGAGGCACCCACCCAGCTCTATCAGCTTGGATTCCGAACTCACCGGACGGGCCGATCATGAACATGAACGGCACCGCGGTCCGTTGCGTACCGGCTTCGAACCACCATCCCGCATTGTCTGTTTCGGGGGAATCCGGATAGAAAAAGCGTGGGCCGCCGTCGTACTGCGGCGCGGGTGGCAAATGCAGGCCGCCCCACTTCTTCTGGTAGGCCGTCATGCGGTCGACCAAGCCCGCAGGAATACCTCGCTCCAGCCACCATTGCCGGTGGTCCTCCGCAGGCTGGACCTCGAGCTTGACACCGTGAGTGCCGACATACGATCGCGCTCGCGAGGTCAGGCCATCGGGTACACCATCGTCAGGACGGAGAATCACCGGGGCGAGTCTATTCGGTGGAGCAAAACAGTGCGCTCGTGCGCGGCGAACGCACTCATCTGCCGCGACCCGCGCGGCCTGAGGGGGCCAGCGCGGGCCTACAGGGGATCAATGGGCACAGATCATCTCAGCGTCAGCAACACGCCATCATGCCGATGTGCGTGCACCTAAAGCGATTTGGATTCGGCTATCCGGCGTGGCCGAAGGTGACCTCGGTTCGGTGCGGATGAGCGGTGCGGACATGAGCTGTCGCCGGATGGTGGGCAACGAGCGACAGGAAATGTTCGGTCCGCTCGGGATGGGGACACCACTGACTGCCGTTTCCGATGTTGCGGGCCGTCGGCGTCACCGGATAGTGCAGGGTGAGTGAGAGCTGCCGAATATTGTCATCGTCTCCGTGGTCAGTGATCACTTGGCGCGTGATGTCGTAAACAAATTCTTGCTGGTCGTCGCCATAAATGCCCCACTGGAACAGCAGCATGTCGCCGTCGTTGTCGAGGTCGACACTGCCATGCGGTGATGGGTAAGGGCAGAAATCATCTCAGAGCCAGGGACGCACTGAAATGCCGATTCAGTGCGGACTGCGGCGTCCGTGCCAGACGGACCATGGCGCTTCGAACGATGATCTTTCAGGGAAGTGTTTCACCAGACTGCCAAGTGATCGGAGAGGGCACCCTCGATTTTGCCGCGATCTGCGCATCTTCAACTGAACGGTGCGGCCCGGAATCAGGCCAGAAAGACGCATTGTTGCGGAGGGCTTCGAACGCCAGGTAGTAGGCGTGCCCGGCCGAATCAAGGAACGGCTCCTCGCCCGCCTCGAGTGTGCCCTCTTCTCGGGCCACCTCGTACCAGAAGTCGTAGTCGAGGCGGACAACGAACACTGGCATGAGAACGACGTCGGCATACAGCCACGAACCCGTAGCTACGATTTCTCGCCTGTTCATGATGACCAGATGCTACGCAGGGGCTGAGAAACCCTCGCTTCGATGCCTGGCCAACGTCCTACATTGCCGCGACCCGCGTGGTCCCAAGCGATCAGCGCGGGCCTGCGGAAGATCAACGGGCAGGGATCATCCCAGCATCGGTAACGCACCATCATGCCGATTTCAGTGCACCCACCGGTGATCTGGATTCGGCTATCCGGCGTGGTCGAAGGTGACCTCGGTACGGTGCGGGTGAGCGGTGAGGACATGAGATGTCGCCGGGTGGTGGGCAACCACCGACAGGAAATGTTCGGTCTGCTCGGGGTGAGAACACCATTGACTGCCGTTTCCGATGGTGGGGGACGTCGGCGTCATCGGATAGTGCAGGGTGAGTGAGAGCTGCCGGATATTGTCATCGTCCCCGTGATCAGTGATTACTTGGCGCGTGATGTCGTAAACAAATTCTTGCTGGTCGGGGCCATAAATGCCCCACTGGAACAGCAGCATGTCGCCGTCGCTGTCGAGGTCGACATCTGTCACGCGGTGATGGACATAGAACATGGTCATAGCGTCGATCGCGGTGGTCGCGTCGAGGTCGTCGAGGGCGCGGCCGTGGCTGTCCAGGTACCGGCGGAATGCAATTTCTAGGTCGGCGACTCGCACCAGCGTTATTGTGCCGGACCGGGGTCGAAGGCGAGATGCGAGTGAACGTCTGGATTCTCGAGCCATCCGCACATGCCGCGATCCGCGCGGCCCGAAGTAGCCAGTGGGTCTTCGGAGGATCAACGGGCAGAGATCATCTCAGCGTCAGCAACGCACGCACATAGCCGATTTCAGTGCACCGTGCGGTCCAGATGTAGCGGGTTGGCGGCCCGGTCGGAATCATTGATCAGGTGGCTGTTGTGGTCGGTGCCGCTGTCATGCCGGTTCGCAGATGACGACCGGGATATCCCGCGGAGTGCTGCGCTGATATCCGTCGTACGGGTTGCCGAATCCGCGGGTGATCTCGGGCCAGAGCTCGGCCTTTTCCTCCGTGGAAGCGGTGCGCGCGATGTACGGCTTGGTCTCACCGCGCACGGTGATCTCGACATTGGGATGGCCGACGAGATTCAGATACCAGGCGGGGTTGTGCGAAGCGCCTCCGAGCGAGGCGATCAGGACGATCCGCTCTGGAGTGAAAATGGGCGAGCTCAACAACGTGGAGCGCCGCTGACCGGTCTTGCGACCGATAGTGTGCAGCTCCAACGCCTGCATCGAGCCGAGCCTGTGCGGCCAGCGACCGCCGGTCAGCTTCAACAAGCTTCGGTGGCCGTTTTCCAGCATCCACGCGCCGCTTTCCGCAACCCAGTCGGGGGTCTTCTGCTTGTCGCCCATGGCCTCTCCTCTTCAGTTGGCCGGCATCTGTCGACACCTTCGCGAGCTTTCGTGACTGCATCATGTGTGGCCGCCCTGAGTCAATGACTGGAGCTGGCATGAGGCAAAAACACCCTGTCATGCCGATTTCAGTGCGGACTACGGCGCGCGTGCCAGACGGATCGTGCCGCTTCAACGTTGATCTTCAAACTCCAAACCGCTGCGGCTGAACACGAAACGGCCGCAGCACCAGATCGGTGCGGCGGCCGTTGTGTGCGGATGGCGCTACTTCGCCCAGAGCCTCAGGACACCTTCGATCCGCCGCTGAGGCTGGACGATCCGGTATGAAGCAGTTCCAGAAGGACATGAAAGGGGTTGAAGTCGGGCGGCAGGGCAACCGGTTCGGCTGCGGCGGGGGTGGCCGCAGCCTTTGCGGGGGTTGGGGCAGCCTTTGCGGGGGTTGGGGCAGCCTTTGCGGGGGTTGGGGCAGAGGACTGTGCGTTCGCGGTGGCCATCGGGGCCAGCAACAGCGCGCCGGCCAGAGTGACCGCGGCGAGTGATCGTTTCATCGAAAGATTCCTTCTGCTCTAGTTTTCGACCTGCTCAACTACCCGAAAGCAGCCAAGATCACGCTATGCGCGCACCGCCCCCAGTCCACAGACCTAGGTTCCGTCGCCCCTGACATCAGGGGCGCTCGCGCGATTTTGTGCCCTGCACAAGGCCAGATTATTGCGTCTGTTTTCCGCAGGTCGCCGAGGCCCTGATCGTCCCACGTCCGAGCACAGGCACCGGGCCGGGCGCGGAGTCGTGGGTAATCGAACACACTGTATTGCCGCGAGCCGCGCGTTGGTCAGTCTTCCAAACCGGCTCGCTGGCAGCACTTCCCAAACGCACGCACATGCCGATGTGCGGTTAGTCCTCGTCAAGACGCTGAAGAACGTTTGTGAGGGCGTTTTCGTCATCGTGGAGGCCGATGAGGACCGCGGTCATGGAGCTGACGCCGGGTTCGCGGACGATGACGCCGTCCCCGCACCAGAAGTAGGAGCCGCTTACGCACTCTCCGGTCTCCGACCAGCGTGCCATGAGCCGTACGATCTCTGCGACGGTGAACATTGTTGCGCTCCAACGGGAGCCATCCGGTAACCGCACCTCGACGTCGACGTTCTCTACGGTTTCGGGTTCTTCGTCAGTGCTGATGATGTACTGGACATCAAACGACGTCGTCTGGATGCGGTAGAAGATTCCATCGAAACTGTGGGATAGCACCGTTGTAGAGCTGGACATCGTGGCAATGCTACGGCCGAACGCACATGCCTCAGAGCGCGCGAGCTACCAGGCCGCGGCGCCGGTCGGCGAACGCACTCAACTGCCGCTACCCGCGCGGCCCGAGTCGGTCAGCGCGGGTCTGCGGACGGAACGACTCCCGACTCCCGGCAATGAGCGCTCATCCGAGTTGGGGTGTCGCTGACCGGAACCATGTCCAGCGGTCCACT